>JAITEZ010000156.1 GCA_031281735.1 Deltaproteobacteria bacterium | reverse complement strand
CCCAGCAGCTCGGAGCGCGCCCGCCCGTCGCCGTGCTCCCCGCTCAGCGAGCCGCCGCGCTCCACCACCCGCGCCGCCCCTCCGGCGCCGCCGCTTCTCTCCACCCCCAGCGCCGCCGCCCCGCCCCCGGGAGGAGTCCCGTGAGCACTGAATTCGTCATCGACTTCGGCCGCAAGGCCATGGAGCTCATCCTCCTCCTGTCGCTCCCCATGCTGCTGGTGGGGCTCGCCATCGGCCTCATCGTGAGCGTCTTCCAGGCCACCACCCAGATCCAGGAGATGACCCTGCAGTTCATCCCGAAGATCGTCTGCATCTCGCTCGTGGTGGTGGTGGCGGGCCCCTGGCTGCTGGACAAGCTGCTGGAGTACACGGAGATGATCCTCGTGAGCTTCCCCGACTGGGTGAGGTCGGCGGCCGGCCTCATCACCACGGGGCTCGACCCCGCGGACATGCAGAGATGAGGCGGGGGCGCGGGCTTCCCGGGGCGCGCGCGGGCGCGGCCGCCTCCGGGGCCCCGGGGCCGCCCGCGGCGGGCGGGGCGGCCTGACCCTTGGGCGCCCCGGTCATCAACGCGGCGGAGTTCGCGGGCTTCGTCCTGGTGCTCCTGAGGATCTCGATGCTGGTGGCCCTCGCGCCGGTGATCGGGAGCCCCAACATCGTGACCGAGGCCAAGGTGGCGATCGCGCTCACCCTGGCCTTCGTCCTGGCCCCGCAGGTCTCCTACGAGGCCTTCATGATGCCCATGGACCTCTTCGGGTTCCTGTTCCTGGCCCTGGGGGAGGTCATCATGGGCGCGGTCATGGCCTTCATGGTGAGGCTCGTGCTGGAGACCGCGAACCTCGCCGGCGAGTACCTCTCCTTCCAGATGGGCATGACCATGGTGAACCTCATGGACCCCCAGACCGGGGCGCAGGTGCCGGTGGTCTCCCGGCTCGTGTACATCGTCTTCACCCTCCTGTTCGTCTTCGCGGACGGCCACATGATAGTGATCAGGGCCATGGCCGACAGCTTCCGGGCCGCCCCCCCGGGGTACCTCTACCTCTGGGGGCCGGAGCTCTTCACCGAGATCATGCGCTCCGTGGGCCGGATGTACGTGCTGGCCGTCAAGATCGCGGCCCCTGTGGTGGCCCTGCTCTTCTGCGTCAAGGTCTCCTTCGGGATAGTCTCCAAGGCCGTCCCCCAGATGCAGGTGCTCTTCGTGGCCATGCCCCTCTACATCCTGGTCGGCCTCGCCGTCCTGGGCTTCTCCATGGACTTCTGGCCCCGTCTCCTGGGACAGGGGCTCTACGAGGCCCAGGAGGCCCTGAGGCGGGTCTCGCAGTACCTCTCGCCACTCGCCCCCGGGGGCGGCGGGTGAGGGGGGCGGGGGGGCCGCCGGGCTCCCGGGCCGCGGGGGGCCGGGCGGGGGCCCGCCGGGGAGATCCGGGGGAGCGGCCCCGCAGGCCCCGGGCCGGCGGGGCTTCCGGGGTTTTCCGATTTTGCCCGTTGGTGCTATAACATCATTGGCTATTCATCGGCAGACCTGAACCAGGGACGGCGCCGCCCTCCGGGAGGGGCGGCCGGCCCGGGCCTTCCGCGCCGGCGGGGCCTCCCCGCGGCGCCGGCGCGGCCCCCGGCCCCCGCGGGGGCCGGGGCCGGCATGAGGTGAGAGATGGGCGAGGATTCGGGCGAGAAGAGCGAAGAGCCCACGGGCCACAAGCTCAGCCAGGCGCGCCAGAAGGGCCAGGTGGCCAAGAGCGTGGAGGTGAGCGCGGCGGTGGTGCTCCTGGCCTCCGGCGCGGCCCTTTTCATCCTCGGCCCCTACGGGTGGGGCAGGGCGGTGGAGCTGTTCCGGCACATGGTCTGGCGGGCGGCGGACTTCTCCAGGGATCCCGGCGACCTGGTCCCGCTGGTGGAGCTGGGGCTCCGGGAGGTCCTCGTCATCTCGCTCCCCGTGGCCCTCATAGTGCTCGTCTTCTCGGTGGCCATCAACCTCTACCAGCTGGGCGGGCTCTTGTTTTCGGGCGAGGCCCTGACCCCCAAGCTCGACCGCCTGAACTTCGTCAACGGCTTCATGCGCTTCTTCAAGCTGCGCACCGCCGTGGACTGCGTGAAGTCCGTCCTCAAGATGTGCCTCATCTTCCTCGTGGGCTACCTGGTCATCAGGGATCACCTCGAGGACTTCGTGCTCATGGTGGACATGCAGCCGCTGGCCATCGGGATTCTCACGCTGAGGATAGCCCTGGAGCTCTTCGTCAAGACCGTGCTCGTGCTCCTGATCCTCGCCGTCATGGACTACGGCTACCAGAAGTGGCAGTTCACGCAGGACATGAAGATGACCAAGCAGGAGGTGAAGGACGAGTACAAGCAGATAGAGGGCGACCCCGTGGTCAAGAACCGCATCCGCCAGGCCCAGCGCGAGGCCGCCAAGAAGCGCCAGCTGGCGGACGTGCCCAAGTCCGACGTGGTGATTGCCAACCCCGAGCACTACGCGGTGGCCCTCCAGTACGACCGGGAGAAGGCCCCGGCCCCGGTGGTGGTCGCCAAGGGGGTGGACTTCATGGCCCTGCGCATCAAGGACATCGCCCGCGAGCACAAGGTGCCCGTGGTCGAGAACAGGCCCCTGGCCCAGGCCCTCTACAAGGCGGTGGAGGTGGGCGAGGTCATCCCCGCGGAGTTCTACAAGGCCGTGGCGGCGGTCCTGAGCTACATCTACCGCACCAAGGGCAGGAGGCAGCGTGCCTGAGGGCCTCTGGGGGCATACGGCGGCGGGCGCCCCCGCGGCGGCGCCGGGCCTTCCCGGCGCCCCGGGCGCCGGCCCGCGCCCCGCGCCGGCGTGGCTCCCGCGCCCCGCCGCGGCCGGGGCCGCCCGGGGCCCGGCCGCCCGCCGGGCGGCCGCCCGCGCGGAAGGGGGTGCGTCGCGTGGCTGAGGGCATGGCAGGCAGGATAGCCGAGAGGCTCTCCGGCGGCGGGGGGGGGGACATCATACTGGGCCTCGGCGTGGTGGGGGTGCTCCTGGTCTTCCTGTTCCCCATCCCCACGCCCGCCCTGGACCTCCTGCTCACCCTTAACGTCACTGTCGCGGTGATCGTGCTCCTGACCGCCCTCTACACGCTCAAGCCACTGGACTTCTCGATCTTCCCCTCGCTCCTGCTGATCCTCACCCTCTTCCGGCTGGCCCTGAACATCGGGTCCACCCGGCTCATACTGCTGAACGGCGCCCAGGGCCCCGAAGCCGCGGGGGAGGTCATCCAGGCCTTCGGCAACTTCGTGGTGGGCGGCAACTACGTGGTGGGCGTCATCATCTTCGTGATCCTCGTTATCATCAACTTCATGGTCATCACCAAGGGCTCGGGGAGGATTGCTGAGGTGGCGGCCCGCTTCACCCTGGACGCCATGCCCGGCAAGCAGATGGCCATCGACGCGGACCTGGCGGCGGGGCTCATCCAGGAGGCCGACGCCAAGGCCCGGCGCGAGGTCATCGCCCGGGAGGCGGACTTCTACGGGGCCATGGACGGCGCCTCGAAGTTCGTGCGGGGGGACGCCGTCGCGGGCATACTCATCACCGTCATCAACATCGTGGGCGGCTTCGTCATCGGCGTCCTGCAGAACGGCATGCCCCCGGGCCTCGCCGCCCAGACCTACACCGTCCTCACCGTGGGGGACGGGCTGGTGAGCCAGCTCCCGGCCCTGATGATCTCCACCGCCGCCGGCATCATAGTCTCCCGGGCCGGGGCGGAGTCCCCCATGAGCCGGGAGTTCACCGCGCAGTTCACGCTGCGCCACGAGGCCCTGGCTCTCTCGGGGGGCATCGTCTTCCTGCTGGGGCTCCTGCCGGGGCTCCCCACCGCGGCCTTCTGCCTCACGGGGATCGTCATCTCCGCCATCTCCTTCGCCCTCTGGCGCCGGAGGAGGATCGCCGCCGCCATGGGAGAGGGGGGGCGGGCCCCCCGGCCCGGCTTCGCGGGGCTCGCGGGCCCCCAGGCGCCCCCGCCCGGGGCCGCCGGCGCCCCGGCCGCCCCGGGGCCCGGCGCCCCGCCGGGGGGGGCGCCCGCCCCGGCGGGCGCCCAGGCCGCGCCGCCCTCCGTCGAGAAGGTGGAGGCGCTCCTGCCCCTGGACGTCCTGGAGCTCGAGGTGGGCTACGGCCTCATCCCCCTGGTGGACGAGGAGCAGGGGGGGGAGCTCCTGGAGCGCATCCGCTCCATCCGCCGCCAGTTCGCCCTGGAGGCGGGCTTCATCGTCCCCCCCATGCACGTGCGCGACAACCTCCAGCTGCGTCCCGGCGAGTACGCGGTCCTCATCAAGGGCGACGAGGTGGGCCGCGCCGAGATGATGATCAAGCACCAGCTCGCCATGAACCCCGGCGACGCGCGGCGGGACGTCCCCGGCATACCCACGCGGGAGCCCGCCTTCGGCCTGGAGGCCCTGTGGATCCCCGAGGAGCGCAAGGACGAGGCCCAGCAGTTCGGCTGGACGGTGGTGACCCTCCCCTCGGTCATGGCGACGCACCTCACGGAGATCATCCGCGCCCACGCGGACGAGCTCATCTCCCGCCAGGACGTGCAGAGGCTCGTGGACGGGGCGGCCCAGACCAACGAGAAGGTGGTGGAGGAGCTGATCCCGGCGCTCCTCACCATAGGCCAGATCCAGAAGGTGCTCCAGAACCTCCTGCGGGAGCGCGTCTCCATACGCGACATGCCCTCCATCCTGGAGGTCCTGGCCGACCACGCCCCCATCACCCACGACACGGACCTGCTCACCGAGTTCGCGCGGCAGCGCCTCGCCCGGGGCATCATCCGCAACTACACGACCCCCTCGGGCGAGCTCCCCCTGATGACGGTGGGCGCCGACATCGAGGACGGCCTGGGCCGGAGCATCACCGAGACCGAGCGGGGGGCGTACCTGACCCTCGACCCCGACACCGGCCAGAGGATACTGAACGCCGTCAACAACGGCGTCCAGGTCCTGACCTCCCAGAACCTCCAGCCCGTGGTGCTCTGCTCCCCCATGGTCCGCAGGCACCTGAGGAAGCTCACCGAGCGCTTCATACCCAACCTGGTGGTCCTCTCGCACTCCGAGCTCACCGCCACGACCCGCCTGAAGATCATGGGGGAGGTGACCTTCGCCTATGCGGATTAAGCGTTTCGCCGCGAGGGATCTCCCCGCCGTGGTGAGCCTCATCAAGCAGGAGTTCGGGCTCGCCGCCGTCATCCTCTCCCAGCGCGAGGACCCGGAGACCGGGGAGGTGGAGGTGACGGCGGGCGTCCGCGAGGAGGACATCAGCCCCCTCCCGCCCGAGGGGCCGCCCGGGGCCGCGCCCGGGGGCCGCCCCGGGGATGCCGGGGCCTCCCAGGGCCCCGCCCCTCCCGCGGGGGGGCCGGCGGCCGCGG
>JAITEZ010000197.1 GCA_031281735.1 Deltaproteobacteria bacterium | reverse complement strand
GTGTGCTCTTCCGATCTCGGGCCAGGGCACTTCCGAGGCCGCGCCGGAGTCCCCTCCCGCCGACATCCATGAGATAGCAGGCCTCGACGCCGCGAAGGGCCTCGCCCTGTACGGGGGCTCGACCAGGCGCTACCTCGCCGCGCTGGGCGTCTTCGCCGAAGAGAGCCGCGGGATCCTGGCAAGGCTCGCGCTTCCGCCCTCCCCCGACCGGAGCTTCTTGTCCGTCGTGCAGCCGCCCTCCGCCGGGGACGCCCCCGGCGCCGGGGGCGTCCTCAGACTGATTCAGGAGGGGCTCGCCCACGGAGGAGGAAAGGCTCCCGGCGGCGTTCCCGCGGCGGGCGGGGACGCGGGCGTCCGTCCCCTGTCCATGTCGGAGTTCACCTTCGCCCTCAAGTCACTCCGGAGCGGGCTTGCCGCCTTGGGCGCGGACGATCTGTCCTTCCTGGCCATGATGCTGGAGAAGGCCGGCCGCGCCGGGGATCTGCGCTACATCGACTCCAGGCTCCCGGCCTTCCGGGACGAGCTCGCGAGGATCAGCGGGCAGGCTGCGGAGGCCGCCCTGGCGGAGGGGCGCCTCTCCCCTCCCGGGGCTCCGGGCCGGCCGCAGGCGGTTCCGGGGACGGGCCCGGCGGACGACCGTTCCCGCGTCGCGGCCGCCGTCTTCCAGGCGGAGGGGCTCGGCGGGTCCCAGGTGCTCTTCGAGGAGCTCGGGCGGCTGGACGCTGCGGTGGGTTCCCGCGACCTGGAGTCGGTGGACTCCGCCATCCCCCGCATCCTCGCCGGCTCCCTCCCTGAGGGCGTGAGGCGCGAGGCCGAGCGCATAGCCTCCCTCGCGCGGCCGGGGGAAGTCGCGGCGGACCCCGCCGCCCCGCCCGCGGCCGGAAGCGGCATCGCCTCACGCGATACGGTCGAGGAGGGCTGATGTCTGCTGACGCCCCGCGCCCGGGTTCCAGGTGCCTGCTGGGGAGGCGGCAGGTGTTCGCGTTTTTCCTCGCGTCCCTGGTGGCGGCCCTCGCGCTCTCGGTTTACACGGGGCTTACCTTCAGCAGGTACATGAGGGCCCAGGTGGCGGCCTTCACGGAGACCCTTTCCCGCCAGGCGGTCTCCGTCGCCGCCCTGGTCGACGGGGAGGAGCTCGCGGCCCTGAGGGAACCCGGGGACGTGGGGAAGCCGGAATACGCGGCGCTCAAGGAGCGGCTCGCGGCCTTCGCGGACCGGATGGGGGTGCTTTACGTGTATTACCTCCGGATCGACCCCGAGGGCCGGTTGCGCTATATCATCGACAACGACTATGATGAGGAGTCAAGGGTCGGGCTGGACACGCCTGCCGTGGATCTCGAGGAGGAGGAGGGGGTGGATCGTGCCTGGTTCCACGGCGAGACGGTCTGCCTCGGGGTGGGGGTCTACGTCGAGGGATGGTACGGCATAGCGAGCGCCTACTCCCCGGTCAGGCGGCGGGACGGCGGCATCGAGGCCGTGGCGGGCGTGGATGTGGACGACCGGGTGCTCCGGGACGCCAATGCCCGGCTGACGCTCTTCCTCTCACTCCAGGTGGCGGCGCTGCTGATACTCTCCTCCTGCGGGCTCGTCTCCATCCTGACCAGCCGCACGGCCGCGCGCCGCGCCGAGGCCGCCACCCTGGCCAAGTCGGAGTTCCTGACCCTGATAAGCCACGAGATCCGCACCCCCGTGGCGGTCGTGGTGCACCTGGCGGATTTGGCCTGCCGCGAGTTCGGGACGCCCGCGGCGATCCGGAGCGTTGAGCGGGTGTCCAATGCCGGCGCGGGCCTGGCGGCCATCGTGGAGGACGTTTTCGATATCTCCAAGGATGAGCGGGATGGGGTGGATCTCCGGCCCTTCCGCTACTCGACTGCGGATCTGGTCTCCGAGACGGTGTCCTTCGCCAGCCTGCTCATCGAGGGCAGGCCGGTGGAAATCGAGCCGTCGATGTCCGGCTATATCCCCGCCGCGCTCTACGGGGACGGCATCCGCGTCAAGCAGATCCTCCTCAACCTCCTCCACAACGCCTTGCGGCACACCCCGAGGGGCAGGGTGCGCCTCAAGGTCTCCGCGCTGCCGGCGGCCGCCCCCGCGGGCGCAGGCGGAACGGGGACGACCCCGGCAGGTGGGGCGGCCGCCCCGGCGAGGGCCACCCGCCTCCCCGCCCCCCTGGTGGACGGCCCCCCCGCCGGGAGCGGCGCGGCCCCTACCGGCGGCGCGGGAGACGGCACCTATGCCGGCTGCATGGAGGAGTTTCGCCTGATCTTCCGCGTGGAGGACGCCGGCGCGGTCTTCCTGTCCGACGGCCCCAAGCGGATCGCCGGGGATCGCTCGCGGGCCGGCCCCGGCGCCGGGAACCCGTCCCTGGGGCTCCCCATCGCCCGCCGCCTCGCCCGTTCCATGGGCGGGGACGTCACTGCGGAAAGCGACCACGGGAAGGGCTCCGCCTTCACGGCGGAGATCATCCAGAGGGTCGCGGATCCCGGGCCCGCCGGCCCCCTGGCGGGCGACGCGGCCGGGCCGGTAGGGCCGGCCGCCAGGCGCTGGGCGGGGGAGCCGTGTTTCACGGCGCCGGAGGCGGACATCCTGGTGGTGGACGATCTGACCAGCAACCTCATCGTGGCCGAGGGGATCCTGTCGCCCTACCTGGCCCGCGTCACGACGGCCTCGGGCGGGGCCGATGCCGTGCGCGCCCTGGAGCGGCACGATTACGACCTCGTGCTCCTGGATCACATGATGCCCGGCATGGACGGGGTGGAGACCGTCCAGGTAATTCGCGCCATGGACGGGTGCCGGCTCGCGTCCCTGCCGGTCGTGGCCTTCACGGCCAACGCCGTCGCCGGCATGCGGGAGTTCTTCATCGAGAGCGGCTTCGACGACTTCCTGGCCAAGCCGCTGGACGAGGCCGAGCTCGAACGCGTGCTCGCCAGGTGGCTCCCCGCCTCCAAGAAGGTGCCGGTCCCGCCCAGGCCCGCTTGCCAGGCCCCGCCGCCCCCCTCGGCGGACGGGCGGGACTGAGCGATGCCCTGGTTCCCCGTGCCGCGGCCCGACGCGGCACGGCCGCGCCTTTTCCGGCGCGGCTGGCCGGGGCCCCCTCTCCGGGCCGCAGGCACGGGCGGGGCGTGGGACGGCGGAAGAAGGCGGGCGCGGGTAGTCTGCTCCGCGTGTGAGACGCTCTGATGGCTTCCTATGCCCCGCGCGCGGGGGGACGCGCCGCCGCGGGCGGGGCGCTCTTCCTCTTCGCCCTGGCGTCCCTGGCGGCGTCTCTCGCGCTCTCTCTTCTTTCGTGGGGGGCCCTGCGCGGCTTCGCGGGGGCCCGGGGGGAGGCGGCATCGTCCGAAAGGATGGCCCGCCTGGCCGTCACCGCCGCCGCCCTGGTCAGCGGTGAGGATCTCGCGGTTCTCAGTCGGCGGGACGGCGGGGAGGGCAGTGGCGGAGAGGGCGCCCCTGAGCGGGGCGGCCCGGACGGCCCGCCCCGCCCGGAACGGTTGCGCCTCGAGGCGCGCCTGGCACGTTTCGCGGCGAGGGCCGGCCTCGCCTCCGCGAACGTCCTCCGGGTCGGGAAGGGCGGGCGGCAGATAGTCGTAGCGGCCAGCGGCGGCGCGGCCGCGCGGGATCCCGCGGCCGCCTCCGGTAGGACGGGGGCCGTCCTGGCCTGGGCCTACGCGCCGATCCTGCGGGAGGACGGGCGCGTGGACGCCGTGGCCGGGGTGGAGCTGAACCTCGGCTCACTGCGGGAGGAGGGCGCCCGGCTGCGGCTCCTGGGGCCGGTCCAGGCGGCGGCTCTCCTCGCGGCCGCCGTCCTCTGGCTGGCCCCTGCCCTCGCGGCCCGCGCCGCCGCCCGCCGCGCCGGGGCCGATCTCCGGATGAAGACGGCATGCCTCGAGCGTCTGCGGAGGGAGCTCCGGGCGCCTGCGGAGGCGCTGGAGGAACTGGCCGACCTGGCCCGGCGCGGACTGGAGGAGGGGGATGCCGCCGGGCGGCTGGAGGCCGTCGCCAGGGCGGGGGCGGGGCTGGTCGCGGCCGCTGAGGATCTGCTGGATCGCATGCCGGAGGGGGGGCGGGGCGCGGAGGGCCCCGGGCCTAGCAGCTACTGGACGGCCGGGCTTCTGGAAGAGGCGGCGGGCGTGGCCCGCCTGCTCATCGGGGACAGGCCGGTGGAGCTGGAGGTGGCGGCCCCCGCCGCGCTTCCCTCGCGTCTCGCGGGCGACCGCGCGGGCGTCGCGCGGATACTGCACGCGCTCCTCCGCAACGCCGTCCGGCACACCCCGGACGGGCGCATACGCCTGGAGGCGTACGCGCTTCCCCCCGGGCGCTGGGGCTGGCTGGCCCTCACCCGCCCTACGTGCTGCGCGGGATTCTACCCCCCGTGGGGGGGGAGGGGCCGCGGCCCCGGGGAGCTCGCTGGCGGCGGGGCGGACGGCCGGATACGGCTGGTCTTCCGCGTGGAGGACACGGGCGCCGCCATCAGGCCCGCCGACCTCAGGCGCATCTTCCGCCGGGGGACCCCGGCGGCCGGCCCCGCCCGCGCCGGCGCGATCCTGGGGCTACCGGAGGCCCGCGGGCTGGCCAGGGCCATGGGCGGGGACATCAAGGCCACGAGCGCTCCCTGGAAGGGCTCGGTCTTCACGGCGGAGGTGATCCAGGAGGTGCGCGACCGCTCCCCCATGGGGGGGCTCTCCCTGCCGGCGCCTGCCGGGCCCCGGGGGACGTCCCCGGCGAGCTTCACGGCGCCAGGGACGTCCGTCCTCGTGGTGGACGATCTCATCACCAGCCTCGTCGTGGCCGAGGGCCTGCTCGAGCCTTACCGGATGCGGGTGAGGACGGCCTCCGGCGGCGCCGAGGCCTTGCGGGCCCTGGAGGAGGGCGACTTCGACCTCGTGCTCCTGGATCACATGATGCCCGGCATGGACGGGGAGGAGACCGTGCAGATCATCCGCGCCATGGGGGGCGGCCGCCTCGCGTCGCTCCCGGTCGTGGCCTTCACGGCGAACACCGTCCCCGGCATGCGGGAGTACTTCCTCGGGAACGGCTTCGACGACTACGTGGCCAAGCCCGTCGATCCCGCCGAACTCGACCGGGTGCTCGCGAGGCTGATCCCCGAGCCCAGGAAGGGCCCCCCGCCGCCAGCGGCCCGCGCGCCCGGAGGCGGTCACTGCCTGACGTAGGAGAACAGGTAAAGGCCGATGAGCAGGAAGAAGCCGTTGGGGAGCCAGGCCGCCAGGAAGGGCGGGAGCAGGCCCGCGTAGCCCACGCTCCGGGACAGCTCGAGGGTGACCAGGTACAGGAAGGAGAGCACGAGGCCAGGGACGAGGCCCATGGCCACGCTCCCTCCCTTCTCGCGCCAGAAGCCGATGGGGAGGCCCACGATGATCATGACCAGGGTGATGAAGGGCCGGGAGAACTTGAATTGGAGATCCACCGTCTGCCGGATGGGGTAGTAACCCTCGGCCTTCAGGAGGTCTATGCTATCGGAGAGCTCACGCACGGAGAACTCGTCGCTGTCGGTGTCTCCCTGGTGCCCCAGCCCGTGCGGCGGGGGCGGGAAGCCTGGGAGGAAGAGCTCTGCCTCGCGCCGGAACTCGAAGCGCGGTATGCCTTCGCCGTCCTGGCCGCTGTAGGTCTTGACCTCCGCGTTCACGAGGCGCGCGCCTTCCGGCGTGAAGAAGGCACCTTCCGCCTCGATGCGGCTCGCGAGGCTGAGCCGGTCGTCGAAAAAGATGAGGGACGCGCCCTGCGCCTCGCCACGCGACTCGTCGTAGACCGCGAAGTGCTCAAGTAGCCTCACGTCGCGGGCCCAGACGTCCCTGACCTCCCTCTGGAGGCTCTCGGAGCGGCGGTTGCGGACCTGGCCCTCCCAGATGCGGTTGGCTATCTCCGCGGTGGAGGGGGTGACCAGGTTCTCCAGGAGGAACACCAGGGAGCACAGGACGAGGCCCGTCGCGAGGAAGGGCCGCGTGAGCCTCCAGAGGCTCACCCCCGAGCCCTTGAAGGCCACGATCTCGGAGTTGCGGGCGAGGATCACGAGTGTTATGAGCACCGAGGCCAGGGTGGCCACGGGGATCAGCAGGGAGGTGACGAAGGGGAGCTGGGCCGCGAAGTAAAGGACGATTTCCCAGGGCGGTATGCGGTGGGTCATGAAGTCCGTGATCTTCTCTATGAAGTCAACCACTAGAAACAGCGTCAGAAATCCTGACAAGCACAATATCAGGTGCTTCAGGAAGAGCACCGTCAGGTAGCGGGTGATGACGCTCACGGGCGGGCCCCGGGGGCGCCCGGGGCGCCGCCGGCCTCGGGAGGGCACGGGACGCCGGGCTGGGGGTGCCTGCCGCCTGTCCCGTCCGCGTCCGGCGCCCCCTGCCCGGCGGCATCGGCGCGCCGGGAGAGAAGGCGTCTGCAGGCCCGCCTCCAGGCGGCGGCGGGGTCTATGGCGGCGGAGCGGTTGATGCCTTTGAGGAGCCAGAGGGCAAGGGCGAGCAGCATGACATCGGCGGCCCAGATGGCCGGGCCGGGAGGCATGCGCCCCGTCCCCCCGAGCGACATGCCCACCGAGAAGACCGAGTAGTAGACTATGAAGACGAAGAGGCCCACCGCGAGGCCGAAGTTGCGGCCCTTGGCGCGGAAGCTCGCGCCCAGGGGCATGCCTATGACGGCCATGATGAAGGCCGCCGCCGAGAAGGAGAGGCGCCTGTGGAACTCCATCATGACCTGCACGTAGTACCAGTCGCCCTGGGCTATCAGGCGCCTGGCCTCGGGGATGAGCTCCCAGGTGGGGATCTCCGAGCGGCCGATGGCGAAGCCGTCCTCCTTGCCCCCGAACTCGGGCCCCGGCGAGATCTTGAGCTCGTAGGTCCCGAAGAAGATGCTGTCGACGCTCCCGCGGTCCCCGTGCATGCGGTCTATGACCCCATTAGCGAGGCGGAAGAGGAGCAGCCCCTCCTCGCGGTCGATGTCCAGCATGCCTCTGGCGGCCACGATGACGGTGTTCTCGCCGGGCAGCCTGCGGTCGTTTATGAAGATGTTCTCCATCTCGTCGGACTTGGACGGGAGCTGGCCCACGTAGATGGTGAGGCCGGGGAAGTCCCGCACGAAGACCTGCTCCTTGATGGCGAGATCGGCCCGGGCCTTGGCGAGGGTCAGGATCTCCGAGCGGAAGCGGAGGTTCGCGGCGGGCGTCACGATCACGTTCAGTATCCCGGTCAGCGCCCCCGCCGCGAGCCCGAAGAGGACGATGGGCGGGAGGAGCTGGTACAGCGACAGCCCCGAGGCCTTGAGCACGGTTATCTCGGAATCGGCGCTCATCCTCAGGAAGGTGGTGAGCGGGGCCAGGAGGGCCGCCATGGGCACGGACATGGAAAGCATCTTGGGCATGACGAGCAGGAAGATCCATGCGACCTCCCCGGTGGACACCCCGTTGGTGATCACCAGATCCGCCAGCTGCATGACACGGGCCATGAGCAGGATGAAGGTGAAGACGGCGAGGTTCACCAGGAAGGCCGGCACGGTCTCGGCCAGGATGCTGCGCTTGATGATATAGGACTTCATGATCCGAGGCCGTCCCCGGCAGGGAGGGGCGGTGGGGGCCGCCTCTCCGGGGGGTACCCGGGCCGGGCGGGTCGGGGTGTGGGGGACGGGGGGCGTCCCACGCTCCGCGAGATCGGGCGTGCCCGCGGCGGGCCCCGCGGCCTGGCGGGACGTGAGCCTGCGGAGTTGCCGGGGAGCGGCTTCGGGGTCGGGAATGGTTTTCGGGGGAGGGCTGGGACGGAAAGCAGGGAGCCGGGAGCGGCACGCGGGGCGCCCCTGGATCAGGATCCCCGGCCCTGCCGCTGGTACTGGGCCACCATGCGGTTGTGCTCCCGGAGGGTCTCGGAGAAATGGTGGGTGCCGTCGTTCTTGGAGACGAAATACAGGTACTCCGCCTGGGCGGGGTTCACGGCGGCCTGGATGGCCGCCTCGCCCGGGCTCGCGATCGGTCCCGGCGGGAGGCCCTGGATGACATAGGTGTTCCAGGGGTGCGGAGTCTCCAGGTGGGCGCGGGTGAGGTTGCCGTCGAAGTTAGGTATGCCGTATATGACCGTCGGGTCGGTCTGGAGCCGCATGTTCTTGGCCAGGCGGTTGAAAAAGACCGCGGCGATGAGGGGGCGCTCGGCTGGGTCGCCGGTCTCCTTCTCGACGATGGAGGCGAGGGTGACCGCCTGGTTCATGGTGAGGCCCCGGGCGGCCGCCTGGTCCCGGTACTTGGCCCAGACCTTGAAGAACTGGTCCGTCATGGCCTTCACGACGGTCCTGAGCGAGGTCCCCCGTGGGAAGCTGTATGTCTCCGGGAAGAGGTAGCCTTCCAGGCTGGGGGCCTCTATGCCCAGGGAGCGGACGTATCCGGGATCCCGGCAGAGGGCCAGGAACTCCTGGGCGCTCCCCAGGCCGGCGAGCTCCGCCTGGCGGGCGATCTCGGCCATGTTCCAGCCCTCGGGCACGGTGAAGGGGTATAGCTTGAAGTTCCCGCGGGAGAGGAGCGCCAGGGTCTCCCAGGTGGACAGGGAGGGATCCAGCGCCTGCTCGCCTGCCTTGACGGAGACTGGCCTCTTGAGGAGCGAGTTGATGCGCACCGCCCAGAGGAAGGCGGCGCCGTCCCGGATGACCCCCGCGTCCTGGAGGATCCGGGCTATCTGCGGGTATCCCGCCCCCTGGGGGATGGAGACCAGGATCTCGCGGCTCTCGGTCTCGGGCGCCGTGAAGCGGTGGCTGTACTCCAGGAGCTCCAGGAAGCCGAAGATGAGGGCGGCCACCGCCGCGATGCCCAGGAAGCCTGTCACGCGGCCCGCCACGCTGGGCCCCGTACTGATTCTGGCCGGGGTCGGCTTTCTCTTGAATTCCACTAGACCCGGCCCCCTGCCGCGCCCGCGTCCCCCGTCCCGGCTCCCGGGGGGCCGTACGCCGCGCCCCCGGCGGGCCGGCCGTCCCCCGGGGATCCGGCCGCAACGGGCGCCGCCGGCGCCCCTGCCCTGCGGAGGAGCCTCTCCAGGATGAGGGCCGCCGCGATGCCGTCCGCCTTGGCCCTGCGGGCGCGGGGGGATTTGAGGAGGTTACCGTCCATGATCTCGTAGGCCTCCGCGGTGGTCCAGGACTCGTCCTCGACCAGGACGGGGAGGGGCACGGCCTTCCTGAGCTCGCAGGCGAGAGCCAGGGCGGCCTGGGCCTTCGGGCCCACCTTGCCGTCCCGCAGGGGGAGCCCCACCACCAGCGCGTGCGCACCCTGCCGGGTGGCGAGCCCAGCCACCTCCGCGAGGAACCGCGCGTGCGGCCTCCGGGCCAGCGGCGGCAGGGGGCTGGCCAGGCCCCCGGCATCGTCTCCGGCGGCGCAGCCCACGGTCTTTTCGCCAGGATCGAGTGCGAGGTATCTGGTCATGCCAAGTGCCGTCCTTTCTCCGGCGGATCTAAGGATGTTATCACTTGCGTCCCTGCTTGACAATACGGGGCGGAACCACGGATCCCCGCACCCCCGGGATCCCGGCGGGTCGGCCTTCCGCGCCCTCTTGCACGGGAGGGCGCCTCGCCGCGCGGGGGCCGGGATCCGGCGGGCCCCCCGGCGCGGCCGGGCTGGCGGCTCTGGGGCGCACCCCGGGAGCGCCCCGGAGCCGCACCCCGGGGACGGCCCGGAATCGCCCCGGGCCGGACGTGCCGCTTGACACGGCGCGCCACTTGCTTTTCGCCGGTCCGGTGGTTATATTCCAGATTGGAGGCGAGGGCCCGGCCGACGCCCGCGCTTCCGGTTCCTTCTCGCCCGGCCCCCGGCGCCGCCCGGCGGGCACGCTTACCCCGCACACCTTCAGGATTGCAGTCTAACCAGCCGCCGGCTTCCGGGCACGGCGTGAACCCTTCTGCGGCCCTGACCGGACGCCCGGCAGGGTCTTTCTTGAGACAAGGAGCTACTCTCATGCAGGACTACACGCAGCCGCCCCAATACGGCGCACAGCCTCCTCAGTATGGCGGGCCCCCTCAGTGGCAGTCTGCCCCGGCCCCCCTGGCCCTGAGTTCCGAGGCCGTGTTCTTCCAGAAGATCTACGTCTGGATGTGCGGCGCCCTGGCGGTCACCGCCTTCACGGGCTATCTCCTGGCCCACTCCGAGGCGTGGCTGAGGCTCGTCTTCGGGGGGGGCGCCGTCTACATCGGCATCATCATCCTCCAGCTGGGCCTCGTCTTCGGGATCAGCTTCCTCATCGATCGGCTCTCGAGCGCCGCCGTCAAGGCCCTCTTCCTCGTCTACGCCGTGTCCATCGGCTTCACGCTGTCCCTGTTCCTCGCGATCTACCCCTCTGGCGTCATCTACAAGGCCTTCTTCTCGACGGCCGGCGTATACGGGGCCCTTGCCATCTACGGGGTCATGACCAAGAGGAGCCTGCAGAGCTGGGGCAGCTTCCTCTTCATGGGGCTCGTGGGCCTCATCATCACCTCGATCATCAACATCTTCGCCGGGAGCTCCGCGCTCGAGTTCCTCATCTGCGTAGGCGGGGTGCTGATCTTCGCGGGCCTCACCGCGTATGATCACCAGAAGCTCCGGGTCATCCACGCCGGCGGCTTCGGGAATCCCGAGGGGGAGGCCAAGGCGGTCTGCATGGGGGCGCTGCAGCTCTACCTCGACTTCATAAACATCTTCTTCTTCCTCCTGAGGCTCTTCGGGAGGGGCGGCGAGTAGCCAGGCCCCCCGGCCCCCGTGCGGGGCCCGCCTGCGGAGCGCCCGGGCGGGGGGGGGGCACCCCTTCCGCCCGGGCGCTCCCTTTTCAACGGGTTATTCTCCCCCGGCCATGCCGGGCCTCGCGGCCCTCCGGAGGGGTGATGGCAAGAAACCTTATCCCGGCCATGCTCGCCTTCGTCCTGGGTCTGCTCCTGGTGGAGGCCGGGGCCCTGAGCGTGTGCGTCTCGTTCGCCTATTCCGAAGTCGACGGCAGCGCCGTGCCCCTTTTAGCGGGGGGGCTCCTGATTCTGGCGGGGGCCGCCTTCGTGGTGCTGGCCACGAGGCTCCTGCGCCGGAAGGACGCCAGGAGGAGATCCTTCTTCGAGGGTTGACGGGCTGTCCCGCCTCCTGCCGCCGTCCCCCGATGGCGTCGCGGCAGGCCTGGCCCGTGGCCGTTGGTTTCTCGCTGCCGTAGGGCCGGGGCCGGGGCGAGCGGGAGGCCTCCGCCACGTCCGGGTTGGCGGCGCGTGCCTTGCCCGCGGGGGTTTTCGCCCGTTCCGCGCCGATCCTACCCGGACAGGATTAGGATGGGATGGGCCGTATTCGGACGGGCCTGACGGTTCCGGAAGGATCCAGGCTGAATGCGTATGGATCCGGGCAGGATCCGGGCAGCCGAGGCGTCCTTTGCGTTGCTGCGTCGCCCACCGAAGCGGACAGGCCTCGAAATTGGCTCCTGGCGGCGGGCATCCCTCGGCGGCTCCGGGGGGACGGCGCCGTGGAACCAGAAGTGTGTCGCGCCGCCTGACGGCGTTTTCCCATGAGTCACAAGGAACGGGATGTCGCGCGGCTTATTCCGACCAAAGGTGAACGGCCGCCGGAAGCCGATTCGATGGGCGGTCGTGACCTTGGCCTCAGCGGACGCGTCGGGCGGGCTCGGAGCCAGGGTTGCCGTTGCCGCATGAAACCGCCGTTGGCAACTGAGGGCGCGGGGCCTCCTTTGCGGCGCGCCTGCGGTTCATTTGACCTGCCGCAGGCCTAACTTTTTTTTTCCTTCTGGGATAAGGCAGACCCGGCTAAAGTTTTAAGCTTCCTGGACGCCTTAGGATTAGACAGTGTTTTCCCGGCTTCGCTGGCCACCTTGGGAGATGTGGTTTTGTTGGGAGAAGTGGTTTTGTTGCGTTTTTTCATGTTTCGCTCCCGATGGTATCGTGAAACCGCTGGCGGCAGGACGTCCCCATAACGTCCTCTCCGGCCATTCGGTTCGAGCTTGACGCTACGCTGGGTGATGAGACAGGCATGGCTAGCACCCAGACTCTGTTGAAATTGCGGGTAAAGGTTAATTTGTTTTCTCAGTGCATCCTTAGGGTGCATCAGAGTATAGCTTTAGGGTTTTTTAAACATGAAAGACTGGCATTTCGCGGGTAAATGGTATGATTACAGCCACCCTGGAAATCATGATATCTGATATCAACTATTTTGAAATCAGAGTCGGAAACCTTAATGCCCGTTTCATGCTATTCAGAATCCAGAAAGCTTTTCACGGTCAACCCGGTGCTCGTCCCGGTGCCCCGGATCAAGTCGATCACGGCCCCGAAACTGCTCAAGGGCCGTGCCCTCCAGTCGATACTGGCGAAAGAGAACAGACGGTGCCCAGTCTTGCTCCGTTTTGATGTCACGGGAGGGAAAGACAGACGGTCACAGGCTTCCGGATTTCATCGCTGAACCGCCGCAACAGCCATTCCACAATCAGGAGAACGGCGTGAACTGCTCCCGCCGCCGTCGGGGGTGATGGGAACGGGACCGGAGTCGCAACACGGTTCATATCCCGATTCATGCAACCAGACGCGTATTGAACCCGCGGCGAAAGCGGGGGTGTCACCGCTGGTTCCCGCATTGATCAGCGCGGCATCCCTCCCGGGATCCAGTATCCCGTACGGGTTCGCCCCC
>JAITEZ010000049.1 GCA_031281735.1 Deltaproteobacteria bacterium | reverse complement strand
TGGTGGCGGCGCAGGGACTTGAACCCCGGACACTGCGGATATGAGCCGCATGCTCTGACCAACTGAGCTACGCCGCCGGAGTCCTGCAAGCCCTCCGGGAGCTTTCAGGGTGAGACTGTTTAGCACGGCCTGGAAGGGCTTGTCAATAGCGGGTCGCGGGCCCGCGGGACCGGCGTCTGGGCCTGGCTGCCGGATCCCGGGGGCGGCGGGAGGGGATCCCGTTCAGGGATCCGGCCGCCTTCCTGAGCCGGGGGGAGGCGAGGAATGGGAGAACGGGGAGCTGGCCGGGGTTTTGAGAACGGCCGGCGTTCTGCTACAATCAGAAGTAGTGGCCCTGTTTCCGGGGTCGCCCTCCCATCCTAATCAACCCTTCGCGGCAACGCCTCGGCCGCCAGCGGGCGGGCCCCGGCGCCGGGGAGCCCGGCGGGACCGGACGGCGGGCCGCGCCGATGTGGAGAACTACCCCATGAAAAACGCCACAGCCGCCCTGGCCGTCGCGGCACTGATCCTGGCCCTGGCGCCGCGCCCTGCCGCAGCCCAGGCCCAGCCGGGGGGGGCGGGCCTAGCGGAAGAGTCCGGTTTCGGCAAGGCCCTCGTCATAGTGTACTCGGTGACTGGCAATACCATGAATATGGCGGAACGCATCCGCGCACGGGTCGGGGCGGACATCGTCCGCATCGAGACCGTTGAGAGCTATCCGGAGGGCGACCAGCTCATCCCCTACGCCAAGAAGGAGAGGGACGAGCTGAGGAAGCCCACCCTCAAGGGGCCGCTCCCAGACGTGGGCCCCTATGACATGATCTTCATCGGGTCGCCCGTGTGGTTCCATGGGCTCCCGGCGGCCACCTCCCTCTTTCTGGCCGCCATGGACTTCCAGGGCAAGCCTCTCGCCCCCTTCCTCACGGCGGGGGGCGGCCCGGGGGAGGCCATGGCGGCCCTGCGGGGCTCCGCGCGCAACGCGCGTCTCCTGGAGCACCGGGTGATCACGCGCTATTCCTCCCGCCCCGATGAGGACATCGACCGGGAGATAGACTCATGGCTCAAGATCCTCCAGGGCGGCCCCCCGCCTCCCGGCCTGAACGGCGGGACGGTCGACGGGGAAGACGGGGCGCTGGCCTGGCCGATGTTCCAGAGGGCGGCCGCGGCGGAGGCGGGAGGGGAGCCGGGTGACGCGCCATGAGCCCCGGAGCGGCCCGGGCCGGGGCTGGCCCCCGGCTCCCCCGGCGGGGCGCACTCTTCCCATGACCGAGACGCGCCGGTACTGCATCATCACTTTCGGCTGCCAGATGAACGTCTACGACTCGGGGCGGCTGGCGTCCTCCCTGGAGGAGCGCGGCTGGGAGGAGGCCCCCTCGCGGGAGGAGGCTGACTTCGTCTTCCTGAACACCTGCTCCGTCCGCGAGAAGGCCGTCCAGAGGGTGGTGGCCCGCCTGCGCGAGCTCGCGCCGCTGAAAAGGCGGAGGCCGGGCACGGTGATAGGGGTGGGCGGCTGCGCCGCCGAGCAGGAGGGGCTGGAGTTCGTCCGCCTGGCTCCTGCGGTGGACATCGTGGCGGGCCCCGCGCGGCTCGCCGAGATCCCTGCGGCCCTGGACGCCTTCTCCCCCGGCGACCCCCCGAGGGTGTTGGTGGGGGACGCTCCCGCGGAGGCCCCGCCGGATCCCGGCGGGGCCTCCCCAGCTGGTGCGGCCGGGGCCGGGCCCGAGCCCCCCGGCCAGCCGTCCCGTCCCCGCAGGCGCCGCAGGCGGGGACCGCTCATCCTCCCCCCGCTCGGGGAGGAGGGGCCGGCGCCCCTCTCGGCTTTCCTTACCGTCATGGAGGGCTGCGACAACTTCTGCGCCTATTGCGTGGTGCCCGGCCTCCGCGGCCCGGAGCGGAGCCGCCCCCCGGAGGACGTCCTGGCCGAGGCGCGGTCCCTGGTCTCCCGGGGGGCCCGGGAGATCACGCTCCTGGGCCAGAACGTCAATTCGTACCGGCCGGCGGGCGCGCCCGCCGGGGAACGCGGCGGGCGCGCCTTCGTCAGGCTCCTGGCCGATGCCGCCGCGATCCCCGGGCTCTGGCGGCTCAGGTTCACCACCTCGCACCCCAAGGACTTCCCTCCCGAGCTCCCCCGGCTCATGGCGGGGAGCCCCGTGCTGTGCCCCCACGTGCACCTGCCGCTCCAGGCGGGTTCCGACCGGGTGCTCGGGCTCATGGGGAGGGGCTACACGGCGGCGGGTTTCCTCGCGATCCTCGAGGGCCTCCGCCGGGAGGTCCCGGGGGTGGCCGTCACGACAGATATCATTGCGGGATTCCCCGGAGAGACTGAGGAGGACTTCCGCGAGACCCTGAGGGTGCTCGGGATCGCCTCATTCGACTCCGCCTTCTCCTTCCGGTACAGCGACCGCCCCGGCACCCGCGCCCTTTCCATGCCCGGCAAGATCCCGGACGCGGTCAAGGCCCGGAGGCTTTCCGAGATCATAGCCCTCCAGCGGGCCATAAGCCTGCGCGTCAACCGGGCCCTCGAGGGGATCGTCCAGGAGGTTCTGGTCGCGGGTTTCGGGCGCGAGCCCGGCCAGGTCTCCGGGCGGACGGGGACCAACAAGATCGTGAACTTCCCCGGCGACCCCGGACTCGTCGGCAGCCTCGCCCGCGTGAGGATAGTCGGCTCCGGCCCCGTGAGCCTCCGGGGCGGACCGCTCTCCGCGTCACCCGTCCCCTCACAGGGGGACGGGCTCGCCGCCGCAGGCTCCGCGGTGTAGCCCGGGGGCCCCGCCCCCAGTCCCGCCGCGCCCGGCCCCCCCGCCGGTCGCGGCGGGCGGGCGGCCGGGAGGCCGGCCCCTGCGGACGGCGGCCCTCATGACCCACGGGGGATTCGGGGAGGCAACGATGCTCAAGCGATACAGCCGCGAGAAGATGGCCTCGCTGTGGACCCTCGAGGCCCAGTACGCCTCCTGGCTCAGGGTGGAGCTCGCCGTCCTCAGGGCCCAGGCGGAACTGGGGCTGGTGCCGGAGGCCGAGGCCCGCGAGATAGAGGCCAGGGCCTCCTGGACACCGGAGCGGATCGCCGAGATCGAGGCCGAGGTCAACCACGACGTGGTGGCCTTCGTCACTAACGTCGAGGAGAGCGTGGGGCCCGCGGCTAGGTTCCTGCACTTCGGGCTCACCTCCTCGGACGTCCTGGACACCTCGCTCGCGCTGCGGATGACCGAGTCGGCCGCCCTAGTCCGGGAGGGCCTGGAGGGGTTGCTGGCGGCCCTGAAGGAGCGGGCCGTCGAGCACCGCGACACCCTCGTCATCGGGAGGAGCCACGGCATTCACGCGGAGCCCACCACCCTGGGGGTGAAGTTCGCGTCCTTCTACGCGGAGTTCGTCAGGCGCCGCAAGGGTCTCGACGGGGCGGCGGAGGGGCTCGGGGTGGGGAAGGTCGCGGGCCCCGTCGGGAACTACAGCTCCGGCTCGCTCAGCCCCGATCTCGAGCGCCGCGCCCTCGCGCTCCTGGGGCTCTCGCCATGTCCCGTGAGCTCCCAGATCGTGCCCCGCGACATCCACGCCGCCTACTTCCAGCAGCTCGCGCTCCTGGCCTCCTCCGTCGAGCGGCTGGCGGTGGAGGTGCGTCACCTGGCCCGCACCGAGGTGGGCGAGGTGACCGAGGCCTTCGGCAAGGGCCAGAAGGGCTCCTCCGCCATGCCCCACAAGCGCAACCCGATACTCTCCGAGAACCTCACGGGGCTCGCCAGGATGGTCCGCGCCTACGCCGCCGCGGCCCTCGAGGACGTGGTGCTCTGGCACGAGCGGGACATCTCCCACAGCTCGGTCGAGCGCGCGGCCTTTCCGGACGCGCTCGTCCTGTGCGACTTCATGCTGGCGCGGGCGGCCTCGCTCGTGCGGGGCCTGGTGGTGAACCGGGAGCGCATCGCCCGGAACCTCGAGCTCACCGGCGGGCTCTACAACTCCCAGGAGCTGCTTCTCGCCCTCTGCCGCAAGGGGCTCCCCCGTACCGACGCCTACCGCCTGGTCCAGCGGGAGGCCCTCCGCTCCGCGGACGGCGGGGGGGGGTTCAGGGAACTGGTCCTGGCTTCGCCGGGGATCCGGGAGCTGCTCACGGAGGAGGAGATAGAGGAGGCCTTCCGTCCGGGGCGCTTCTCGCGCTGGGCGGGCGAGATAATAGCCCGGGCCCTCGCGGGCTAGGGGCCTCGCGGGATGGACGCGGCAGGGAGGGGCGTCGCGGGGGCGCCGGGCGGGGCGCGCGCCGGCGGGGTGCCCGGGCACGTGGCCGTGATCATGGACGGCAACGGCCGCTGGGCCGAGGCGCGGGGGCTCCCCCGCTCCGAGGGGCACAAGGCCGGGGCCGAGCCCGTGCGGACGATCCTCAAGTGCGCGAACCGCGTGGGGGTGAGGCACCTCACCCTCTACACCTTCTCGTCCGAGAACTGGCAGCGTTCCCCCGAGGAGATCGGGAGCCTGTTCTCCCTCCTGGTCCGCTATCTCGATGCCGAGACCGCCGAGCTCCTGCGCTCGGGGGTCCGGTTGCGGGCGGTGGGGGATCTCACCCGGCTCCCGCAGGCGAGCCTCGCCGCCCTGGAGGACGCAGTCCGGGCCCTTTCCGGCAACACCGGGGTGACCCTGACCCTCGCCCTCTCCTACGGGGCCAGGGACGAGCTGGTTCACGCAGCGCGGAACCTCGCGGCCAGGGTCGCGGGGGGCAGCCTGGCTCCCGGTGACGTGGACGAGGGCCTCTTCGCCTCCGAGCTCTGGACGGCGGATCTCCCGGACGTTGATCTCCTGATCCGCACCGCGGGCGACCAGAGGATCTCGAACTTCCTCCTCTGGAAACTCGCCTACGCGGAGCTCTACTTCACCGACATCCTCTGGCCGGACTTCGGTGAGGAGGACTTCCTGAAGGCCCTGGAGGACTTCCGCAGCCGCAAGCGCCGGTTCGGGCGGGCCTGAAGGGGCCCCTCCGCCGGGCGCGGGGCGGGGCCGGGAGGGACGGAGGCGTCCCGCGCCGGACCGCCCGCCCGATCCCCCCCGGCGGGTCCGGGGGAGGGCGTCGGAAGTCCCCGCCCCGGATCCGGGCTCCCCGGCGGCCGGGAGCGTTTTCCCGCAGACACGGGGGATCCCTGGGCCCTGGAGGGCGCCTCCCCCGCACAGTTGCCCGCTGACGGCGCGGGCCCCCGGACGCGGGCCCGCCATCGAGGAGACATCCATGCCCCAGCCAGTATCCACCCCCGCCGCCCCTGCGGCCATCGGCCCTTACTCCCAGGCGGTGAAGTCAGGGCCCTTCGTCTTCGTTTCCGGCCAGATTCCCCTGGATCCCGCCACCGGGGAGGTTCCCCCGGACATCCGGGGCCAGGTCGCGCGATCGCTTTCCAACGTCAGGGCCGTCCTGGAGGCGGCGGGGAGCGGGCTCGGCAAGGTCGTGCGGGTGGGGATTTTCCTCACTGATCTCAAGGATTTCCAGGAGGCCAACGAGGTCTACGGGGAGTTCTTCCAGGCGCCGTACCCAGCGCGCTCCACGGTCGAGGTTTCGGCCCTGCCGCGAGGCGTGAAGGTGGAGATCGAGGCGGTGGCGGAGCTCTGAGAAGACCCTGCGCCGGCCGCCCTGCGGGGGGTGCCGTCCCCTGGCCCCCCCCGCAGGGATCTTCCGGCCGCCGGCGCGCTCCCCCCCCTCGGAGGCCCCGCTGCCTGCGGGGGCGGCCGTAATGCCGGCTGTGGCGGGCCCTGGCCTCAGCTCCCTCCCGGCTTCCGGCCCCGTCCCTTCCGTTATCTTCCCCTGCCCCCCCGCCCCTCCTGCCGTGCGGCGTCGTCCTTCCGCCCCGCCGGGCTGCCAGCCCGCGTTTCCGCCTCGCCCGATCCCTCCCTGCCGACTTTCCCCGGACGGGCGCTGCCGTCCCGCCGGCCTCAACCCCGTCCCTGCGGCTGCGGGGGCCGGCCGGGCAAGAGATCTCACCCCGTCTGTAGAGGTCGTCAGGCCAGGGCGCTTCCGCAGATTCCTGGCCCTGGGGTATGGATGGCCAAGGGCGCCGCGCGGCAGGGCCTGTCCGGCAGGCCGGCAGGCCGCAGGGGCCGCCATCCTTAGGATTGTCCGTCACCATCGCCCGCCCCTGCCCGGGGACTCGCCTTTCAGCCGGGATGAAAGCCCCTCCACGCGGGTCTCCTGCTCACGCCGGCAGCGCCCCGATCCTTCAGGCGGCAGGGGTTCCGCAGACGTGCGGTTCCGCGGCGGTTCGCTTCCCCCCTTCCCGGCGGTTCTTACCCGGGTCTCTCCGTCCCTGCCATTCGCCCCCCCCTCTCCCGTACTCAGCCCCCTCATCCCCCCATGCCTCTGCCGCCCTCTCTCGACCTCCCGGCCGGGAGGCGCCGCCTTCGGACGGCGCGGGCCCGGGACGCTTTCGGGCGACGCGGAACTGTGGCTGAGCCGGTCTGGCAGCTTACTGCAGGCGCTTGCCACCGCCTCGGCCCGGGCCGTCGGGTAGGGCGGTGGTCCCGGGAGCCCGCCTTGTCCGGACGTCACCCGACTCGGGCACCGGCGGGTAGGCGGGCCCGGGTAACCGGTGGCGTCAAGGAGGCTGACTGGGGAGGAGAGGAACGAGGAAAGGCGGCCGGTAGCGGGTTCTGGGCATCGGGATTGTGTCAATTTTTAAGCGGATCCGAATTTCCTGACAGAAGACCGTCGCAGGGGGGGACGCCCGGCCGTCGGGTGAAACGAGTTCGGGGAGTGAGCCGAGAACGAGATCGGGAAGGGCGGGGGCAGGCGGGAGGGCGGAAAGGGGTGAAGGGAAGCCACTACAGTATTTTTTCAGAGAATTCAGGCAGTTAATTACAAAAAATAGTCAAAATATAAAGTTTATATTATTTCCGGCCCTCCGGGCCGCCTCGCGCGGGTATCGGGAATGCTCGCGGAGGCGGTGGAAAGCGCAAGGTCATGAGGTGAGCCTAATAATTTTTCTACAGTTTCCAAAGGGTTGACGATGGCGAGAGCCGTGCCTCGCGCATCATGGCCGACCGTTTCTTGCCGACCGTCCGGCTGATCACCCGGGGACGGCCTTGCGCAAGGGCAATCGTAACACTATGTATTGATATGGCTGAAAAGCGAGAGGGCTGACCGGGGGTGTAAACGAAAAATTTGACAAAAAAAATCTGATGTGGTGTAATCGCTGAACACCAAAGACCACTGTTGTGGCCTTTGCCCCTTCCCGGCCCCGCCGAGGCGGATCCCCGCTCCGGCCGGCTCCAGCCGGGGGGCCGCGAGGCCCCCCACCCGCGCTCCCGGCGGGTTCCCAGCCCGAGTTGCGCCGTCGGCAGCCGGGGGCGGACCGCCGGGGTTTCAGCGACGGCCCGGCCAGCAACCATCCCGAAGGAGTACCCGTCTATGGGCAGTACATCTCCAACCGGCCAGAACGTGGATCTGGCCAGACTCGATGCCGTCTTCGACAAATACAAGGACATGGCCAAAGGGTCCCTGATCCCAGTGCTCCAGGCGGCCCAGGACACCTACGGCTACCTGCCTATCAAGGCCCTGGACGCGATAGCCAAGCAACTCGCAATCCCCATCAGCCAGATATACGGGGTGGTGACCTTCTACGCCCAGTTCCGGTTAAGCCCCAGGGGCAAGCACATCATCCGGTCCTGCCAGGGGACGGCCTGCCACGTCCGCAACTCGGCCCGGATCCTCGAGTCGCTCAAGACCGCGCTCGGGATAGCTCCCGGCGGGACCACCGAGGATCTGCAGTTCACCCTCGAGACTGTGGCCTGCATCGGCTGCTGCAGCCTCGCGCCGGTCATGATGATCGATACCGACGCCCACGGACGGCTCCGCCCGGATCGCGTCCCGAAGATCCTGGACTCCTACTCCAACTGACTTGAGGGGCAAGCCATATGAGCACCGAAAACCTGACCAGACTTAAGAGCGCGGACGATCTTGAGGCCATGAAGAACGAGGCCCTCCCCAAGATCGCCATCCGCAAGGATCCGTCGGCTCCGCTCCACGGCGGGGTCACCCACCATATCATGATCTGTTGCGACACCGGCTGCGCCTCCTCCGGGGCCAGGAAGATAGTGGATGCCTTCGAGGCCGACCTCAAGGAGAAGGGGCTCGACAAGACCGTCGATGTGGTGGTCATCGGCTGTCACGGCTTCTGCGAGATGGGGCCGCTGATAGTGGTCTACCCCGACGACGTGTATTACGTCCACCTGAAGCCCGAGGACATCCCCGAGATAGTGGAGGAGACCGTGAGGGGCGGCCGCCCGGTGGAGCGTTTCCTCTACCACGACCGCGAGACCCTCAAGCCCATCGTCCACTACAAGGAGATCGAGTTCTACGCGAGGCAGAAGAGGATCCTCCTCACCAACTGCGGGCACATCAACCCCGAGAGCGTGACCGAGTACATCGCCAACGACGGGTACAAGGCGCTCGCCAAGGCGCTGTCGCAGAAGGACAACACGGACGCGCTTCTGGAGGAGGTCAAGAAGTCGGGCCTCCGGGGCCGCGGCGGCGGCGGGTTCCCCACCGGCCGGAAGTGGGAGCTGTGCCGTAACGCGCCGGGCGACAAGAAGTACATCATCTGCAACGCCGACGAGGGCGACCCCGGGGCCTTCATGGATCGCTCGCTCATGGAGGGGGACCCCCACCGCCTCCTGGAGGGCATGATCATCGGCGGTCTCATAATCGGGGCGGACGAGGGCTACATATACTGCCGCGCCGAGTACCCCTACGCCATCCGCAGGCTCCGGATCGCCATCGCCCAGGCCGAGGCCCTGGGGCTCCTGGGCAACGACATCCTCGGCTCGGGCTGGAGCTTCCACCTCCACATCAAGGAGGGGGCGGGGGCCTTCGTCTGCGGCGAGGAGACGGCGCTCATCCACTCCATCGAGGGCAAGCGCGGCATGCCCACCGCCCGGCCCCCGTTCCCCGCCATCTCGGGCCTGTGGGAGAAGCCCACCAACAACAACAACGTCGAGACCTGGGCCAACATCCCCGGCATCATCCGCAACGGCGGCGACTGGTACGCCTCCTTCGGCACCCAGGGCTCCAAGGGCACGAAGGTCTTCGCGCTCACCGGCAAGGTCAGGAACACCGGCCTCGCCGAGGTCCCCATGGGCATCACCATGCGGGAGGTCATCTTCAACATAGCCGGCGGCATCCAGAACGACAAGAAGTTCAAGGCCGTCCAGATCGGCGGGCCCTCGGGCGGCTGTCTCCCGGAGTCCATGATCGACAGGCCCGTCGACTACGAGTCGCTCATCGACGCGGGCGCCATGATGGGCTCAGGCGGGCTAGTGGTGGTGGACGAGGACACCTGCATGGTGGATCTCGCCCGGTTCTTCCTGTCCTTCACCCGGGACGAGTCCTGCGGCAAGTGCACCCCCTGCCGGGAGGGATCGACCCGGATGCTCAACATCCTCACCGCCATCTGCCAGGGCAAGGGCAAGCCCGGGGACATCGAGCTCCTGGAGGAGCTCGCCCGCAACATCAAGCTCTCCTCCCTGTGCGGCCTGGGGCAGACCTGCCCCAACCCGATCCTCTCGACCATCCGGTACTTCCGGCACGAGTACGAGGCCCACATCTACGAGAAGAAGTGCCCGGCCGGGCAGTGCGTGGACCTCATGACGTACTGGATCGACACCGAGAAGTGCATCGGCTGCGGGGCCTGCAAGAAGATCTGCCCGGTCAGCGCCATCGACGGGAACAAGAAGGAGCCCCACGTCATCGACGTCATGAAGTGCATCAAGTGCGGCTCCTGCATCGAGGCTTGCAAGAAGGCCCATGCCATCTCCAGGAAGTAGGTCCACCATGAGCAAGAACGTCACCGTAACGATAGACAGCCAGAAAGTTACCGTCCCGGCAGGCGTCACCGTGTGGGGGGCCGCGCGCAAGCTGGGCATCAACATCCCCACGCTGTGCCACCACTTCGACGTGAAGCCCTACAGCGGCTGCCGCGTCTGCCTGGTGGAGGTCAAGGGCGGCCGGGCGCTCGCCGCCGCCTGCTCCTTCCCGGTCTCGGACGGCCTCGAGATCTACACCAACACCCCCAAGGTGCGCGAGGCGAGGAGGCTCGTGGTGGAGCTCCTGCTAGCGAACCACCCCCACGACTGCCTCACCTGCGACCGCAACCAGAACTGCGAGCTCCAGAGGCTCGCGCTCGACCTGGGCGTCAAGGAGATAAGGTTCGAGAAGTCGAAGCCCACGTGGGAGATCGACCGCACGAGCCCGAGCCTCGTGCGCGACCCCAACAAGTGCGTCCTGTGCGGGCGCTGCGTGCGCTTCTGCTCCGACAAGCAGACCTGCGCGGTCTACACCTTCGCGAACCGCGGCTTCAGCTCCATCGTGACCCCCGCGTTCGGCAAGGGGCTGGGCGAGGTGGCCTGCACCCTCTGCGGGCAGTGCTCCACCATCTGCCCCGTGGGGGCCATCACCGTCAAGGACGACACGGAGGCGGTGCTGAAGGCCATAGACGATCCCGAGAAGATCGTGATCGTCCAGACCGCGCCCTCCGTCCGCGTCGCCCTGGGCGAGCTGTTCGGGCAGGCGCCGGGATCCATAGTGACCGGCAAGATGGTGGCGGGCCTCAAGAGGGTCGGCTTCGACCGCGTGCTCGACACCAACTTCACCGCCGACGTCACCATCATGGAGGAGGCGACGGAGTTCCTGCACCGCCTGGGGTCCCCGGACAAGGGCAAGATGCCCATGATCACCTCCTGCTCGCCGGGGTGGATCAACTTCATGGAGATGTTCTATCCCGACCTCGTGGAGCACCACTCCACCTGCAAGAGCCCCCAGCAGATCTTCGGGGCCCTGGTCAAGACCTTCTACGCAGAGCGCGAGAAGATCGACCCCGCCAGGATAGTCTCCGTCTCCATCATGCCCTGCACGGCCAAGAAGTTCGAGTGCACCCGCCCCGAGATGAACGCCTCGGGGTACCAGGACGTCGACTACGTGCTCACCACCAGAGAGCTGGGCAAGCTCTTCAAGAGCTGCGGGGTCTCCTTCGACGACATAAAGCCCGAGGCCTACGATCCCGTGATGGGCATAGGCACCGGCGCGGGGACCATCTTCGGGAACACCGGCGGCGTCATGGAGGCGGCCCTGCGCACCGCGTACGAGGTCGTGACCAAGAAGACGCTCCCGGCCCTGGAGCTCACGGCGGTCCGCGGCATGGCCGGCCTGCGCGAGGCCGAGATCGATCTGGACGGCACCAAGATCAAGGTCGCGATCGCCCACGGCCTCGGCAACGCCCGCAAGGTCATGGAGGCCATCAAGGCCGGCAACCCCAACAACTGGCACTTCATCGAGGTCATGGCCTGCCCCGGCGGCTGCATCTCCGGCGGCGGCCAGCCCATCGCCCACGACATCAACTACCGGGCCAAGCGCACCGCGGGACTCTACGAGGACGACCGCCAGCTCCAGTTCCGCAAGAGCCACGAGAACCCCGAGGTCAAGGCCCTCTACGCCGAGTACCTCAAGGAGCCGGGCGGCCACATGTCCCACAAGCTCCTCCACACCACCTTCCACAACGCCCACATGGATCTCTTCACCGTTCTGGAGAGCTGAGGGGGGCCGAAGGAGCCCAGCGAGCGGGGCCGGGGGGGCTTCCCCCCGCCAGGGACTGTGGAAAGGGCCGGCGCGAGCCGGCCCTTTCCTTTTGTCCAGGCGGTAGCGGCGCGGACGCTGGATTCGGGGCCGGCCGTCGGCCCCGGCGCGGTCCGGAGAGGGATACGGAACCGCCCAGCGCCTCTCCGGGCCCTCCGCCCGGCCGGATCCGCGGAGGCCGCCCGTCCTCTCGATCCGCCGGGAGACGTGCGGCGGTCTCGGCGGGATCCGGGGCCGCGCGCTCATCCGTCCGGGGAAGCCGGCCCCTCCAGGACGCGTCCCCTTCACCCGGCGGCGGCCATGACGCCGTCCGGCCCCCCGGCCGTCGAGGCGGCGCGGGCGGGCCTCAGGCGGACCCGGCTGAAAGGCCGTCCTTGCGCGGACAGCGGGTGCCATTCCGTCTCCCGATGACCCGTCATGCCCAGGATCAGGCAAGCGGATGGCGTAGCGGAAGAGCATCGCCAGATCCTTATCCTGAGGGGTGGCGGCGACATCCTGAAGGCGCCGGCGGAACAGGAAAACGGATGCGGTCTGCGCAGGGGTTGCCGGCCAGGGGAGAGGGGAGGCCGGCAGAGGGTGGCAGAGGTGTCATGCCGCCGGGTCTCCAGCGGAAGATCGGAGATGTCCCTGAGCCAATTTCCCTCCGCCATTGTGGCTAACATTGCGGACGACTCCGGCAGCCGGGGGGCTTTGACCGCCTCCAGGAGCCCGCAAGGGGCGAAATGATGGACGCAATCTACTTCCCCAGTACCCAGGGCGACGGGCATGGGGCGTCCGGGAGCCGGCTCGGCGGTGACGGCCGCGATATGCGGGAGGCGGCCCTTGCGGTCGCGGAAGAGGTTCAAGGCTTCGGAGCGCGCGTCATGGGCCCTGTCGCTCCTAATAGTCCGCTTGCAGGATATGCTCGCGTGCGGGAGGGGGAGGCCGCCCTCCCTGCGCCTTAGGCCTGACAGTGTGGCCGGGTTGGCATCTATGAGAGAGGCTGTCGCGCTGATCGCTTAATCGCCCTCTGGAGCACGGGCCGCCACGTTATCCGGCGTGATGATGCAATCGCTTCCCAGGGCTGCGGCCAGCACCGGGCCGCCTTTAGCGGCCCCGTCGAGGGCCTCCAGGCGGGAATACTGGTCGTACCGGGCCCTCTCTCGGCGATCGGCTCCAGTCGCCTGGCGTATGTCCCAGGCGCCGGGACGCAGACGGCCCAGCCTGAGGAAGATCCAGCGCAGGAATCCCGCGCAGGCTATCTCGAAGCCGTTGCCCGGGGTCTGGCCTGCCGTGCGGAATTCGGCCGCCTCGGCATCCGGCATCCGGCATCACGGCGATCCTCGCGGCGATTTCCACGCTCGCCCTGCTGGAGCGGTCGGCATTGCTGGATACGCCTCCGGGGCCGGTATTGAGGGTGCCCTTCAGGAGGGCCGCGCGGGATATCCGGCGTGCTTCCGGGACTCCATGGACGGAGGTGTCATTTCGCGCGAAAGACCTGCCTGGCTGAAAGGGCCGCGAAGATGCGGCCGCCCACTGCGGCGGCGACCGGCGGGGGGAAGGCGTTGCCGATCTGGCGGTAGACCGCCGTCTTGCCCCCGGAGAATATCCAAGAGTCGGGGAAACCCTGGAGTCTGGCGGCCATGCGGTTGGTGAGCCTCGGCATCCCCACGAAGTCCCGCGGCGGGGCCTCGTCCCAGAGGCCGTTGCCGTCCACGCCCAGTCCGGCCCAGGCGGTTTTCGCGCGGGTGGGCCCCAGGTCGGGGCCGCCGTGCTTTCTCGAGCCCCCCACCAGCGTGGGGGCGACGGAGGAGGCACGCTCCCGCCAGCGATCGGCGGCTCGCCAGCCTCTGGCCTTCATGAGATCGTGGAGAAGCTCCCCCACGGTCGGAGGGCCGCCGGGAACGGGGTCGGGCCAGGAGAAGCCCTCCGCGAGCCCCTTGCGGAGGGCCACGAAAACCACCCGGGGCCTCAGCTGGGATACCCCGAAATCCGAAGAGTTCAGGAGCTTCCAGCTGGGGACGTAGCCGAGCCTTTCCAACTGCCTCTGGATCCTGTTCCTGAAATCATCGAACACGGCGTCCAGGAGGCCGCGCACGTTTTCGAGCATGACGGCCAGGGGGCGGCATTCGTCCACCAGCCGTACGGCTTCGGGGAAGAGATCGCGCTCGTCCCCCGCGCCGAGCTGCTTTCCGGCCTTGGAGAAGGGGGGGCAGGGGATCCCGCCGGCCAGAAGGCCGGTTCCCCTGTAAGGGGTTCCCGAGAACGCCCGGATATCCCCCTCGATGACGTTCCACCCGGGGCGGTTGGACTTCAGGGTGGAGCAGGCGTGAGGATCCAGTTCGACCAGGGCGACATGGCCGAATCCAGCCCTCTCGAGGCCGAGGGCCTGGCCACCGGCGCCCGCGCATATCTCAAGGGACGTGAACATGCGAGCTCCCGTTGGAAATACCGCGGCAGAGAAGTCAAGGAGACATGATGGCCCAGCGGGTCGAGCATCACGGAGGACAGACCCGTAATACTGTATCTTCTGCTGTCGCCATGAGCAACAGGAGTCTTTCATGTTTTTGGCGCTCTCCGCGGGAGAGATCTATCCGCGGGACGCTTCCGCGGGCGGGGGGACGCGGTCCCTGTGGTGGGAATGGGCCGCGATGCGTCCGTTTCCCGTGGTGCCGGTCCGCCCGCTCCTGACTGGCAGCGGGAGGATAGCAGGCCAGGGCCCGCGGCGGATCCGGCCATAGCCAGGGAAAGGCCCCGTCAGGGTGACCGGCGATGTCTGGAAGACCGAGAGAGACCGAAGGCAAGGGTGCCCTGGGCTTCCCGTAAAGGCTGAATGCGGTGGAGGACGGGTGGTTGCAGGGACGGGGCATGACGGAATTTTGGAGGCTTTTGATGGAGCTGCGCCAGAGGTCTTGGCGCGGGGCGGGCGAGGTGGCCGCCTCAGGTTTCAGGAGCCGGAGGCGTCGCCGTCTACCGGAGTCGTATCCTTTACCCCGGGGCCGTGCCATCCCTGCGGTTGTGCCGCCCCCTGC
>JAITEZ010000210.1 GCA_031281735.1 Deltaproteobacteria bacterium | reverse complement strand
TTGCTATTGACCTCTGGCGGAAATCATGTTTTTTCGATTGTTTTTATTGTAATATTATTAAATTATTTATATTTTTATAAATATATTTTATTTTTTTAAAAAAAACGAGGATGTCATCGACTTTTTGGAAAGAGACAATCCCGCCAGGCGTTACTTTTCAGCTAGGGGGCATATATCGTCCGGTAGCGTGCGGCTCGCGAATCCTGTCGGCTTGCAAGGCACTGATAGCTATGCTAAATAAGGCTATCTGAGGTCTGAGCCATACGCCGCGCCTCTGGTGGCCGTTTTTTCCTTATTATTAGGGGCGTTGCACTTTGCCCTGGACGGCGCCATCCGGCCCTGAACGTTTGCGGAGCGTCTGTCCCGCCGTGCGCCTTCGGCCGCTTTTCAAGCCAGTTCCGTTACGTGATACAAATAACGGCACCGTCCGGCCGGGCCCTGGAAGGGGAATGCATGAGCGAAATCCTGATGAAACAGTGCCCGGCATGCGGCGCTTTCCAGGACGCCGGCCTTCTGAACTGCGAGAATTGCGGCACTACCCTCGTCGGTGTCCCTGCCTGGGGCACCATGAACTGGGGCGGGGGCGACGCTTGGGCCTCCCGGCCGCCCGGCCCCGAAGCCGGAAAGCTCGAGACAGCGGAGATCGCGCCCCTTGCCGAGGATGCCCCGGGGTTGCCTTCGGCCGGAAAGTGCGCGGGCGGGCCTGTAACCCTCCTGTCACCTGAACCGGGCGGGGAGGAAGGGATCGTCTTCCAGGGGGCGGGGGGAAGGCTCATCAGGGCCCGGAACGGCGACATCCTGGGGAGGGATTGCATCGGGGGTTCCTTTTTCCAGGGCTACCCGACCGTCTCACGCGAGCACGCCCAGGTCGTATTCTCGGGCGGTGAATGGCAGATAGTGGATCTGGCCTCGGCCAACAAGGTCTATCTCGGGGACTGCGCGAACAGCGTGGACAGGGCGGTCATCACGATGGGCGACTCCGTATTCCTTTCCACCGCCTGCGAGCTCGTGGTTGTGAAATGCTAGCCTCCTGGTTCACCAACGCTGGGCCCGCCAGGGAAGGCAACCAAGACGCGGTACTCGTTGGCGGCTGCGTCTACGCCTCGCTCGCCTCCCCGGTATCGTCAGAGATCAGGGAGGGCGGCTTGATCGCCGTGGCCGACGGCGTCGGCGGCTATCCAGGCGGGGATATGGCGGCCAGGATACTCCTCACGCGTCTCGCGGGCTATTCTTCCCCTCCCGGGGACGGCACTGCCGAGAGCGAGGTGAGGCGTCTGCTGGCGGAGGCATCGGCCGATTTAGCTGCGGCCGCAGCCAGGGACTCTCTGCTGGCCCTAATGTCCTCGGCGGTGGCGGGGGTGTGTCTGGTTGGAGACACGCTGACGGCGTTCAACTGCGGGGATTGCCGGGTCTATCTGCTCAGGCGGCCGTACCTCTCCCGGCTCACCCGCGATCATTCGGCCGTCCAGCCGCTTCTGGACGCGGGGCTCATCGATGAGGACGGGATGCGCCTCCACCCCAAGCGCCACGTCCTCACATCCTCTATCGGGGCCGGGGTCAACCCGCCAGAAGTGTTCTTCAAGACCGTGCCCGCCCGTGCCCCGGCCAGGCTTTTCCTCTGTTCCGACGGAGTCTGGGAGGCGTTGCCACTGGAAACGCTGGAGGAGATCGTCTGCCTCCCGCCCGGCGAGGCCGCAGCCGGCCTGGCAGGGGCGCTGTTCCAGGTTCAGGCGTCTGACAACGTGAGCTTCATCATTCTGGACATCTGACCCGCTTCCCCAAGCCCCGGTGTCCGGTCATCCTCATCATCTCGGTAATGGAGTGTAACAGGGCATGAGCGGCAGCGATGAAACCAAGACGCTTGTAAATCGCGGTTCCTCCCTTCCCGCGGTGATCAGAAGCGGGCCGTCGTCATCGGCGACGCCGAGTCCCTTGGACGGCGAGCCCGCGCCGACCTCTCTCGCATCCGCTGGGCCGGACGCCCGTCCCGGCGCCTCCCCCTCCGGATCGGTGGAGGGGGAGGCCTCTCCGGCCCCCTATGAGATCAGCGAAGGGAACCCCGCCATTCCGGTTCGGATTCTCAATAGCAGGCCGTCTCGTACTGTCGCGGTCCCGGGTAAGAATCCTGCCGTTTCGGACCGACCCCTGATTAGCAGACCTGCGCACCCCTCGACTGTCATCGTGAGCGATCCTGCTGTGCCTGCAGTTGCCTTCATAGGGAACACCGGTGGCCCCGCCACGATCCTGGAAAGGGGTGGCGGCGGTCCCGCCAGAATCCTAGCGCGAGGAGGTGTTGGCCCTACCAAGCTTCTGGAAGGGAGGGGTACCTGCCCCGATGCAGCCTGGGAGGGTGTGGGTGTCAACCCAGCTACGGTCAGGGAGGGAGTGGTTTTAGGTCTCGGCCCAGTCTTGGAGGGAGGTGTTGCCAATCCCGCCACGGTCTTGGAGGGAATGGTTGAAAGTTCCGCCATGATCCTGGAGGGAGCTGGGGCCGGTCCCGACACGATCCTGGATGGAGTGAGGGGCAACCTCGCCACGGACTTGGCGGGAGTGGGTGACAATCCAGTAATAATACCGGAGTGGGGTTCCGACGGTTCAGTCTCATCTCTAGATGTGGTATCTACTGATTCAGACACGCTCCTGGAAACGGGATCCAAAGGAGATGATTCCTCTACCGAGTTGGTAACCGATGGTTTCGACTCGAACGTTGAGTGGGAGCTTAATGTTTCCGCCATGAACCTGGAAGGGGAGCTTGATGCTTCCCCCATGAACCTGGAAGGGGGTCTCGATGCTCCCCCCATGAACCTGGATGGGGAACCAGGTGTTGTCATCACGGTTCTGGAGGAGGAGCTTGCAGGCATCATCACGGTCGTGGAAGATGAAAACGATGTCCCCGGCACTCTCCTGAAAGGGATGCCCCACGGTTCCCCCGACAGCCCGGAAGGTGCCCCGGTCATCCCGGCCACGGTCATCGACCGGAGGCCTGCCGGCCCGGCCGCGGCGGCGGAGGGGAGGCCCGTTGGCGGCGGCCCGGCCACGGTGATGGAGAGGAGGCCCGGCGGCCCGGCCACGGTGATGGAGGGGAGGCCCGCCGGCCCGGCCACGGTCATCGACCAGAGGGCCGCCGTCCTGGCCACGGCAGTGGAGGGGAGGGCCGTCGGCCCCGACACGGTGGTGGAGGGGAGGCCCATCGGCCCCGACACGGTGTTGGAGGGGGAGACCGGAAGCCCCAGCGCGACTGCGGAAGGTGCCCAGGCTGTCCCTGGCCAAGGCACTGAAGGGTGGGGGGGATGCCTGGCATCCGCCGCCAGACAGTCCTCTTCACACTCCTCCCAGTCTGGGCAGCTGTCATGCTTCAGGGGGATGAAGGCTGAGCTGTTGCCCGCGTCCGGGGCCGAGGCGGATATTTATCTTTTGAAGGGGAGCGGCGGTGAAAACAGGATTCTCAAACTCTACCGTTACGGTGTGACGCCGCGTCCCGAGGCTCTCGAAAGGTTCAAGGAGATCTCCGCGAGGCACTCCAGGCACGTGGTGAGGGTTTTCGATACCGGGTTCGATAAGGGGCTCGGCCGCTGGTTCGAGCTCCTGGAGTATGCCCGTTACGGCTCCCTGTCGTCCCTGCTGGGATCCGGGAAGGCGGATCGCATCGCTTTCGAGGACATCGTCTCTGAGCTGTGCGAGGCCATAGCCGTCCTCCACCGCTCGGATCTGGTCCACCGCGACATCAAGCCCGCGAACGTCCTCGTTCGCGACATCTCCCCGGCGGATCTGGTGCTCTCCGACTTCGGCATCTCCTCGGTGATGCACGATGCCTCCATCAGGGCCACCTGCCGCAGTTTCACGCCGGAATACGCCCCGCCGGAGATGGATTTCGCGTCCAAGGCCGGGGACTGGTGGTCCCTCGGGATGACGCTGTACGAGTGTCTGACGGGGACGAACCCTTTCCGGGGCCTGGACGCGCAGGCGGTGATCGTGACCATAGTCACCAGGCCCGTCTCGATCCCGGAGGATCTCGACCCTCGGCGCAGGCTCCTCCTGAAAGGCCTTCTCACACGGGACATGGAAAGGCGCTGGAGGGAAGGGGAGGTTCGCCGCTGGCTGGCAGGCGAGAGCCCGCAGGTGGCCTACGAGGGCGAGTACGCCGCCGGCGGGGCCTCCGGGCTGCGGCCCTTCCTGTTCATGGGGCGGGAGTACCGGACGCTTCCCGAGCTGGCCGCCGCAATGGCCAGGGACGCCGAGAGCTGGAGACAGGGGGCGATATACCTCGGGAGGGGCTTCCTCGACCGCGCCCTCGAGGAGCGAAACCAGTTCGACGAGGTCGTTCGTGTGGAGTCGCTTTCCTGCAACGACAGCAACGAGTACGTCTTCCGTTTCGTCCACGCCTTCCTCGACGTCAAGGTGCCCATTTACAGGGGCTTCGCCCTCACGGGAGCGAACATCCTGGCCGCGCTCCTTTCGACCTCGCCCCCGGGCATGCCGGAGGACGATTTCGTCTCCCGCACCCTGAACGACGGATGGCTCTCCATGACCGCGTTCCTGCTGGAGAGGAACATCGCGATCGACGACCTGTTCCTCAATGTCGTCCTGTGCGAACGGGCGAGGCAGTCCAGGAACCCCCGCGAGGCGCACGCGAGGCTCAGCAGGGTCCTCCTCTGCACGCTCAAGCCGGGGGAGTTCTTCTGGGGAGACCTCGATCTGGGGGACTCGGAGAGGACGTTGCCCCTGGAGGGCCCCCCGTTCGAGGGTCTGCACATGCGCTCCGTCCTCTGCCGGGTGCCGGGGGCCTTCCTCCGCGCCTACGAGCTCGACGGGGGGCTTCTGGACATGGCCGAGTTCAACCGGCTGCGCGGGGGCGAGTTCGTGCTACCCCCCGACATACGGAGGCTGCTGTCCTCGGTGGCCACCTACCGCGAAGGCGTGAGGGAACTGGTGGGCCGGATTCAGATGAACATGATGCTGCCGAGATCCGCCGTCCCCGGCGGCTCCGGTCCCGGCGGGGAGGCCGTGTACGAGGGCACCCAGGAGGCTTATGACGACGAGGTCGAGGGGGTGATCTTCGGCCGCGACCCCCGCTCCAAGGAGATCGTCCGCTCCGCCGCCCGCCGTCTCGCCGAATACGAGGGAATCAGGCCGGGCGACAACCGGATCCCGCGGCTGCGGCGCTTTGCCGAGGCGCTCCTGGGGGAAAGGGTGCCTTTCCGGGAGGAGGATGTCAGGTACTGCTCGCGCATCGCCGCCGCCCTGGATCAGAAGAGCAGGAGGTTCGGATCCGTTAAGGGGCGGTTCCCCGTCAGCCCGTTCGTATGGTGCGCGTTCATCGGCCTGTCCCTGGCGGACATCGGCGCCATCGCCAAGGACGCGCAGGGATACGCCGTCGCGGGGGCCGTGAAGCTCCTGGTCATGCTGTCGCTATACGCCGTGTTTTCCAGGCGCCGCCTGCAGGGTACGATAAGGTCATTCTACAACTACCTGTCCAGGCGTTCGACCTGACCCGTCCGGTCCCCGGCGGGCCGCGCGGCGCCGTCTGGCCGGACGTCCTGGCTCCCGTCCCCCTTCGACGCGGCCGCCGCCGGGGAGGGACGGCGCCCGGCATCATGCGCCCGGGTCACCTCATGCCGGGTGGTCCAAGGCGCGGGGATAATCCCTTCATTAAGTCAATGGCAGATGGGCAGCCCGCCCGGGAAGTTGTGAAGCGGCATTTCCTGATTACATGACCCGCGTGCGGGGGATGGCCCCTTGGCTGCCGGCAGGCCAGTGTCCCTTGGAGGTCGGTCTTCCCTCGGCGGAAGCGGCCGGCGGGTCCCCGTTGCCGCTTCCCGTGGTTCCGGCCGCCAGGTTGCGGGAACCGTCCGGGGGAAGCGGTCACGTAAAGCGCGCCCTGGGCCGGGGAGGGGGAGCCGCTTGCGGGACGGGGTGCCGGCGGCCGGGGAGGGCGGCGGTTCGCGAGGGACGGCTGCGGGGTTTCACGGGGGCGGCCGCCTACGGGCCGCTTGAGGAAAGCAGTCATCGGGGGGCCGGGAGCCTGCAGGCTTTACCGGGAAAGGCCGGAAGCATCATGCTTCGATTACTGGCCTCGAAATCGCGTATAATACCACCTTCACGGGAGCGCGGTTCTCCGGTGCCCTTGGGGGGTAGGGTGTTTCGATGGGCGTGGCGTCATCAGGCGTATTTGGCGGCGTCTTTCCATGTCAGACGCCATCCTGGGTGGCCGCCCGCCGGCTGCCGGCCTGGACGGCGATCCCGTCGCCGCATGCCTTCCGGGCTCCGGATGCCCGGCTTTTCTGGGGGGCTGAGCGGGTCGGTGCCTGCCGCGGGGCGGGAAGCCCCCGTTCTCCTGAGGCCCCGTAGGCGCCTGCGGTCACTGGCTGGCTGCCTGCCTGCCAGGCGGGACGCCGGCCCCCGCCGGATCTTCGGCCGTCCGCCGCGAGTGCCGCCGCTGTCCCCTTCCTCGCTGTCTTGCGGGCTGTCTTTCCGCTGTCGCGGGGGCATTCCCCCCCATATCGGGGGGACTGTCCGCCGGCCCTCGAGTCCCTGCGCACCAGGGGAGTCCGGCCCCTTCCCCCTGCGGGGCCTCCCTGGCTCCATAGGAACTCCGATGCCTCCAGCCATGACGGCGCCCGCCCAGGGACGTCCCCCTGCCCCCCCTGCCAGGGCGGGAGGAGCTTTGCGCCCCAGGCCGCCTGTGCCGGTGATCCCCGAGTTCTACGAGCCGGAAAAGCGCGTCCCCTCGCGAGCGCCCCTGATCGCGGCGGCGGCCGCCGCCGTGTCGTGCGCCATCGCCCCCGCATACGCGATGCTCACGCTCTACATGCCGCTCGACTACGCCGACCCCGCCTTCCTCGCGGCGTTCGCCCTGGCGACGGGCTGGACGGCGTGGGGGGCCGCGTACTGCACCCGCACACACTGCAGGCTGGTCGCCGCTCTCTACACTCTCGCGGGCGCCTGGATCGGCTTCTATCTCTCCTGGAGCATCTGGCTGGGGCATCTCGCCTACTTCCAGGACCCGTCCTTCCCCGGCTTCGGCCGCCTCCTGGAGTACATGAGGAGCCCCCGCCACTGGTCATACTTCGCCCTGCATCCCTCGGAACTCTACGACGCGGCGGAGGAGGTGGACCGGCTGGGGGGCGGCTGGAGCTTCGGCGAGAAAGGCTCGGAGATGCTCAAGGGTTCGCGGCTCCTGGCCTTCTGGATCACCGAGTTCGTTCTCTTCTCCGTCCTCGCAGTCTGGAAGGGCGGCGGCGCGGTGAACGTCCCTTTCTCCGCGGACATCGGGGAGGACGGGGAGTACCTGCCGAAAGTGGAGGTAGTCGAACGCGGCTTCGCCTCGCCGGACGACCTGGATCAGCTGGCCTCCGTGTGCGGCGGCCTAGGTTCCGGGGATCTGACCTACTTCATCCAGGCACCGTTGGTGCCGGGCGGCATGCCGGGGTTCTTCCTGACCTTCCGGTTCTCGGACGAATGCCCGTGGGGAACCGTCGATGTGGACGTGGTTCGCTGCGGAGGCAGGTATTTCACGCTTAAGAGGTACAAGGTGGTGAGGAACGTGAAGGTCCCCCTCTCCTTCCTCAAGTCGCTCAAGGCCCGCCTGGCCTGAGCGGCGCCCGGCCCGCCCCTTCCAAACGGGCCGCCGCCCCGGGGCTTCCAGACCGGCCGCCGCGCGCGGACCGCTCCGCGCCTCCCGGCGGCATCCCGTCGGTGCACCGGGCGGGTTCCCCCGCCCTCCCTAATAGCCCTGCCCATGCCGGCCGGGCGGCCAGCCTGAGGTCAGCAATGCCGATAAGTCCAGAGTTCTACAGGCCGCCCAGACACAGCTCCCCTGGATCGCTCCTCATCCTGGCGGCCGCCGCGGCCGTCTCGTGCCTGCTCGCGCCCGTATACTCCGCCTTCATCCTCTTCGCCGCCCCGGTCTACGTCCGCCCCCTCTTCCTGATCGCCTTCGCGCTGGCGACCGGCTGGGCGGCGCGGCTCGCGGCGTACCACACACACACCCTCAACAGCCGGTTGGCCGGCCTCCTCGCGCTCGCGGGCGGCCTCGTCGGTTTCCATCTCTCCTGGAGCGCCTGGCTGAGCCTCCTGATCATTTCCAGGCACCTGGGCGACCCGGGTCTCCCCTGGATCATCGATTATCTGAAGACCCCCGCCTCCTGGACCAGCTTCGCCCTGCACCCCTCGGAACTCCTCGGCATGGCGAAGGAGGTGATGCGGCAAGGCGTCTGGGGAATCGGCCTGTTCGGCGCGGGGACGATCAAGGGAGCGCTCCTCGCGGCCGCCTGGGCCGCCGAACTCCTCCTCTTCGCGATCCTCGTGCTCCGGAGGGCGGGCAGCCCCGTCATGACCCCCTATTCCAAGGAGATCGGGTGCTACCTGCCGAGGCTGACGGTCCTCCACCGCGGCTTCCTCATGCCGAACACCCCGGCCCAGCTCGGCACCGTCTGCGGGGCCATCAGCAAAGGCGATCTGACCTATTTCGTTCACGCGCCAACGGTGGCGGGGGGGGAGCCCGGGTTCTACCTGAGCTTCCGCTACTCCTCCGCCTGCCCTTGGGGCACGGTAGATGCGGCCATCGCAAGGAGGGGTGGGGCCAGCCCCGGCCTGGACTGGCTGGTAAGGAACGTCATGTTGCCGTATTCAATGATTAATTCCCTCATTATCCGCCTTGACTGATGCCGTGGCGCTTGCGGGGCCGATGCGGCCGGCCCCCCGCAGGTGCCACGCGGCCCGGGAAGGCCGCAAGCCGTCCCCCCGCCGGGGGGGCAGTCGACCGCAGGGCCAACCCCGCCCGACTACACGTCCCGTGCGCCGGCGGGGCCGTCCCGGGCGGCCTGCCGCTCAGGGCGGCTCAACCGGACGGGCCGGGCTTGGGTGGCCCCCTGCGGCCGGGGGAGCCTACCCCCGCACCGGTTCGCTGATCAAATAATGAAGGCATTCCAGGGGGTTAATGGCCGCGTCCCATCAGCGGGGCTGAGGCCGCGCCCCTCCCACGCCACTCCCGTTCCCGCCGGGTAGCCCCCGGGCTTGCCTCGGACATGCATCGGAGGGGAAATAACTGTTGATTTTCCCCCTGGGGCATGGTAAATAGTGTCCCGAGCCCGGCAGTCAGGTGCCCCGCTTGGGGTACCGTCTTGTCCCGGGTTCGGCGGATGAGGCCCGTTTCACTAGCTGACCGACTTCCTGGCCTGTCCGCAGGGCCGAACCCGTCTTTCCGGGCGGGAGGCGGGGGGCATCCTGCTCCCCTCACAACCTCACCCCTCTTTCTCAAAGTGGGCCCGTGCCCGCTTTTTTTTATAACGCCTGTCTGAGCCAGTCGCTCCCGTAGCCCATGATTCAGCGGAACCTACCTGCGGGGAAGCCCAGAAAGAAGTCAGCGCCTGCGGGCCGCCGGACCGAACTCCCGCTGCCTTTCCCCGGAGGGCTCGCCGGGCTTGCCGCGGCGGCCCGTGGGCCGGCCGCGGAACTTCTTGCCCGGGGCGGCTTCGAGTTGTGCGGAATCGAGATAGCGGGCGGGGCGGCGGGCAAGACGCTGCGTTTCACGGTCGACCGCCTCCCTTTGCCGGCCCCCTCCCCGCGTCCCCTCCAGGCCGCCCTGGAGGCGGGAGCCGCTGACGCGTCAGTCCCTGCGGCGCCCGTGACAGTCCCTGCGGCGGCGTCGGCCGCCTCCTTACGCACCTCCTCTCCTCCTGATCCCCCGGACGGACGATGGCGAGGCTCGGCCGTAACCCTTGACGACTGCGCCGGGCTCTCCCCCCTCCTCTCGGATCTCCTTGACGGCCTCTGGCCCGGCGACGGGCCAGCGTACGTCCTGGAGGTCTCCTCTCCGGGCCTCGACCGCCCTCTCAACTCCGAGGCCGAGTTCGTCCGCTTTAGCGGGTCGCTCGCCAAGCTCAAGCTCAGGCGCGACGGGAGAACCCTCGCCCTCACCGGGAGGCTCAGGTGCTCCCCTGGGGCGCTCTCCCTCTTGCCCTCCCAGCCAGGGCCCCTGAAGCCGGGCAAGGCTCGCCCTGAACCGGAACCCGTGTCCTTCGCCTGGGAAGAGGTGACTAGGGCCAGGCTCGTTCCGGAGCTGTGAGACGCGGCCGGCACAGGGTTTCCGGAGGGGGCGGCCGCCCCGGGCGGACGGATCATCATCAACATATAATTGGGGAGACCAGGCACATCGGGATTCGGGCCGCTGCCCGGGACGGGGCGGGGGGTCTTCCGGGACGGGCCGGCGGCATCCCCCGGATCAAGGCAGGCCGATGCAAGGGCCAGGAGAAATGACCAAGGAACCTAACGGAACACAGGAAAACGCAGGGGAGGCGAGGCGCGCGAAGGGCCCGGAGAAATGACGCAGGATCTCAAGAGAATCATCGAGCAGATAAGCCGTGACAAGGGTCTAGACAAGCAGGTCCTGATAGAGACCATGTCCGAGGCCATCAGCTCCGCCGCCAAGAGGAAGTACGGGCTCACCGAGAACTTCGAGGTGACCTTCAACGACTCCACAGGGGAGTTCGAGGTGTTCCGCTTCCACGACGTGGTGGAGGAGGTGGAGGATCCAAAGACCCAGATCTCCCTAGAGGACGCGCGGAAGCTCGACCCCGCCTCCACGGTGGGGGACGAGCTGGGCGTGAAGCTGGACACCCGCGAGTTCGGGCGCATCGCCGCCCAGAGCGCAAAGCAGGTCATCATCCAGCGCATGAAGGACGCCGAGCGCCGGATCATCTACGACGAGTACAAGGACCGCGTGGGGAAGATAGTCGCCGGCCAGATCCTGCGCATCGAGAAGGGCAACAATATCATCGTGGGCCTGGGCCGCCCCGAGGCCCTCCTTCCCACCTCCGAGCAGATCATCCGTGAGACCTACTACCACCGCGGCGAACGCATACGGGCCCTCGTCATAGACGTGCGGCTCGATTCCCGCGGCCCCCAGATCATCCTCTCGCGCACCCACCCGGATTTCCTGGCGGCCCTCTTCGAGGCCGAGGTGCCGGAGATCTCCGAGGGCATCGTCCGCATAGTGGGCGTGGCCCGCGAGGCCGGTAGCCGTTCCAAGATAGCCGTCGCGACGACCGACCCAGAGATCGACCCCGTGGGTGCCTGCGTGGGCCTCAGGGGCTCCCGCGTCCAGGGGGTGGTCCAGGAGCTCAAGGGCGAGAAGGTCGACATCATCCCCTATTCAAACGACATCGCCCATTACGTGGCGAGCGCCCTGGCCCCGGCGGCGGTCCTGCGTGTGGTGGTGGACGAGGACGCGCGGTCGCTGGAGGTGGTGGTTCCGGACGACCAGCTTTCGCTCGCCATCGGGCGCAAGGGCCAGAACGTGCGGCTGGCCTCCCGGCTCGTGGGCTGGCGCATCGATGTCAAGAACGAGTCCAAGTACCAGAGATCGCTCAAGAACGGCTACCAGTCCCTCCTGCGCCTTCCCGGCGTGGGCGAGACCACGGCCGATCTGCTTTACGAGGCCGGCTACGGGTCCGCCCGCGACATCCTGGAGGTGAGCCCCGAACAGATCTCCATGGTTGAGGGCCTGGCCGGCGACAAGGCCAAGCAGGTCTGGGACGCGGCCAAGGCCTACGTCGAGAACCTCGACCGCGAGGACGAAGAGGAGGCCAAGCGCGAGGCCATGGCCAAGGACTTCTTCGGGGCCGGACGGGGCCGCAGCGGCGCCCCCGACCAGGAGCCCGCCAGCGATGCCCGCGATGAGGACGATGAGACCGAGTACGATGCCGCCCTCGCCGGGGACGGGGCCGTCCCCGGCGAGGAAGTGGAAGCCACCATCTCCGCCGATGACGGCCCAGAGGATGCGGACGGGGAATGGCTCCATGCCGGGGCGGACGACGCCTCTGCCGAGGCCGATGATGCCGTTGCAGAGACGGACGGCGGCTTTGCGGAATCGGATGCTGAGGAAGCCCCGGGTCATGCCGATGACGACGGCGATGACGATGACGATGATGACGATGACGATGACGATGATGACGGCGACGATGACGATGACGACGTAGACGATGATGACGTTGACGAAGATGATTATGCCGACGATGATGACGATGGTGCCTGAGGGGACGGGATACATGTGCGCCGAAGTCGGGAAGCCGGGCGGGACCGGCCGTACGGAGACCGCCGGAGCCGCGCCGCGGCCCCGAAGGGAGCGCGTCCCCCGGGCCGTCTGGAAAGCCTCGGCCAAGGCCCGGCGCCGGGAGAACCCTTCCGAGCCCTTCAGGTCCTGCCTCGTCTGCCGCGCCCGCAGGCCCTGGAGCGAGCTGATTCTCATCAACCCCTTCGTGATGAGGGTGCCGGGGCCCGAGGCCCCGCCCGCCTGCGCGGCCCCCGTCTCAACGCCTCCCCCGCCGGCCGCCGGCAGTGCCTCACCGGCGCCCGAAGCCGCGGCCCCGCCCGTGGCCGGATCTCACTCGCTGCCTTCCAGGGGGCGGGGCGCCTGGGTCTGCCGGAACGAGGCCTGCCTCGCGAGGCTTCGCCGCAAGGGGGCCCTCGACCGCGCCTTCCGAGGCCAGCGCGAGCTTGCCCCGGGTGCCCTGGAAGCACTCATGGCCCTCGCCTCCGGCCCCGCAGGCGGCCTCAAGCCGCCCCCAGCGACCTGACCACGCCCGGTGCCCCCTGAGGCCCAGGCCTCCGGCCAGGTTCCCGGCCGCCCGCCCCGCCACCTTCAGGGCGGCGGCTCCCTGGGACGCCCCGCCCCTCCAGGACACCCTGGCCGGGCGGCCCGTGCGGCCCGCCGCCCCCCGCAGCCCCGGTCCATTCAAGAAGCAGGTAATCAAGGGATGGGTAAGAAACGGATACACGAGCTGGCCAAGGAGCTCTCGATGTCCAGCGCCGAGCTGGTTCAGCGCATAGGGGAGCTCAATCTCCTGCAGGGTCAGAAGCTGGGCGCCTCCAACAGCATCGAGGACAGCGTGGCCGAGGACATCCGCCGCGCCGTGAGGAACGCTTCCGCCCCCGTGCCCCCCCAGGTGGTACGCAGGCGCAAGCGCGTGGAGGCCGCGTCCGAGGGGCCTCCCGGAGAGGCCCAGCCGCCCTTCGCGGACGGCACGGGCGAGGAGCCCCCCGCCGCCGGGGGGCAGGCCGATGCCCACTGGCCCGAGGAACAGACAGGCGAGCAGCGGCCCGAGGCTTTCGACGAGCACCTTGCCGGGTTCGCCGCCGAGCCCCTGGCCGCCGCCGAGACGCAGGCCCAGCCAGTGGCAGTCGAGTATCCCAGCCCCCCCTCCGCGGCCCCCCCGGCCCCGGACAGGAAGCCCGTGCATATCAAGCAGAAATCCTTCGAGAAAGCCACCATAGTGGGGACCAGCCCGCTCAGGCCCGGGGAGCTCAAGGGAGGCCGCCGCGCTCTTGCGGAACCTGTCCACAAGCCCCAGATCCCGGACTTCCTGAGGCTCCGCCCCCAGGCGCCCGCCCCAGTCCCCCCGCCCTCTCCGGCACCCCCCCAGGCCGCCCAGGGCCAGCCGCGCCCGGAAGGGGAGGGTGCCGACATCACCCTGGTGCCGCCGCCGGGGGCCGGTCAGCCCGGGCCGGAAGGCGCATCCTCCGCTCCCGTGCCCGCCCCTGCGGGCGGCTCACCGGCGGTTGCCCCGGACGAAGCCGGCGATGGCGCCGCCGCGTCCCAGACGGCCGATGCCTCCCCTGGGGACGCCGCCACCGCGGGAGCCCCCCTCCCGGGCAGGGCCGCCGGCCCCGTCCATACCGGACACGCCGGCATCCCCGGCCTCCCCGGCTCCGTCCCGCGCCCCGCCGGCCAGAAGATCACCCGCGAGCTGGTCCAGGAGAGGGCGGCCCGCGCCGCCGAGGGCGGGGGATTCGACCGCGCCCGGGTGGTGGGCGTCAAGCAGATCTGGACACCTTCCGGGGCCCCGGGGCCCCGTCCCGGCGGTCCCGGGCGACCCGGCGGCCCCCCGCGCACGGGAGGGCTGGGAGGTGCCCCCGGACGGCCCGGCGGTGGTGCCCCCTGGGGCAGGCCGGCGGCGCCGCGGCCCGATGCTCCCCCGGCCCCAGACACCTCGGACGTCCGCAAGCGCGACCGCAAGCGCCGTGCGGGGGGCCACGGGGAGGGCGATGAGGGCGGGGCGAAGGCCGGCCGCAGGCGGGAGGTGGTGGAGAGGACCGACCTCTACGCCGAGGGCGACTGGGCCCGGTCCCGGTCCCGCAAAGGCAAGTCGGTGCGCAAGACCCATGCCAAGACGGAGATAACCGTTCCCAAAGCCATCAAGAGGCGCATAAAGGTGGACGAGGCCATCACCGTGGCCGAGCTCGCACACAGGCTGTCCCTGAAGGCCGGCGACATCATAAAGAAGCTCATGGCCATGGGAGTGATGGCCTCGGTCAACCAGTCGCTGGACTTCGAGACGGCCCTGCTGGTCGCGGCGGAGTTCGGCTACGAGGTGGAGAAGAGCAGCTTCGACGAGGGAGAGCTCCTGCAGCTGCCGGGCCTGGACGAGAGCTACGAGAAGAGCGTGCGCCCGCCTGTCGTGACCATCATGGGCCACGTTGACCACGGCAAGACCTCGCTCCTGGACTTCATCCGCAAGTCAAAGATCCAGGAGGGCGAGGCCGGCGGGATAACCCAGCATATCGGGGCCTACCACGTGGAGGTGAACGGCCGCTACATCACCTTCCTGGACACCCCCGGCCACGAGGCCTTCACCAGCATGCGGTCCCGCGGTGCCCAGGTGACGGACATCGTCATACTCATCGTCGCTGCGGACGACGGCGTGATGCCCCAGACCAGGGAGGCGGCGGATCACGCCAGGGCGGCCAAGGTTCCCATCATTGTGGCCGTCAACAAGATCGACAAGCCAGGCGCCGACCCGGAGCGCATCCGCCGCCAGATGATGGAGCTGGGCCTCACCCAGGAGTCCTGGGGAGGGGACACCGTCTTCTGCGACATCTCGGCGAAGACCGGGCAGGGCGTGAACGAGCTGCTGGAGATGATCCTCCTGCAGGCCGACATGCTGAACCTCACGGCCCGCTTCGAGGGCCCGGCCCGGGGCCGCGTCATCGAGGCGAGGCTCGACAAGGGCCGCGGTGCCGTGGCCACGGTGCTCGTGGGGGAGGGCACCCTCAAGCAGGGGGACGCCTACGTCTGCGGCATCCACTACGGGAAGCTCAGGGCGCTGATAAACGACCAGAGCGGCCGGGTGGACTCGGCCGGGCCCTCCATGCCCGTCGAGATCCAGGGGATCAGCGGGGTGCCCCTGGCCGGGGACGAGTTCATCGCCATGACGGACGAGAAGCAGGCCCGCCAGGTGAGCCAGCACCGCCAGACCCGCCAGCGCGAGAACGATCTGGTGAAGACCTCCAAGCTCACCCTCGAGAACCTCTTCGACCGGGTTAAGGCGGGGGCGGTGAAGGGCCTGAACCTCATCCTCAAGGCGGACGTCCAGGGCTCCCTGGAGGCCATCCAGGACGCCGTGACCAGGCTCAGCAACCCGGAGATAAAGATAACCGTCCTCCACGGCGGCGTGGGCTCGGTGTCCGAGACCGATGTGATGCTGGCCGCGGCGAGCTCGGCGCTCATCATCTGCTTCGGCGTGAAGCCCTCGGGCGGCAGGGTTCAGGAGCTCGCGGAGGCCGAGCAGGTCCAGATCCGCTACTACGACGTCATCTACAAGCTCCTGGACGACCTCAAGGAGGCCATGGCGGGGCTCCTGGATCCGGTCAAGAGCGAGACGATCCTGGGCGTCGCCGAGGTGCGCGCCATCTTCAACATCACCAAGGTGGGCCAGGTGGCGGGCTCGTCCGTCGCCGAGGGCAAGATCGTCCGAGGTGCCAAGGCACGGGTGCGCCGCGGCAAGCAGGTGGTCTACGACGGCAAGGTGGGGACGCTCAAGCGCGAGAAGAACGACGTGCGCGAGGTGCTGGAAGGGTACGAGTGCGGCATCGGGCTGGAGAACTGGGGCGCCTCCGAGGTGGGGGATCGTATCGAGTGCTACCAGGTGGAGGAGACCGCGGCTACCGTGGAGCTCGTTAACCAGGCCGTGGAGCGGGCAGCCGAGAAGGCCAGGCAGGACGCGGCGGCGGCCGCGGCAGACAAGGGCGCGGAGTAGCCTCTCCGGGGGGGCGCCCGGAAGAGGGGAGTCAGGACTCAGGGATGGTGGTGGGCGTTCTGGAGGTGACCCTTTTCATGGAGGGCCTGGACAGCCTCAAGGGCAGGCGCAAGGTGGTGAAGAGCCTGCTCGGGCGCGTGAAGGCGCGGTTCAACGCGGCCTGTTCCGAGGTGGGCGGGCCCGGGGGGGAGGCGCGTGACCACGCCGTCCTGGGTTTCGCCGTCTGCGGCGGGGACGCGAAGATACTAAACGCCGTCCTGGATCGCATGCTGGACTTCATCGAGGCGAACGCCGATGCCGAGGTGGTGGATTCCCGCCTCGAGTGCCTCAACCTGGGCGGCGGCGACTGGGGCGAGGCATGAGCGAGCGCAGGCTGCAGAAGGCGGCGAGCGTCATCGGGGATTTCGTCTCGCAGCTGTTCGTGACCCGCGTGAGCGATCCGCGGCTGAAGGCGCTTAACGTGACCAGGACCCGCGTCTCCCCCGACATGCGCCGGGCCTACGTCTACTATTCCGTCCTGGGTGGGGAGGGGGAGCGGGCCGAGGTCGAGAAGGCCCTCGCCAAGGCCAGGGGCTTCGTGAGGGCGAGCCTGGGGAGCGGCCTCTCTCTCCGGTACACCCCAGAGGTGGTTTTCCTCTACGATCCGAACCCCGCCTACGCCCAGAGGGTGGCCGAGCTCCTGGGGACCGACCCTTCCGTGGCGGCCCTGAGAGGCATCGGGCCCTCCCCGACGGAAGCCGCCGATGCCGTGCCCGGCGGTGGGAAAGCCGATCTCTTCCCCGTGGACGCGGGTGGTCTGGCCGAGGACGATGCCGAGGACGATTCCGAGGATGAGGACGATTCCGAGGATGAGGACGATGCCGAGGATGAGGACGATGCCGAGGACGACGGAGAGTAAGACGACTGCGATGTCGCCTACGGCGGCATCGAGGAAGACGATGACTGCAACCGAGACTGACGTTCCCCCCCGGCCCTTCCCCGCTGGCGAAGAGTGAGCGCTATGCCATCCTCCCCTCCCGAACAACAGAACGCCCTGGCCCTGCGGGCCCCTTCCGTGGGCGCCGTGTGCCCCGTGGACGGTGGTCCCGTCCAGCCGGAACCCGAATTCCTGGAGAGGCTAGTTTCCGCGCGGAGGCTCATCATCCTGGGGCATCACAACCCGGATGGCGACGCCCTGGGGGCGTCCCTGGCCCTGGCCCTGGCCTTGGGAGAGATGGGCCGCGAGGTGCAGGTGGGGACGTCGGGCAAGATAGCCCCCAACATCATGTTCCTGCTCGAGGGAGTGCCGGGGCTCTGCCGCGAGTTCCGCGTGCCCCGCGATCTGCGCCCGGAGGACTGGGATCTCGCCGTGTTCATGGACTGTCACGGCCCGGAGCGGGTATGGCCGGATCACGCCGGGGAGGGCTTCGGCTTCCTCCCCCCCTATCTGGTGATCGACCATCACGTGCATACGGAGCCGCTTTCCGGTTGCGAGGGGCTCTTCCATGACCCCGAGGCTTCGAGCACCGGCGAGATGGTGGCGCGGATCCTGAAGGCTCTGCGCGCCCCCTTCCCACCCCAGGTCCTGGAGGCGATACTCGCCGCCATCGCCTCGGACACGGGCTTCTTCACCCAGGCCAACACCACCGCCTCGGCCCTCAGGGAGACGGCGGATCTGGTGGGCCTCGGAGGTGACCTCGAGGGCGTCAACAACAAGCTCAACCAGAGCTTCAGCCTGGCCCGGATGCGGCTCCTTCACCTCTCCCTGGGGAGCATCGAGCTTTTCCGGGGCGGGCAGGTGGCGGCCATGTTCATCACGTCGGACATGCTCGAGCGTTCCGGCGCCGCCCTGGAGGACTCCGAGGGCTTCGTGGACTTCCCCCGCGCCGTCAAGGGGGTGGCGCTCGCGGCCCTATTCAAGGAGGACGGCCGGGGCCGCGTCAAGGTCAGCCTCCGGAGCCGCTACCCAGTGTCGGCCAGGGCCGTGGCCGCCTCCAACGGCGGCGGCGGACACGTGCTCGCCGCGGCCTACACCTGCCATGTCCCCACCTGCCTCGAGGCCAGGGAGATCTTCCTGGCGGGGCTCGGGGCCCTGTTCCAGGACGACGGGGAGCGAGGGCCCGGCTGAGCATGCCCGCGATGTCCGAACCTTTCCCGGCCGGCACAACCGCCGGCCCCGGCGGGAAGTCGCCCGCCGGGGCCCGCTCCGGCAAGGGGCCCTGCGGGCTCGTCCTCTTCGACAAGCCCCGGGGGGTCACAACCTTCTCGCTCGTGCGCGAGGCGAGGAAGGCCCTGGGGATCCGGCAGGCCGGTCACGTGGGAACCCTCGACCCGCTCGCTACTGGCCTCGCGGGGGTGCTCGTGGGCCCGGCGGTCAAGCTTTCCGGGCTGATCATGGGATGCGCCAAGGTCTATTCGGGCGAGATGCGCCTGGGGCTCGCCACCGACACCGACGACGTGACTGGGGAGACCCTCTCCGAGCATACCGGCCCGTACCCCGAACTCCCGCTGGTGCGGGAGGCCCTGGAGGCTTTCCTGGGAGAGCGGCCCCAGCGCCCGCCCGTCTTTTCCGCCGTTAAGGTCGGGGGGCGGCCCAGCTATGCTGCGGCCCGGCGCGGGGAGGCGGCCGCGCCGCTTGCCGAACGACCCGCACTCATGATAAATTGCAGGATTCTGGGATGGGTTCCACCGCTCCTGTCCTTCCGGATCGAGGTGGGAAGCGGCTTCTATGTGAGATCGCTCGCCCGCGACCTGGGCCTGGCCCTGGGCCTCGGCGGCGGTGCCCTTGCCTCCCTGCGCCGGGAGCGGCTGGGCTCCTTCGACCTGTCGCGTGCGGTCCCGCCCCCGTTCACCGGGGCGGCCATGCTCGCCTCGCTGCTGGGGCCGCGGGAGGCCCTCCCGGAGATTCCGGAGTTCCCGCTCGTGCCGCGTGAGGCGGACGCCCTCCGCGCAGGCCGGATCCTGGCGGGCCCGGAGGTCGGTCCGGGACGCATGGCGAGACTCCCCGGCCGGCCGGAGTGGGCCGCGCCACGGGGCGGCTACCCGGCGGGCACCGTGCTGGCCACCCTGGAGGGCCGCCCCGTGGCCCTCGCGGAATACGCCGGCCCGGGCGGCCCGCCTGCGGCTCCGCTCCCCCCGGAAGGCGCGGAGCCGGGCGGGGCCGTCGGGAACGGCGGCCGGGCCTTTTCACCGCCCCGGGGGCCTTTCTTGCGGCCCCTGAGGGTTTTCCCGGGCCCCTGAAGGGGGCCCGCAGCCGGCGCGGGAGGCCCGCGCCGTCCACGGCAGGGAGACCAGTCGATGTCCATCACCAAAGAGAAGACCGTAGAGATAATCGAGGGCAACCGCCTTCACGAGACCGACACCGGCGGCACCGAGGTTCAGGTGGCGCTCCTGACCGAGCGCATAATTAACCTCACAGAGCACTTCAAGACCCACCACAAGGATCACTGCTCACGCCGCGGCCTCCTGAAGCTCGTCGGCCAGCGCAGGCGGCTCCTGAACTATCTCCGGAAGCGCGACATCGGGCGCTACCGCGAGCTCATCGTGAAGCTGGGCCTGCGCCGCTAGGCCCTGCAGGCGGGGCCACGAGGGCCGCTGGGGGCGGCGTCCTCGGCGGACGCCGCCCCGGAAGTCCCGGCTGCGCCGGCGGCCGCCGGGGCGGGGAGCCCGCAGGCAGGGCTCCGCGCGGGCGGGGAAGCCGGGGCCGCGGGCGGGGGAGCCGGGGCCAGGGGACGTCCCTGAAGGACGCGCGGTAAAGGCGGGGCCTCCGGTGAGGCGAAGAGTGATGACTGTTTCTGAGAGCGAGAATGACAGGGGCTCCTCGCGAGGCGAGGGGCCCCGGTCGGCGATGCAGATTCCCCTGGGCGGAAGATCCGCCCTTCGGGGGCGCGGCAAGGCCCGCCTGGGAGGGAGAACGATCCCCGGCGGGGAGCAACAGGGCCCGAGGAAGAACAGCTGGGCCGAGGAGTAATAATGAAAGTAGAAACGAAGTTCGGGGACGCGCGGCTCTCCATCGAGACCGGCAAGCTCGCCAGGCAGGCGGCCGGATCGGTCGTGGTCTCCATGGGGGAGACCATGATCCTGGCGGCGTCCCAGGCGTCCAATGACGTGAGGGAGGGGCTGGACTTCCTGCCGCTCACGGTCGACTACCAGGAGCGGCTCTACGCGGTGGGCCGCATCCCCGGCAACTATTTCCGGCGCGAGCTGGGACGGGGCTCGGAGAAGGAGACGCTTACCGCGAGGATAATTGACCGGCCCATCCGGCCTCTCATCACCAGGGCCTGGACCTATGAGACCCAGGTCATCTGCCAGGCCTGGAGCGTGGACGACAAGTACGACCCGGACATGCTGGCCCTCCTGGGCGCCTCCACGTCACTCATGCTCTCGGACATCCCCTTCAGCGGGCCCATCGCCGGCACCCGGGTGTGCCGGGTGGACGGCAAGCTGGTGACTGCCCCCACCCAGGCCCAGGTGGCGGCTGCCGATCTTTACCTCATCGTCGTCAGCTCCGCAGATGCGGTGGTGATGGTGGAGGGCGGGGCACGCGAGGCCTCCGAGGAGGACATCCTGGAGGCCATCTTCCTCGCCAAGGATGCCGTCCAGCCCCTGCTCAAGCTCCAGCTGGAGCTCCAGAAGGCCGCAGGCAAGGAGAAGCGCCTGCCCCGCGCGGTCGCCCGCGATGAGGCCCTGATAGCCAGGATCAAGGGGGAGCGGCGGGACGACATGCTCGCGGTTCTCACCATCCCAGGCAAGCAGGACCGCCAGAAGGCCCTCCTCGCCCTGAAGGAGCGCTTCAAGGCTGACTACGCCGCCGATGCCGCCGAGGGGTCGAGCGATCCCACGGAGGCCTTCCGCCAGCTCGAGGGGGAGGTCCTGCGCGGCCTCATCCTCAACGAGGGCAGGCGCATAGACGGCCGCTCCTTCGAGCAGGTTCGGCCCATCGATTGCGAGGTGGGGGTGCTCCCCCGCGCCCATGGCTCGGCCGTCTTCACCCGGGGAGAGACCCAGAGCCTCGGGACGGCCACCCTGGGCTCCAGTTACGACGAGCAGCGCCTGGAGTCCCTCATCGGCGACACGTCCAAGGCCTTCATGCTAAATTACAACTTCCCGCCCTACTCTACGGGCGAGGTCAAGCGCCTGAGTTCGCCCGGACGCCGCGAGATAGGGCACGGGGCCCTGGCCGAGCGTTCCATCCGGGCGGTGCTCCCCGCCCAGGAGGATTTCCCCTATACCATCCGCGTGGTCTCGGAGATCCTGGAGTCCAACGGGTCGAGTTCCATGGCCACGGTGTGCTCGGCCTCCCTCTCGCTCATGGACGCTGGCGTGCCCATCAAGGCCCCGGTGGCGGGTGTGGCCATGGGCCTCATCATGGACGGCGACAAGGCGACCGTGCTCACGGACATCCTCGGGGACGAGGATCACCTGGGCGACATGGATTTCAAAGTGGCGGGAACGGCCAAGGGCGTCACCGCCGTCCAGATGGACATCAAGATAAGCGGCGTCACCAAGGCCATCATGGAGAGGGCCCTCTCCCAGGCCCGTGCGGGGAGGCTCCACATCCTCGAGCAGATGGCCAAGAGCCTGCCCGCCCCGCGCCCCGAGGTCTCCAAGTACGCCCCCAAGATGACGGTGATAGAGATCCCCTCCGAGAAGATAAAGGACGTGATCGGGCCCGGCGGCAAGATCATCAAGGCCATCCAGAGCGAGACCGAAACCCGCCTGGACGTGGAGGACTCGGGCCGCATCACCATCTTCGCCCCCTCCCAGGAGAAGGCGGAGGCCGCCATCGATGCCATCCGCAAGCGCACCGACCCCCGGGCGAACCTCCCGGACATCGGCCGGATCTATGAGGGCAAGGTGGTGAAGATCGTTGATTTCGGGGCCTTCGTGGAGCTCCTCCCCGGCGTGGACGGCCTTGTCCACATCTCCCAGCTGGCCCGCGAACGCCTGAAGAACGTACGCGACGCCGTGAAGGAGGGGGACATCATCAAGGTGAAAGTGCTCGAGATCGACAAGTTTAACAAGATCCGCCTCTCCCGGCGGGCGGTGCTCGAGGACGCCGAGGGAGGCAGGTAGCCCTCCGGCTGCGGAAGCTCTGGCTTTCCCCCCCCCTTTCTGATAGATCATTCTGGCGCCTTCCCAGGAGGGCGCCTTCCCGGCGCCGGCGTAGCTCAATGGCAGAGCAGCTGATTTGTAATCAGCAGGTTGCGGGTTCAAGTCCCATCGCCGGCTCCACCAGCTTCTTCCTGTCCCTTACGCGCCTTTCGCCTTTCCCGCAAAGCGGCCTGAATCCTGGGGTTCAGGCCGCTTTTGCTTTCCGAGCCCTCCGTCCCGGCTTCCCGTTTCCGCGCCAAAGGTGTATGCCGGAGTGTATACACGCCAGGAGGGGAGCCGATGGTAGACACCCTGACCGAGCAGCGCGTGAAAACGCTCCAGCCCCGCTCGGAGCCCTATTCGGTCAGGTGGGCGCTTCGTGCAAATGCCTGCGGGGGGCGACCGGTTTTTTTCTTCTCTATGGCTCGCCTTCGACAAGCATACGGATTACATGTACACATTATTCCGTACGTTTGCCTGATTGGAGAGCTGATATGACAAAAAGAGATCTATACCATATACAGCGCATCGTTGGTTATGACCAAGTGGGGAGAGTCCAGTACTCCGGAAATACTGTCATATATCAACTTGATCCTCAACCCAAGATGATCAAGTGTCGTTGTTGCGGCTCAACCGATGTCATCAGCCCCGGAATCGAGAATAGGGTTATCAGAGGCGTGCCTGCCATAGGCACGCAATTCATCCATTTCAACGTTTCAATACCCATGTTTGAATGCCGTTATTGCGGAACCGTCCGTCAGATCGATCCGGGAACAGCTGAGCCGAAGGAGAGGTACTCGAAGGCTTTCGCGAAAGCCGACGTCATGCTCGTCTTCATCACGAGCATGAACTCCGCGGCTGCTCTCTCCAGGGTGTCTGCTGGCACCTGATCAACGGTATCTTCCAGAGCCGCCCCAAGAGGGGATTCTCCCGAAACAGGTACACCGGCGTAACCAGCATGGGAATTGACGAGACCTGCATCGGGAGGAAGCACAGGTTCATCACCGCGGTCATCGACCTCGATGCGGGAGATCGGAATCTTCGCGGGCTAGGGGCAAGAGCGAGGAGGCGCTGAAACCGTTCTGGAGACTGCCGGGGAAGCGCGGGAAAGGGATCGGGGCGTCGACATCGACATGGGTGACGCGTACCAGAAGGCGATCAGGGAGAACTTGCCGGAAGCCGCCATGGCATTCGGCCACTTCCACGCCGTGATGATGATGAACGAGAGGATCGACCAGCTCCGGAGGGGGGCCTGCCGCGAAGCCCGCGAAAGGGAACGGAAGGTCATCTGTGGGAGCTGGTATCTGCTGCTGAAGAACCAGGAGAACCTGTCCGGGAAGAACAACGAGAAGGAGGGGCCGGACAGGCCTCTCGCCCTGAACACCCCGCTGACGAGGGCATACGTAATGAAGGAGGATCTCAGGCAGGTCTGGTGGCGGGAGTCGTGCGAGGCCTGCCTCGAGTACTGGATCGGCCAGGCGTAGGCTTCCTGCGTGGGCCCCCTGATTAGGCTGGGGCAGACTGTTCAGAAGCATGCCGAGGTGATTCGGAACTACTACAGGTACAGGATCACAACCGCCCCTCCCGAGAGCTTCAACTCCAGACTCAAGGTTCTGACAGGCAGGGCTCGCGGGTACCGGGACATGGACAACTTCAAACGAATGATTATTGCGCTCCGGGAATTCAACCCGCTCTTGCTCTTCAGCTGACAGGCAGACCGGCCCGTCATTCCCGGCTTTCGCCTCTCTCCCGCCGATATAAAGGCAAGGGAGTATCCAGAGAGCGTATCGTGTCATGGAATGACATATGATATAGCCAATACAATTGTTTTTCCAGGTTGCTGATAGATGTTGGTTCTCTTCATGCGGATATGGAAACGACAGCTTTCACGCCTGCATTCCTCCCTGGAAACCGCATCGGTTTGAAAGCCTGAGCTATCCTGCTGCATATTGTGGAATCAGCTCATGTGTCTCATCTATCATGGCACCGCAAGAAGACATAAAACTGTTGAGCAACGATTCAACGCGCCTCGGCCCGTCAGTCAGGTTTCGTTCCATTGGAAACCATGAAATACGTGCCTGTCGGCATGTTTCTGTCTTGTTCGTGTCATAGAGGACCCCCCCGGTCGCCACCCGCAGGCATTAGCACGAAGCGCCGACTTGATTTAGATGAAAGATCCCACTGTCAAAAGTCAGACTATAATTTGCGGTACTAAAGCAAATACTCTCTTCGATCGATGCTCAATATATATTTTCATCACAATATATTTATTAAATCTATTTTTTATATCTCGCAAGCCATGTATGTTGGATTAAAAGAATTTTTTAAAGCAAAAGGGTGTTAAAGACTAAAAAATACTTGTATTTAGCATTCCCAACTGTTAACATGTCTCTTATCCCGAACCCGGCCTAGGAGGCAACCATATGAGCGGACACTGCCTTGACAACCGAGTCAAGACACTACCCGGACTAAGTGAAATGGATAACCCCAGCAAAGAGAAAATGAACGCGAAACTGAGAAACAGCTGGGCACATACCTTCCTCGCCTACGTGCTCATGGTGATTCCCGTCACCCTTCTGAACTGTCTCTACAGCAGGGGCAGGGGGCGCCCTTCCAAGAATCTCAGAACCCTGTTTGGTCTCTGCATCATCCAGGAGATGTTTGACATGACCAATGAGGAAGCCGTCTGTTCCCTCATGAACCGCCGGGACATCTGGTACGCCCTGGGCCTGATAGACAAGGCCGTTGACGAGGAGCTGCACGTCTCACTGAAAACGCTTTACCGCTTCAAGAAGAAGATGCTGGAGACCAACGCGGGGGTGATCATCTTCAACGTGCTGATGGTGCACTTCATGAGGCAGTTCAAGGTCAACGCGGAGTGCGTCAGGCTCGATTCCACGCATGTCAGATCCAACATCAGGAACCTCAGCAGATGCGGCCTTTTCCGTCGGGTCATCTCCAACTTCCTGCTGATCCTCAAGTCCCGCAACCCCAGCAGCTACAAGGGACTGGACGCGGGGTTCAGGGACCGGTACAGCCCGGACAGGAAGACCGGCTATGACTTCTTCGGCCCCTGCAGGCCCTCCGAGAGAGGCGGCAGGCTCGCGGTAATGTCAGCGGATCTGGTGCGCCTCATAAGCGTTTACAGA
>JAITEZ010000196.1 GCA_031281735.1 Deltaproteobacteria bacterium | reverse complement strand
AAAACCGCGTCCCTGGGGGGGCCGGGGGCGGGCGGGCAGGGTTTCCCGCGGCCGGGCGCGGCGGCGGTTTCCCGGGCGGCGAGGGCGGCAGGGGATAGCGTGGCGGGCCCGCAGGGCGGCGGCGGGCGGGGATCGCGCGAGGGGGGCGGGGGGATGGGCGGGAAGGGGCGGAACTCAGCCGGTCGTGCGGGTGAGGCGGGCCGGAGGCGCAGGATGTTGCAAGCGGGCCGGTACCGGCCTGGGAGGAAGGACATGGAAACGGAACGGGAGAGCGGATACGAGAAGAACTACCGGCGGCTGGTGCCGGGGCTCAAGGGCCGGGACTTCGCCGAGTGCGCCCGGCGGCTGGGGCTCAGGGAGATCCGCGGAGGCGTGGAGGTGGATTTCCTGGGGAAGGCCTATCGGGTGACCGAAGACGGCGTGGAGCCCCTGGAGGGGGGGCCGTCGCGGCCCAACCGCAGGAGCCTCCTGATCCATTACGTCCTGTCCGAGGGTTCGGGGGAGCCTGCGGCCGATTTCCTGAGCCTGGAACAGCTCTCCGGGGTGCTCCGGGGCAGACGCGAGCCGGGGAGCGAGTTCCTGAACGCCGCCATCGAGCGTTCCTTCGCGGAGGGCGGGCGGGTGCTGTTCGCGCGGGCCGCGAGAAGCCTCGGCGGCGAGCCGCTGGGGGCCCACCCCTCGGGGGGCGATCTCTGGCTCTTCCGGGTGCTCCCGGGGATTCGCATGCAGGTCGTCTTCAGCGAGGCGGACGACGAGTACCCCGCCGAGGCCAGGGTGCTCTTCGACTCCCACGCCACGGAGTACATGGGCTTCGAGTGCCTGGCCTTCCTGCACGGCGAGCTGGGGGAGGCGCTCGCGGAGGCGGGGCGCGCCCTCGCGGGGAAAGCCGGGGATGCCGAGTGAGACGCCCGGCCCGCCCTTCCCGCCTCCGGCCCGCGTGGCGCCGGGGGGGGCGCCGCTACTGGCCCTCAGGGCTCTCCTCCGGCTGGTCATCCGCCAGCTCCTCCAGCTGGCGGCGGTTCTCGTTCACCGCGCCGGCGGCCCTTTTCGCCGCCCCGATGGGCCTTTCGGGATGCAGGAGGGGGCTGCCGTCCAGGGGGGCGGGGGAGGGGGCGAGGATGGAGGATCCGCCTCCCGAGGCGGCCGCCTCCGGGGCCGGCCCGGGCTCTCCGCCGCTGAAGGCCAGCACGAGTATGGCGGCTATAGCGACCGCGGCGGCGGCTGCGCCTATCAGGATGCGCCTCTTCAGGGCGGATGCGCCCTCGCCTAAGTAGACCTGGGAGGCTGCCTGCGGGCCGGCTCCCTGGGGCCGCTGCGGGCCGGGCGGGGCCGGGGTTGCGGTGGTGGCGGGGCCGGGCCTCCTGCCCAGCCGGAAGTCGAACCCGCAGGCGGAGCAGGAGGTGGCAGGGAGTTCCACGGTCTCTCCGCATCCAGGACAGCGTATGGAGGGTTTGGGGGCTTGGCTCAAGGGGTTCACCTCGGGTAGTCCGGCGCGGGGCTGCCGCCCGGACCGGCGTGGGCTGGAGTGCGCCGGCGTGGGTTCGCGGGCGGCCAGGGGGACAGGTGCCCTGCGGGCCCGTCTTGGGGCGTCGGCGAGCAATGATGGGCGCCGGCGAGGGGGCCGGCCGCCGTCTCGGGGGTGCCGGTGCGCCGAATCACGTCATGGCCCCTTCGCTCTGACATGCGTGGCGTTTGGCGCCGATGTCAGCACGGTCGCGCCGGGCGGAACGCGCCCCTGCAAGGCCGTAACGCCCGCCGGGTATCCTGAGGGGCTCTTCAGGGGATTGGCGTTGCACAGTCAAAAGATTTCATCATGTGTTTCCTAAAGGATGAGTTGCCGAAAGACGGCGGGGAACGGGAACCGTGGCGGTAACCGGCAGTGAGCAGGTGTCAGTCCGGCGGCTCCCTGTCCCGCCCCGTGTCGGGCGGCGGGCCTTGCGGGGCGCCCTTGCGTCCGGACGGGACGGGCCCGTTCCCCGGAGGCCGCGGGAGCCGGTCGGAGGTCGGGAGGGGATGGAAAGCGGCAGGCTGGAATCCGCTCCGGCGGGAGGGTAGGGGGCCCGGAACCTGAAAGCGGGAAGGGGGGTGCCTGGCGCCCGCGCGGAAGGCGGGTCAGGGCGCCGCGCGGCGCCAGCCGCCCAGCGGGTCGGCCTCCGCCAGGTACACGCCCGCCGGGTCGGCCGGGCCGGAGGGGAGCTTCTTGCCAGCGAACAGGGTGCCTGAGGAGGGGGTGTCCTTGAGGGCCCTCAGGATGCCGCCGGGCGTGGCCTGCCGTCTGGCGCCCGCCTGGTCTATGGCCTTGAACAGGAGCTGCCCCTGGGTGAAGCCCAGGTAGGACTGGTAGCCGAGCCTGAGGCCGGGCAGCGCGTACTTGTTGAGCACGGTGGAGTAGGCCTCGGGGATCTCGCTGGAGGCAGTAAGGATCGCCGGGAACAGGGTGCCACTCCAGAGCCCGCCGGTGAGGCTCATGAGCTCGTGGCCGGGGGGGTTCAAGGAGTGGGTCATCCAAATGGTGTCGGGCCCCAGCAGGGGGCCGATGATCCTCCGGATGGCTGCGGAGGGGCCGGGGGCGAGCCAGAGGACCACCGCGCCCGCGCCGGGGAAGGACTCCCTGAGGCTACCCCAGTCGCGGAAATAGAGGCTCAGGCGCACCGGCTTGAGGTCTATCCCCGCGTCCATGGCAGCGAGGTGGGCCTCTTCCGACAGCCTGGGGACGCGGGGCCCGTCGCGGAAGACGAAGTACAGGGATTTGCCCGGCTGCATCTTGGCCTTGGCCCTGGCGAAGAGCATCCGCAACTGGACAGTCGCGGTGGGAAGGAGGCCGGCCGGGTCGTCCTCCCTGTTGGCATAGACGTCCGGATCCTCGGTCCACGGGCCGAACCACGGCCGCGCCACCCTCTGGAGGTACTCAGCAGTGGATCCCGCGCGCCAGGAGGAGGCCCCCCCCACCACCAGGTCGGGCTTGGTCTGGATCATCAGGATGTCCAGGCTTTTCCTGAAGTCCTGGTTCTCGTCGTCCATCTCAAGGGCGTAAAGGGAGAGCTCCCTTCCGCGCACCCCGCCGTTCGCGTTCATGAAGGCCATCGCCGCCTTGAGCCCGTACAGGATCTCGTAGGTGACGGACTGCCCACCCAGGCTCGATGACCAGCTGACGAGCTTCCAGGGCTGGGTCGTCCCCTGTGCCGCAGCATGACCCGCGCTGAAGAGCGCCAGCGCCAGGGCGGCACAGGCTGTCGCGATTGACTTGCGGGCCATACGGGTCTTCCGGAGCAGGGAACCGGGAGGGTCAGGGCTTTCCGGTTCGGGGCGTGGCGGTGTTGTTGGGAAGGGCACACCAAAGCTTACTTTATTATAATTGATTATGTCATGGTTTTAAAGTGTCGGAACGGGACGGCGTTCCTGGCCGGGAATAACGGTTTTTCGTGTCTAGGCTGACCGCCGGAAGAAACAGGTCCGGGGATGGACAGTGAGGAGAGGGAGGAGACGGCGGTGAGGGGGGAGAGATCAGGGAGGGCGAATAGAGAGAGGGGGCGAAGAGGGCGAAGGAATTGTAGGGCGAAGAAATGAGGAGGGAGTAGAGAGGTAGAAAGACAGGGAAAGCGGGCGGCAAGGAAGGAGGCGAAACTGGAGGTGCCGGGCCGAGGGAAGCGCGGGGAGGGGAGAGGGTCGGGGAGGGGGACGGTGGTGGTGAAGCGTGACGTGGCGAGCGGACGGGGGCGGTCGATGCGGGGGAGGGAAGTTAAGGCGCCGAAAGGGCTGCTGCAGGCGCCGCGATGGCGGTGCCAGAGAGGACGGATAGGATATGGGTGTGCCGTGGTGCCTTGGGCGGGGGGCGGGTAACGGCGGTGTCCAGAGTGTTGTGTGGCGGTGCGAAAATGCCGGTGGCGCCTGGGTTGCGTGGAAGGTCAAATGTGGGAAACTGGGCGGATTTGTGATATCCTTATTGTATCTAAGGGATAAGTAAAAGTGTTTTGGGCTGTTTGATCGAAAATCAGCCCCAGGGTCGGTGAAATCCTCAAATTGGAAGGCAATTCCCAGACATTCTACCGTAATTGCCTCCATGCCGCTAGGAACAGGAACCCTTTTGCACAGGAATTAGGCGGAAGTTTCCGGGAATTAGATGAAGTCACCGGGAATTTGAGGTTGCTGACGGGCATTTGAGGAAGCATCCGGGGTTCAGTGTAAGGCCAGCGAATTGGAGTCGATCGCGGCGCGCGAGGGCCGGGATGCTCGTGATCCCTGGCCGCCGGATGGAGGCGCCCTGACCCGCCGGGTTCACGCAGGGAGCTGTCCCCAGGCCCTCCCCTTTCAGGGGGCCGCTGTCCGCGGCGGGAGGCGCATCTCCTCCCGGGAGCCGCGTGTCTCGCGCCCTTCGGCTTCCTGACGTCGCGCGTCCCGCCTTTCCGCTGTTTTCTTCCGGTCGGCACGCGGGCGCCGCGGGCGCTTTGCCGTCATCGGCCCCGGAGGTCTGCGCCCGCCGGGATGCCGCGGGCCCCGCGGCGCCTCGGAGGGGGGGAAGGCTACCCTCCGGGCGGGGGCGGTAATCCCGCCCCGCCGAGTTCCCTCAATTGGTTTATCTTCTACCTAACAGCGCTCAATTGCCTGCAGAAAGACTCCTACTCATGACATTGGATGAATTGTTCGATAAGGTAAACGAGAAGGCCGCGACCTTCGTCCCGACCAGGCCGGCGCCGGACGCGAAGATACTCCTCAACATAGAGGGGCCGGACTCCCGCCAGTGGCTGGCGGCCTTCGAGGACGGCAGGGGCAGGCTAGCCGTGTACGCGGGCGAGGCCGCCGACGTAACGGTCACGGTGTCCGAGGACACGCTCCTGAGCGTGGCGACGCACAAGCTCACGACCACCATGGCTTTCCTCACCGGCAAGGTGAGGGTCGAGGGCGACATGGATCTGGTGGGCGCCTTGGGGTGCCTGTGGCCGGAGTAGTCCGCCGGCAGGCGCTCCCGCGGATGCGGGGGCCGCTTTGCGAGGCAAGGGTTTCCGAGCGGTGGATGCCGCCGCCGCTCGGAATGGCGCTGCCGGCCGGACGGCAGGCGAACCTCGAGCTTCGCTACAACATCATTAGAGCGTCGCTCGACGGATGTCTCGCGTGCGCCTGAGCGGTGCCTCTGAAGTCATTGTGTGACACGCGTTTTCAATGATCGCGCGTGTTTTTACGGAGTCCGGTCGCAGCATCCGGCACACCGCGCGCGGACGGAGTGACGGCCCGCCCCGGCCAGGCATGCTTCATATTCCTGATATCCCTGTCAAATTCTCAACAATCGATCCCAGAGGGAATCAAACTCTCCAAATGAGATCGGATTGCGGGAAGCTGGCGGACGATGCTCGCCTGCGGGAGTCGTCCAGCCTCCTTCCAGATATAGGGCTAATATCCCCAACTTCCACAGACGGGGGTATAGAAGCGTATCAGTGGTTATCACTTGGCAAAAGATGCTTGACAAGGGTATCTGTAAAACGGTAATTTACGTCTTACCAGCATTAATGGCGAAAAGACTATACGTCTTGGAACCATTCACATCAGAAAAGAGGTGTTACTTTGGCTGAGAATTCCCTTAAGCTGCTGAGGGAGCAGCTTCTCCTGAGCAAGGCAGAGCTGGCACGCAAGGCCGGCGTCTCCCCGATGACGATCGACAGGATAGAGAACGGCGAAAAGTGCCGCATGGAGACCAAGAGGAAGATCATCCTGGCCCTGGGGTACTCGCTGGAGGACAAGGACAAGATCTTCGTCGATCTGTAGGGGGCGCGCGGCAGCGGCCCTTCACCCTCATGCCGGAGGGAGGAGGGCGCGGGCCGGATGCCGCCCTTCCCGCTAAGCCGCGGTTCCAGCCTCATGCCGGAGGCCGGGGGCGCCGGGCGGGGGGGGGAGGCCCGAAGCGGGCCGTGAGAGGCAGGCCGCAAGTCAAGGCCGGATCCGCGTCCCCATGCCGGGGGAGGCGGGGAAGGCGTGAAATCGGGCGCGGGAGCGCCCTGCGGATCCACGGGACCCGCCCCATGCCGGGGGCGGGCGGCGCGGCTCGCCTGGGGAGTGCACCCTGGCCGGGCGGCTCCGCGAGGCCAACAGGTTCGCCCAGGCCGCCGGGGCTAGGTCCGGGGAGCGGCCTCGCGAGGGTCGCTACCGTAGCGCCCGGGGGCCGCCGCTGCCCCTCAGGGGCCTTGGGGTACGCCCGCGAGCCCACCTCACGGGAGGTGCAGGGGCGGGGTGACTGCCGGCCGGGCCCCGGCCCGGGGAACCGACGGCCCCCGGGCCGGGCCGCATGACCCGGCGCCCGCCCAGGGCCGGCTTCCTTCACGTCCCCCTCTTCCACCGCTATCGGCCGCGGGGGCTACCATTGCGGGCGGTTCCTGGTAGCCCCGCAGCGGATCCACCAGCCCAGACGCGGCGCGCCCCGCCCGGATTCCCGGCGGGATCCCGCGATACCGGCGTCCGCCGGAACAGGTAACGGATCCTGAGGAAGCGCGTGATGGCCCCTCTCGTCCCCGGCGCGGGACGTGGTGGCCCCGGCGGGCCAGCTGCGGGAACGCCCGCAGGGCCGTCCGGCCGCGTGCCCGCACTGCGGGCTTGCGCTCGACAGCGCGTAGGGGCTCGCCGGAATGTCCCGAAAACGCTTCACATTATCCTGGGACTATGATATTAGATTCGCTGAAATACTGTGATCCCGCTGGTCACGGGCCCCCACCTAGCCTGCTGCCCCGGCGGCCCACCACCCACGCCGGCCCTCTCCAGCCGCGGCGGCTCTCGTCTGCGGCCCCACCCTGACCCCGCCATCCCGGCCTGCCCCGCCGCTGGGGCGTCCCGGTAACGTACCCTCTAACCGCATGAAAGGACAGGCAGCAGCCATGTCGGTCATCGGCTATGACATAGGGAACTTCGCCGCCAAGGCAGTCCTGCTGAACATCAAAGGCAAGGGGGCCTCCCGCCAGGTGACCCTCACCGGCCTGGGGCTCTCGCAGATGCCGCCCGGGGTGATGTCCCAGTGGGAGGAGCAGCCTTTGCCGGCGAGGACAGCCATGAGCACGGCCATGAAGTCGCTCATGAAGCACTGCAAGCTCAGCTCCGGGAAGTTCGCGGCGCTGTCCCTGTCGGGCGAGACCATGATCATCAAGAAGATCACCATGCCCGTCACCTCCCAGAAGGAGCTGCGGAGCTCGCTGGCCCTTGAGGCGGAGCAGTACATACCGTACCCCATCAACGAGGTCATCATCGACGGCCACATCCTGAACACGGACGACAGGAACGGCCAGATGTCGGTTCTCCTCGTGGCCGCCCGCAAGGAGGTCGTCTACAACTGCATACAGGCCATAGCGATGACCAAGGTGCTGAAACCGGCGGTCATCGACGTGGACGCGCTGGCGTTCTACAACGCCTACGATTTCCAGAACCCAGACTCCCGCGAGAGCGTGATCCTCGTGGACATCGGCGCCTCGCTCATGCACATCACGGTGCTCTACGAGGGCTCCCCGCACACCATCAAGGAGGAGGCCATCGGCGGCCAGCGCCTCACCGACGATATCGAGGACGCTTTCGGCATCTCCGTCGACGAGGCCGAGGCCGTGAAGCTGGGGGCCGCCCAGGCCCCCAACCCCGTGGAGGCCGCCGAGCTGGTCGACCGCATCGTGAGCAACTGGATGGCGGCCCTTGAGAGGGCCATCGACTCCGTCCGGGTCGAGGTGCCCGAGTACAAGCCGGAGAAGATCGTCATCGCGGGCGGCTCCGCGCTCCTGCCAGGCCTCACCGCCCAGTTCCAGAGGCACTTCAACATGCCCACCGAGCTGTTCAACCCCTTCAGGAGCGTCAAGTACAACGCCAAGAAGTTCGATCCTGCCTACATAGAGTACGTCGGCCCGCAGATGGCGGTCAGCTTCGGGCTTGCCATCCGGAAGGAGGAGACGAAATGATGATCAAGATTAACCTCCTGCCCATCGAAGCGTTCCGCCAGGCAGCGAGCGGGCAGCTCTCTGTCACCATCTTCGCCTTCGTGATGGTGGCCTGCGGGGTCGGCCTCTTCCTTTACAAGACGGCGATGATGGACACCAAGATCACGGCGCTCCGGGCCGAACGTGACGCCCAGAGCGCGCGTTACGAGACGCTGAAGAAGGACGCCGAGGAGGCCCTCAAGGAGACCACCCAGTTCACCGCCCAGCTCATAAAGGCTGACGCGATAGCCGAACTCGAGGAGAGGCGGCGCGACCAGACCCGTCTCCTGGACTCCATCGCGAACGAGGTGATCAACCAGGCCTCGTGGCTCACCTCCGTGAGCCACGAGAAGGGGCTCGTGCCCATCCGCGGGATGGCCACCGACCACGAGGTGGTGGCCGCGTACCTGAGCAAGCTCGAGCGGCTGCCGATCCTCAAGAACGTCGACCTCATCAGGGCGGCCAGGGACACGACCATAAACAACATAAGGCTCGTCACCTTCGAGATCCGCGGGGAGACCGCTTTCCCCCCCGCCTCCCTGATGGAGGCGGGGCTCACCGAAGTGAACCTCCCGGCGAGGGAGGAGATCGTCCGGCTCGTGTCGGCCGCGGCTCCGACCCTTGGCGACAATCTCTCCAAGAGCCGGGAGACGTCCTCCTCGACCCTCTAGACTATAGCGCGGGTGGACCACCGCGCCCGTCCAGGAAACCAACCATCCGGGGGTTATCATGGCGAAAGCCCAGCCAAAGAAGGCCCAGAACGACGACTTCTTCTCCAAGATCGCCAAGCTCAAAAGCGGGGCGAAGAAAGGGATACTCGCCGGGGGGGTGGCGGCCCTGCTGGGGGGGTTCTACCTCATGTACTACCAGCCCTACTCTGACCAGGTGAGCCAGCTGACCGGCGAGGCGGAGCAGCTCAAGGCGAGCGCGGATGCCGAGAAGACTAGCATCAACAAGCACAAGCCCATCGGGGAGTACGTCAAGCCGGTCAACGACACGTTCCAGTACCTGCAGGGCTTCCTGTCCACCGAGAACGAGATCCCGCGGCTCATGCAGATCATCTCCGATCTGGGCGGCCAGTCGGGCGCCCGCGTGACACTCTTCGCCCCCAAGAGCCCCAGCCTCGAGGCGAACTACGCGCAGATCGACTTCTCCATGAGCCTCGAGGGGTCGTTCCTGAACATACTGAAGTTCCTATACACCCTCAGCAAGATCGAGAGGATCATAAACATCAAGTCGGTCATCATGGACACCCCCGTCATGGGCGACAACCTGCAGATAATGCTCTCCGTGCGTTGCGAGGGCAGCACCTACCGCCTGCTTACCGAGGAAGAGGCCAAGCAGGTGGAAGCCGACGCCAGCTGACACGGGCCACCGGCCCCCGTCCCCCGGGCCGGCGGTGCGCCTCGACCTGCGCCCCTCTGCCCGCCCACAGAGAAAAGCCATGCCCACTTTCTCACGCAGCAAGCATAGAGGCCCGCGCGCCCTGGGCGCGGCGGCCGCTCTCGCCCTCCTCTGGGCGGGAGCTCCGCTCCCGGCTCAGGTAGACGGGTCTCCCCAGCCTCCCGTCCCGCAGGCCCAGTACCAGCCTCCCGTCCCGCAGGCCCAGGACCAGCCGCCCACGCCGCAGATCCAGTACCAGCCCCCCGCGCCGCAGGGGCAGTACCCTCCCCCTGCACAGGGGCAGCCCACGGTTCCCGGACAGCCTTTCCCGCAGCCACCGGAGGCGGGAGCGGCCTATCCCCAGCCCCCAGCGCCTGCCCCTTTCCCTGGCCAGGCTCCCCCACCGGTCTCGAACGATGGGGCCTTGTCGTTCGCCCCGCCGCCCGCCCCCGGCGCGGATGCCCAGCCCCTTCAGCCGGCCGCGCCCGTCCAACCCGCCCCCGGCGCGGATGCCCAGCCCGACCCTGCAGCATCTACTGGCCCTATGCTGGATTTCCCCGAACTCTCCGCGCCCAAGCTTCCCGACGACCCGGAGTCCATCCCCGTGTTCAAAGAGCTCACGAAGTGGCACGACGACGTCATGGTCTCCTACAACGTGGACGTCACCCGCATGAACGACCCGTTCATGCCCATCGAGACCGTGGCGAGGCCGCCCGAGTCCGATAACACCAAACCCGACCTCAGCAGGCTCCCGATGATCCAGCGCCTGGCCCTCAACCAGTTCACCCTCTCGGCCATCGTGGAGGCCCCCAACCCGGCGAACAACACCGCTCTGGTGGATGCCGGCGGAAAAGGGTACCTCATCGAGAAGGGCACCAAGATAGGGCCCAACGACGGCGTCGTCCGCGAGATAACGTCCAGCAAGGTGATTATCGAGGAGCCGGAGGTGAACTACCGCGGCGAAAGGAGCATCCGCGTGACCGAGATGAGCCTGAACGTCCTGGAGAGCTCGGTCGATTTCGACGGGGGCGAGGGGTTCAGCGGCGGCCAGTGATCACGGCGCGTCTCCCGTGGCGGCCCGCTAACCGCCGCCTGCATGCGGCCGGGGGCGAATGCCCGCGCGCCCGGGCCTGGCCCTCCCTGCATCAGTCCTGCGGCGGCTGCCCCTTCCCCGACGAAGCCGGACGGGTGCGGGTGCCCGGCCCCCGCTGGGGGCCGCACCGCCTCTCCGGCCGATCCTGCCCGTCCTCCTGCTGGGCGGCGCCCGGTTCCCCTCGATACCGGCACCGGTCCCTTCCGGAACGTTCCCAGGCACAGGGCCGCCGAAATGACCGCGACATTGCCTCAGGGCCGGGGGTTGCCTGACAGCGCTTCCCGGCCGGTCACGGCCCGTCTCGCGGGCCCCCGGCTCCTCGGTGCCCGGCTCGGGAAGCGGCGCCATACGGAATGGCATGAACCGTTCCTGCTTAACGCGGGGTACCCCTCGGCTTTTAAACAGGCTTCGCCACGTTTTCGCTTGAGGCTTGCCTCGGCCTCCCGTCAGGTTCCGCTCAGTTCCCGCGTCCTGACTCCAGGCTTCGCCCGGTTTCCCCGTGAAGCTTCCCGCTGCCTCCCTTCAGGAGTCATCCCGATTACTCATGAAGCTTCACTCCGCCTTCCGCGGATCCATCATGAGTTTGCCGCGGTTCTTCCGCCGTCTGGAAACGGGGGTTGCCGCGATCCGGCATGAAGCGGCCCGCGCCAGTACGCGAAGCGCTTTTGAACCCGAGCACGGGACACTCCTCCCGGTTCCCCGCAAGTCCACGTCCTGAGATGCCTATCAGGTCGATCGGAGGCGCTCCCGCCTCCCCCGCCACAAGGCCTCCCCGGGCATCCCCTCCCTGCCGCTGGAGGTTTCCCTGAAGCGGTCCGCTAGACCGCCGCACGCCGAGCCCTGTCCCGCGTCCTGTTCCAGGCGTTCAGGATCGACGGATGCCGTCCTTAACATTTTGGTTTAGTTCTTTCTCTCCCCCTGCTCAACCCCGGCCTTCCGGGATCATTGAGACCGGCACGGGGAGCGGGCCGCCGGGGCCTACCCGATTTTCCGGGCCTCCAGAGGCGCATGCGGAGGACGGGCCTCCCCGGCCGCCCCGCCCGGTTCGCGCCCCGCTTCGGGAACGCGCGGACAGTTCTGCCCAGCCTTTCCGCCGGGCGCCGCAGTCGGCGTCCGCCGCGTGCCGCCCGCCAGGCGCGGGGGTGCCCGGAAAGCGCACGAAAGGGATCACGATGTTTAAATCCAGACTCAAGAGCGCCCTTCTCCTGGCAAGCGCGGTGGCTGTCGTCATGGCCATCGTGCCTTCCTTCGCCCCCGCCCAGAACGGGACCGCCTCGGAATCCGCCCAGACGCCGGCCGTCCGCAGCGTGCCGCCGGCCCTGCCTGGGCCTGCGGGCCGCACCGCGCCGCCGCCGGAGGACGACCCCATCCCCGGCGAGACCGACCCCACGCTGATCGAGAGGGTGAACCTTGACGACATGAGCCTCTCCGCGATAGTCGTCGCGAGCAACCCCGACAACAACATCGCCATGATCGAGCACGAGGGCATGGGGTATCTGGTCCACAAGGGCTCCAGGATAGGGGCCCAGAACGGCGTCGTGCGCGAGATCACCGCCTCCTCGATAATCATAGAGGAGCCGTCGGGGGGCCCCGACATCGAATCGAAGGTGGTGGAGCTCACGCTCCCGCAGTGACGGCCCGCCCCGGGGCCCGCGCGCCCGCCCCGGCCCCCGCGCGCGCGCTGGGCACTCCCCGGGGCCGCCCGCCGACGGGGCCGGGGCTAGATTGGTGACAGTTAGACCTAATGGACTAGAAGATATGCCTATTTAGCCCAGCCGCGCACCAATTAGATTAAAGGGTGCGCGAGAGTGTGCCGAATAGAATCACGGGAGCCCCGTACCGGCCGCCCGGTCCGGCCCGGCCCCCCCCGCTGGCAAGAGACGACGAGCGGAAGCCACCGGCTTTCGAGGTATGTCCCGTCCTTCCCACAAGGAGAACCGCCATGATAAACAGCCCATCCGTCGCACCGAAGTGCATGACGGCGCTGGCAGCGGCCGCTGCCCTTGTCATACTGGCCGCAGGGCCCCTCGCGGCCCAGACCTTCGCCCCGGCCCCGGATAGACCGGCAGCCCCCGCCGCGGCGCCTGCGGGATCCGTCCAGACTCCCGCCGGTCAGTCGGCCGGCGGCGCCTCCACGAGCTTGGACGACCCCTGTCCCGGTCTACTGGCCAACAGGGCCTATACGGGGGAGAGGATCAGCCTGGACTTCCAGAACGCCGACATCCACAACATCCTGCGCATCATCGCCAGGGTCTCCGGCAAGAACGTAGTCATATCCGACGCCGTCACCGGCAGGGTGACCTTGAAGCTCCAGAACGTGCCCTGGGACCAGGCCCTGGACATCGTGCTCGCCAACAAGAGCCTCTGCGCGATCGAGAACGGCAACGTGATCCGCATCGACACCGTCGAGGCCATCCGGAGGGCCATACCGGACTACACCAACCCGGCCAACCAGGACGAGCTGCCCAGGAAGATGTTCACCCCCAAGTACGCCTCCGTCTCCACCCTCGCGACGGAGATGGCCAAGGCCAGCAGCTCCTACGGGACCGTCAAGGTCATCGGCACCGACATCTACGTCCGGGACGACGAGAGGGCCCTGCAGAGGATCACGGAGATCTTCAACCGCAACGACCGCGTCTCCAAGCAGATCCTCATCGAGTCGCGCATCGTGGAGGCCACCGCCAATTTCTCCCAGAACCTGGGCGTCCGCTGGACCGTGGGCTATGATCACGTAAGCGGCGGGGGCAACAACTGGGAAGGGAAGGACAACGAGATATTCCCGAGCCGGTACGCTGGAACGTACTCCCCCGGCGAGCTCTACGGCGTCGCGACGGTGGCGGAACGGGGCGTCGCCCAGATCGGCTTCGGCTTCCTCAACCGGGCGGGCTCCCTGGCGCTCTCAGCCGAGCTCAACGCCAGCGAGTCGGTCGGCGAGTCCCGCACCATCTCCGCCCCCCGCATCATGGCCGCCAACGACGAGACGGTGTACATCAAGCAGGGCGCCAAGATCCCCTACCCCAACCGCTCCGACGAGGGCGCCGGCACCGAGTTCCAGGAAGCCGTCCTGGAACTCAACGTCATGCCCCACATCGAGGAGAACGGGGAGATCGTGACCCTGGACATCAACATCAAGAAGGACTCCCCGGGCGCCGCCGGCGCCGACGGCATGCGGGAGCTCAACACCAAGGAGGCGAAGACCAAGCTCATGGTCCGCAACGGCGAGACGGTGGTCATCGGCGGGATCGTCTCCGACACGCAGAGCAACGACAACTACCAGGTGCCCGGACTCCACTCCATCCCCCTGCTGGGGTGGCTCTTCAAGGAGCGCGAGCAGGTCAGCAACAAGGAGGAGCTCCTCATCTTCATCACCGCCAACATCATCCCCATGACCCTCTGACGGGGGCATGGCCCCCGCCGGCGGACGGCGGCGCGGCGGCCTCCCCCCCCCGCCCCGCCGTCCGGGGCGGGGGCTGCCCGCCGGCCCCGGACGGGGGGGCCGCCCCCCGCAGGCCCCGCTGACCGGCGACCCCTCACCGCGAAGGGCGTTCCCGGCCCGGCCGCGGGTGGGCCGGGGCGGACGGGAAGGCGATTCAGGGCGCGGGGCTGGGTTTCCGGCTTGACACGGCGCGTCCTGCCGTGGATAATATCAGCACCCTTTGCCCCGCGAAGGCGGGCCGGCGGCGGCGGCTTCGGGGGGCGGGACGTTTACACAGGCGTGTAGCTCAGTGGGAGAGCACTACCCTGACACGGTAGTGGTCAAGAGTTCAAATCTCTTCACGCCTACCATCGTCCGTTGCTTTCCTATACTTTGCATTCACAAGGGCCGGAGATCCCGGGCAAGCCGGGGCTCGGGCCCTTTTTTCATCCCCGTCCGGGCGGCGGCGAGCCCCGCGCCCGCCCCCTGCTCCTGGAGTCCCGGCGCCGGCGGGCGCCCCCCCACGCGGCCTCCGGACGGCTGGAATGCCGGGGGACGGCCAGGTCGGTCTTTCCTTCCCGCAAGGCATTTGCTAAGATCCTTTTTTCCCCGGCCTCCGCCGGGGCTTCCGGGGCCTCGGGTCAAGCCCCTCGGCCGGCCCGGCGCCCGGGCCCGGCGCCACGACAGCCGCGCGGCCGCGCGGCACGCAAAGGAGTTGAGCCCCTGCAAGGATCCCCGGTTCCCGGACCGCCGGGATCCCGCCGGCACGGCGGGGGCGCCGAAACATGGCTCGTTTCCAGGTGGCCGCCCAGGGCGGCGCGGTGGACGTTGACTGGGAGGGGGACGCGGCCCCGGCCGCGGCCGATCTCTTCCGGCTGGCTGGGCTCCCCCAGAAGGGCCCCGGCCGCCCCGTGGCGGCCAGGCTCGCGGGCAGGATGGTGGATCTGCAGGCCCCGGTGCCGCAGGACGGCCCGGTCGGCCCCGTCCTCGCGGGCGACCCGGACGCCCTGGCGCTCCTGCGCCATTCCACCGCCCACCTCATGGCCGAGGCGGTGGTGAGGCTCTTCCCCGGTGCCAAGGTGGCCATCGGCCCCGCCGTGGAAGACGGGTTCTACTATGACTTCGACATCGGCAGGCCCTTCACCGATGAGGATCTCGCGAGCATCACCGGGGTGATGGAGACCATAGTGAGGGAGGCCCAGCCCTTCACCCGCGAGGAGATGGCTGCCCCCGTGGCCCTGGAGCTCTTCCGGGCCAGGGGCGAGGTGTACAAGGCCGAGATCATCGAGGATCTCATGAAAGCCGGCGAGACCAAGGTGAGCCTGTACCGCTGCGGCGACTTCACCGACCTGTGCCGGGGGCCCCACGTGCCCGACAGCTCCTGGGGGGCGGCCTTCAAGCTCCTCTCGGTGGCGGGGGCCTACTGGCGCGGGGACGAGAAGCGCCCCATGCTACAGCGCATCTACGGGACGGCCTTCTTCACGCCCAAGGAGCTCAAGGCGCACCTGGCCTTCCTCGAGGAGGCCCGGCGCCGCGACCACCGCCGCATAGGCCGCGATCTGGATCTCTTCTCCCTCCACGACGAGATAGGCGGCGGGCTGGTCCTCTGGCACCCCAAGGGGGCCCTCCTGCGCGTGCTGCTGGAGGAGTTCGAGCGCCGCGAGCACCTGCGCCGCGGCTACGAAGTGGTGATGGGGCCGCAGATCCTCAAGTCCGAGCTGTGGGGCAAGAGCGGGCACCTGGACTACTACCGCGAGAACATGTACTTCACGGAGATCGACGGGCTCTCGTACGCCATCAAGCCCATGAACTGCCTGTCCCACATCTTCGTGTACCGCTCGCGGATGCGGTCGTTCCGGGACCTGCCCCTGCGCCTCTTCGAGCTGGGCACGGTCCAGCGCCACGAGATGAGCGGGGTGCTCCACGGGCTCACCAGGGTGAGGCAGTTCACCCAGGACGATGCCCACATCTTCTGCACGCCCGCCCAGGTGAAGGACGAGATCCTGGGGGTGCTCCGCTTCGTCTCCGACATGATGGCCGCCTTCGACTTCGACTACGAGCTCGAGCTCTCGACCCGCCCCGACAAGAGCATAGGGAGCGACGAGGACTGGGAGATGGCGACGGGGGCCCTCGAGGCCGCGCTCGCCGCCCTGGGGAGGCCTTACGAGATAAACGCCAAGGACGGGGCCTTCTACGGCCCCAAGATAGACGTGAAGCTCAAGGACGCGCTGAACCGCCGCTGGCAGTGCGCGACGGTGCAGTGCGACTTCACCCTCCCCGAGCGCTTCGACCTGTACTTCGTCGACACCGACAACACGCGCCGCAGGCCGGTGATGCTCCACCGCACGCTCTTCGGGAGCCTCGAGCGCTTCATAGGGGTGCTCATCGAGCACTACGCCGGGGACTTCCCCCTCTGGCTCGCCCCGGTCCAGGCAGTGATCGTTACCGTGACCGATCGAGCCTCCGAGGCCGCGGGGCGCTACGCGGAGGCGCTCAGGAAAAAGGGAGTCCGGGTCGAGTGCGACTTGCGCAACGAGAAGCTGGGCTATAAAATACGGGAGGCCGAGCTTTCCAAGGCCCCTTACGTCCTGGTCATGGGCGACAAGGAGGCGGCCGACGGCTCCGCCGCCGTGCGCTCCC
>JAITEZ010000167.1 GCA_031281735.1 Deltaproteobacteria bacterium | reverse complement strand
CGAACCCGATGTCGTCCCGCAGGCCGTCTGCCGGCGCGAGGAAGGGCGAACCCGCCGGCCGTCGCATGCGGAAGCGTGAACCGCCGGCGGCAGCCTGCCGGGAGCCCGGAAGAGCGAACCCGAGGGTCTCCGGCCGCCCGGGGCGGCGCACCCGCAGGCCGGCCGCAGGGGCGCGGAGACGCGAGCAGGAGAGCCTCCGGGCGCCCGCGGGCGCGAGAGGCAGTGCCGCCGGCGGGGGCGCGGGCGCCCGGAGCTTGGCTTCCCGCCTGCCAGTTCCCTCTCGCCGCCCCCCCGCGGCCCCGGCCCCCGGCCCTACTGGGTCGAGATCCGGGAGAAGTCCGCGATGAGCTCGAAGAGCGAGGCCGTCCGGTTCAGGAGGGCGATGCGCACCTTCTTGAGATCGGGGTCGGGGTCGTCCACCAGCACCTTCTCGAAGAAGTCGTCGACGGGCCCCTTGAGGCCGGCGATGCGGCCGAGGAGCCCCTGGAAGTCCCCGTCGGCGAGGTGCCGCTGGGACTCGGCCTCCACCGCGCTCACGGCCTCGAACAGGCGCCTCTCCGCCTCCTGGCCGAGGGCCCCGGGGCACAGCGGCAGCTCGCGGCCGCCGAACTTGCGGATGATGTTCACGACGCGCTTGAAGGTCTGGGCGAGATCCCGGAAGCCCTCCTGCCTCTTGAGATCCTCCAGGGCCAGCGCCCTCTGGAGGGAGGCGAGCGGCCTGGCCCCGTGGAGGGAGAGGACGGCCTCGGCGCCGTCCGCGGAGACGCCCAGGGAGAGGAGATGGCTCTTGAGCCTCGCGTTGAAGAACTCCAGGGTCTCGGAGCGCACCTCCCGGACGGGCCGCCTGGCGAGGGGCCCTATGGCCGCGAGGGCCTTCTCCAGGTAGGGGTCGAGCGAGAGCCGCCAGCCGCGCTCCAGGATGATGAGGATCGTGCCGAGGGCCTGGCGGCGGAGGGCGAAGGGGTCGGCGGCGCCGGTGGGCACCAGCCCCACGGAGAAGCAGCCGCAGACGGTGTCGAGCTTGTCGGCGACGGCCAGGACCGCGCCCGCGGGCGAGGCGGGGAGGGCGCCCCCGGAGCGGGAGGGGAGGTAGTGCTCGGCCACGGCGTCTGCCACCTCGCGGGGCTCCCCGTCCAGGAGCGCGTACTCGCGCCCCATGACCCCCTGGAGGGAGGGGAACTCCTTGACCACCCCGGTCACGAGATCGCACTTGCTCAGGGAGGCCGCCCGCCTGACCGTCTCCTTGAGATCGGGCGCCACCTCCTGGGCGATGTCGGCCGCGAGGCGCGCCACGCGCTCCACCTTCTGGGCGTAGGAGCCCAGGAGGTGGTGGAAGACCACGCCCGCGAGGTCGCCGGCACGGGAGGCGAGGGTCGCCTTGCGGTCCTCCAGGTAGTAGAAGCGGGCGTCCTCGAGGCGCGCCCGCAGGACCCGCTCGTGGCCCCGGCGCACCACGGACATGTCACGGGCCCGTGTGTTGTTTATGGCGATGAAGAAGGGCGCCTGCCGGCCCTGCTGGTCCATCACCGGGAAGTAGCGCTGGTGCTCCTTCATGGCGGTGGCCGACACCGGGAGTGGCAGCTCGAGGAAGCGGGAGTCGAAGCTTCCCAGGATGGCGGCGGGCTCCTCCACCAGGTTCGCCACCTCGTCCACGAGCTCGGGGTCGACGTCCGCCGCGAGCTCCGACTTGGCGCCGCCCGCGGCCCTCTCGATCTCCTCGAGCACCGCCCGCCTGCGGTCCTCGAAGCCCACGAGCACGTGGGCCTCGGCCAGGCGCTCGGCGTACTCGCCGGGGCCCGTCACGACCAGCGCGCCCGGCGCGAGGAACCTGTGGCCGTAGCTCACCCGGTCCGCCCTGGCCCCCGCGAACTCCAGGGGGAGCACCTCGCCGTCCAGCACCGAGAGGAGCCAGTGGACGGGCCGCACGAACACGAACTCGCCCGTGCCCCAGCGCATGGCCTTGGGGAAGGGGAGGGCGGAGAGGAGGGCGGGGATGAGGGACTGCAGGATCTCCCCGCAGGGCTTGCCGGTGAGGCTGCGCTTGACCGCGAGGTAGGGCCCCTTGGGGGTCTGGACGGTGTAGACCTCCGCCACCGGCACGCCCTGGCCCTTGGCGAAGCCGGCGGCGGCCTTGGTGGGGTTACCGTTGGAGTCGAAGGCGGACGAGAGGGGGGGGCCCGTCACCTCCTCGGAGATGTCCGGCTGCATGGCCGTGAGCCCGCGGATCCCCACCGCGAGGCGCCGGGGCCCTCCCCAGACCTCGAGGCGGCCGAAGGGGAGGCGCGCCGCCACGAGATCCCTCCCGAGCCTCTCCCTGATGAAGGCCACCGCCGGGCCGAAGTAGCCGGCGGGGATCTCCTCCACGCCGAGCTCGAGGATGAAGTCGACCGTGGGCGGGGCGGCGGGGCCGTCGCCGCCCCCGGCGCCGGTGTCCGCGGAGAGCGCGGCGCCCCCGCCGGGGGCGGGACGGAACGCGTCGGTCACAGCGCCACCTCCCATCTCCCCAGGAGGGGATGATCCATCTCCTCGCGCTGCCTCACGTAGCGGGCGCAGGATTCCCGGGCCAGCTTCCTGACCCTGCCGATGAAGCGCGTGCGCTCGGGGACGGAGATGGCCCGGCGGGCGTCCAGGAGGTTGAAGACGTGGGAGCACATGAGGCAGTAGTCGTAGGCGGGGAGGACGAGCCCCTCCTCGGAGAGCCTCGCCGACTCGCGCTCGTACATGTCGAACAGGGAGTTGAGCATCGTTACGTCCGCCAGCTCGAAGTTGTGCCGGGAGTACTCCACCTCCGCCATGTGGTGGACGTTCCCGTAGCGCACCTCGCCGTTCCAGTCCAGCTCGTAGACGTTGTCGACGCCCTGGAGGTACATGGCGAGGCGCTCGAGGCCGTAGGTGAACTCCACCGAGACGGGCCTGAGGTCGAAGCCGCCCACCTGCTGGAAGTAGGTGAACTGCGTGACCTCCATGCCGTCGAGCCACACCTCCCAGCCGATGCCCCAGGCGCCCAGGGTGGGCGACTCCCAGTCGTCCTCCACGAACCTTATGTCGTGGTCGAGGGGGTCGATGCCCAGGGCCTTCAGGCTCTCCAGGTACAGCTCCTGGGAGTTGAGGGGGGAGGGCTTCAGCAGCACCTGGAACTGGTAGTAGTGCTGGAGGCGGTTGGGGTTCTCGCCGTAGCGGCCGTCCGTGGGCCTCCGGGAGGGCTGGACGTAGGCCGTTCGCCAGGGCTCGGGGCCCAGGCTCCTCAGGGTGGTGGCCGGGTGGAAGGTCCCCGCCCCCACGAAGGTGTCGTAGGGCTGGTGGATCAGGCAGTCCTTCTCCGCCCAGAACCTGGTCAGGGCCTGGATGACGTCCTGGAAGGAGGAGGGGGGGCTGGGGATCATGTGGCAGAGTCTCCTGGATCGGGTGGGGGAGGCGGCCTCGCGGCCGTCCGGCCCGGCGCCGGGCGGGCAGGCGGGCGGAAGGGGGCGGGATCCGGGCGGCCGGGGGGTGCCGGGCCGCCGGGCGGCGGCAGGTCACGGCCCCGCCCGGGGAAGCGATGGGGCGTTCCCTGAGGTGGGGCGGCGTTTCTGTCACCGGAGTGCGCTTGGCACGCGATTATAGACCATAGCGGGCCTCAAGGCCACAGTTTTCCGGCTCTTCCGGGATGCCTCCGGTCGGGCGCCCCGCGCCCGCCCGCCGGGCGAGGGGGCGGGCGGGGCGCGGTTCCGGAAGGCGGCTACGGGGCGGGCGCAGGCGACGGGTCCGCCCCGGCCGGGGCCGGGACAGTCCCCGAGACGGCAGTGGGCGCGGCCGCCGGGGCCGGGGCCCCCCCCGAGACGGCGGGGGGCGGCCCGGGTGCCCTGGCGTCCGGCGGGAGCAGGCCGCGGGCCTGGCGAAGCGGCGGGGAGGCCGACGGGAAGGCCGCCTCCCCGCCCGGCCCCCGTCCGCCCGCCGCCGGGGAAGGCGGCCCGCCGCCCGGGCCGGGACAGGGGAGGGGGGCCGCCTCGATGAAGATTATGCGGCGCTCGCCCCCCCGGACCGGGGGGTAGTACCTGCGGAAGGTGGCGAGGCCCTGGGCCGAGCCCAGGTTGATCCGGTTGACGCCGCTCCGGCCCGTGGCGTGGTAGAGCCAGACGGCTCCGTCGTTCCCGGCGACGACGATGCCGTTGTGGTAGTAGGACAGCCCGCCCCTGAAGCGGCGGTCGGGCTTGGATATGGCGAAGAAGTAAAGCCTGCCCGGGTACACCCGGGCGAGGGCCCTCTCGAGGCCGGGCCCGGAGATGTCGGCGCCGAGGCCCAGGGGCCGGCCCTTCCCGTCCCTCGCCAGCCCGTACTCGCCCGCGTAGGGGAAAAGGACGGCCTGGGGCCCCGCGAGGTTGAGGGCGGCGTCCAGCCCGAAGTCCCAGTCCTCGCCCAGGGCGGAGTCCTTGCCGGAGTCCGCGAGCCAGTCCCGCCTCCCCTGCTCGAGCGTGAAGTTCACCCCCAGGAGGAGCCTCGCCGCAGACAGCGCGAAGCCGCTGCAGTTGAGCCCCGGCGTCCGGAAGGTCCTCCCCGGGTCCGCCCAGAGGGTGTTC
>JAITEZ010000142.1 GCA_031281735.1 Deltaproteobacteria bacterium | reverse complement strand
ATCCTCCTCTCCTTCCTTCACTCCTTCCATTCACTCCACTCCACTCCGCACCACTCCGCTCATTCCGCTCCGCTCCGCTCCTCTTCACTCCGTCTTCTGCCTCCAACTGGCGATCGGCGGAAGGCTCCCCGCCCCGGAACAAACGCTCCGCCTCCGGCCCTTCCCTGTCGCCCTTCGCAACGTCAGGTTGACAGCCCCTGCCTTCGGGCCACAAGGCGTGGGGAAGGGTGCGCAATCCCGCCTTCAGGCACGCTTGCCGGAAGCTTCTTCCGCCATCCTGGCCCGGCGAATTGCCGCAACGGTTCCCAGCCGGGCGGAGGGCCACGGCCTCGGTGGCTTTCCCGCCGCAGCCGGCCCGTTACCGGCGGCGGGGGCTCCGGCAGACCGTCAGCCGGAGCCGTGGATTCCGGTGCGGCACAGGCGGGTGAACGCCTACCTCCCTGCGGGGACGCCTGGGCTGGCCTTCCCGCATCGTGCGGGAGCCGGGCGGCACCAGGTTGGAGCGAGCGAGGATCCGGCCCCGCGCCCAACTGACGCAACGGAAGACGGCAGACGGAAGACTCCCGTGAGCCTACCGCAGGCCCGGGGCGGCCAGGCTTCGCTCCCCGCCCGCACCCCGACGGCCTCCCCGCCCGTTCCCCGACGGCCTCCGCGCGGCCGCGGCGACGGCGTTCCCTTCAACATCATTCACCCTTGCCATCCTCTACACCGAGAGATGCTGTTTCCAGACAGGAGCAAATGGTGCACCACATCCGGCGAAAGCTGCTAGCGACGTTTCTGTTGTTCGGACCGTTCCTCCTCCTCGCCCCGGCGGCATCGTTGGCCCAGGAATACGATCCCGCCGACACGCTGATCTTCTCCTTCTCGAGCAACGTGGGCCCCCTGAACCCGCACCTGTACGCACCCAACCAGAAATACGCCCAGTACATGGTCTACGAGGGACTGGTGGCCCAGGATTCCAAGGGCATGATCGTGCCATCACTTGCGGAGAGCTGGGAGATCTCCCCGGACGGCCGCACCTATGTCTTCAGGATCCGCGAGAACGCGACATTCTCCGACGGGACGCCCGTCGACGCGAAGGCGATCGAGGACAATTTCAATATGGTCATGAACAACAGGGACCGCCACAAATGGATGGAACTCGTCGGCAAGATGGTGTCATGGAAAGCCACCGGGCCGCACGAGTTCACCATCGTCCTCGATTCCCCCTACTACCCGATCCTGGAGGATCTGGCCTTCGTCCGCCCTTTCCGGTTCATGAGCCCCAAAGCCTTTCCGGACAAGGGACTGACGGCCGACGGCATCAAGGCCCCCATCGGGTCCGGGCCCTGGAAGCTCGTCGGGTCGGAACTCGGGGTGTACGATCTCTTCGAGGTCAACGATCTGTACTGGGGAGAGAAGCCCAACTATTCCAAGGTGCTGGTGAAAATCATCGTGGACCCGGTCGCCAGGGGGATGGCCTTCGAGACCGGGGAGATCGACCTGATATACGGAACTGACCAGATCAATTTCGAGTCGTTTCTCCGTTTCAAGAAACAGGCCGGGGTGACTGCGAAGACATCGGTGCCCATGGGCACCTACTCCATAACCATGAACACCGGCAGGTCCCCCACCGACGAGCTGGCGGTCCGTCAGGCCATGGAGCTGCTGATAGACAGGAAGCAGCTCGCGCAAGGCGCGACGTACGGCGTCCTCGAGCCGACGGGCGTCTTCCTGTCGGTGAACCAGCCCTACTGCAACGTCGGTCTGGTGCCCTACCCATACGATGCCGTCAAGGCGGCCTCCCTGCTGGAGGAGGCCGGCTGGAAACTCCCCCCTGGCGGGAAAATAAGGGAGAGGGACGGCAAGCCCCTCAGCATCGATTACTATTTCGTCGGCAGCAGGGCCAACGAGAAGGCCGCCGCCGAGATTCTCCAGTCCCAGGCCGCCGCCCTCGGGGTCAACCTCAACCTCTTCGGCGAAGAGGAGAACTCGTGGGCCGCCCGCATGCTCAACGGCGAGTACGGGATGCTCTCGTACCCCACTTACGGGCCGCCGAACGAGCCCCACTCCTTCATGTCCATCATGAGGATAAGCAACCACACCGAGTACCCCGCCCAGATCGGGCTTCCCATGAAGCCCGAAATCGACCAGGCCATAACCGACGCCCTCTCCAGCGTCGACGTGACGAAAAGGCAGGAATACTACAAGAAGGCCCTGACTATCATTCACGAACAGTGCGTCTACGTCCCTCTGTTCAACAACGCCCTGCTGTCCGTCTACCGCGACGACAGGATAGGGCACATGGAGTTCGCCTTCGACTTCAATTCCGTGCCGTTCGCGTCATTCAGGCTGAAGAAATAGGCCGCGTGCCCGCCGCCTCTCCCCGGGCGGCGGGGGTTCCCAGCGCCTGCGGGTGGCCGGGGCCGGCGTCTTGCCGCGGATAGCCTTGCGCCGAGCGCCAGCTCATCCGCGGACCGGCCCCGGAGCGTCGGCCGGCCGCCGTTGCCCCGGGCAGCTGGGCCCGCCGCCTGCGGCGGCCGTGCCCGCGGGGGAGGCGCGGAAGGCTACCGGCCCGCCGGGCATCCTTCCCGCAACACCCGGACAGCGGCCCGGCACCGGAGAGCGCCCCGGCTTCCCCTGCGGTTCCTGTGAAGGCGCCTGCCTGTGGCGCTCGTCGAGACCGATCCACCCCGGCAGCGGATCTCCCCACCTTCCGCCGCCGGGGTTTTCCTTCCTGACAGCCCGGCATGGCAGCCCATCGGTGCCGGAACCGCCAGGCGCCGCCGCTGCCGGAGACGTTGCCGGACGGCGGATCGCCGCCTGCCAGGAAGGACACCCCGCCTGCGGCATGTTACAATCCCTCATGCTGTCATTCTAGAATTTTCATGTTTGTATCCTATAGATATTTTTTTAAGTTATTTT
>JAITEZ010000136.1 GCA_031281735.1 Deltaproteobacteria bacterium | reverse complement strand
GAGCAGGGACGGCGGGCGCGCTGGGCGCAGGGGCGGCGGGCGCGGGGGCCCCGCGGCCGAAAACCCTCCCTTTCGGGCCCGGAAAGCCGTATCATGGGCCGGACAGCCGCAAAACGCGGGTTCCCGGGGGACACCCTCCCCTCCCCGGCGCGGGAGGCCCTCCCGGGACGGCCGCCCGCTCACGCCCCCTTCCCGCGCCCCGGCGCCGCCCCTGCGGGGACGCGCCTGACGCGCCCGGCAGCCACCGATGACCTCCACCCCTGGAAACGACGCCCCCGGCGCCCCGTCGCCCGCCGGCCGGGCCGCCGCCCCGCTCCGGGCCGTCCTGGTGGCGACCGGCACCGAGATCGCCCTGGGCCGGACCGTGGACACCAACTGCGCCTTCCTGGCCGAGCTCCTCGGCGGCTGGGGGGTAAGGGTCCAGAGACACCTGACGGTCCCGGACGATCCCTACGACATCGCGGCGACCGTCCGCGAGTGCTTCGCCCGCTTCGACGTCACGGTCATGACGGGGGGCCTGGGGCCCACCGAGGACGACTGGACACGGCTCGCGGCGGCCCGGGCCTTCTCGTGCCCCCTCGTGTTCAGCCACGAGCTCGCCTCCGACCTGCGGGGGCGCATGCGGGGCTGGGGCTTCGCCTGCCCGGACAACAACCTGCGCCAGGCCTGGATACCGGCCGCCGCCTACCCCGTGCCCAACCCGCGGGGGACGGCGCCGGCCTTCGCGGTGAGGCGCGGCGGCAGGGCCGCCGTCTTCCTGCCCGGGGTGCCCCGCGAGGCCGAGCACCTGGCCCGGACCGCGCTCCGGGAGATAGTCCTCGGGCTCCGGCCGGGGGGCCCGGGGGCCGTGAGGACCTTCGTCCTGAAGGCCGCTGGCCTGGGCGAGGGGAAGGTGGACGATCTCCTGAAGGACATCCTCCGGGGCTCGGAGAACCCCTACGTGGGCCTCTCGGCCGGGCAGTACGAGACCAAGATCCTCGTGACCGTCCAGGCCGCCGACGCGGAGTCGGCCGAGGCCCTGGCGGCGCCCGTGCTGGCCGAGATCGAGCGCAGGCTGGGGGCCTCGCTCGCCGGGTCCGGGGAGGGGGGCCTCCGGGCGTCCGTGGCGGAGAGGCTCCGGGAGGGCGGCAGGCGCCTGGGCGTGGTGGACTCCATCACCGGGGGCGTGCTCGCGCGGAGCCTCCTGGAGCACCTCCCCCCCGAGTGCCTGGCGGGGGCGGTGAGCTGCCGTCCCGGGGCCGCCTCGGGGCTCAACGCCCTCAACTACCTTTCCGCAGAGGGGGCGGACCTGGTGATGAGCCTGCACGCCCAGACCCCCCTCCCGGCCTCCTCCGGCGACTGCGCCGAGGGCACCGCCTCCGTCACCGTGGTGACCCACATACGCGACGCCCGCCCTCGTCCCCAGTGGGGGCGCCGCCGCGGGGGCAAGTCGGACGAGTTCTTCCAGATCACCCCTCTCGCCGGGCCGGAGGCCCACCTCCGCGAGAGGGTGGCGGCCCTCGCGTGCTTCCAGCTGTGGGAGTTCCTCCGGGACAAAGGCTGAGCCCGCGCCGGCCGGCCCGGGCCCCCTCCCCCCAGGCCGGCGGTCCGGCTGACTCCGCCCTGTGCCGCACCACGGGCAGGGAGGGGCGCGTCCCGCAGTCCCGCAGGGACGCGGATCCGAGCCGTGGGCGGGACGCCCCGCGGGCGCCGCCGCGTCCTCACCCCGCCCTCTCCCGGCTGGGCGAACTGGCCGGCCTGCGGCGGCGCGGTCCCGCGGCGGCAGAGAATACGGATCCCCCGGCCCGGGCGGTCCCCCTCCCTCCGGCCGGGGCGGGCCCCCTCCCCTCAGGCCGGCGGGCCGGCTGACTCCGCCCTGTGCCGCACCACGGGCAGGGCGGGGCGCGTCCCGCCGTCCCGCAGGGACGCGGATCCGAGCCGTGGGCGGGACGCCCCGCGGGCGCCGCCGCGTCCTCACCCCGCCCTCTCCCGGCTGGGCGAACTGGCTGGCCTGCGGCGGCGCGGTCCCGCGGCGGCAGAGAATACGGATCCCCCGGCACGGGCGGGCCCCCTCCCGATCCCCGGCCCGGGCGCCCCTCCCGATCCCCCGGCCGACCCTAGGTCTCACGGGCCGGCTATCCGGCGGGCTCCGGCTCCCCGCCCCTCTACTCGTTATCTTTAAACTTTCGTGCATTTGTCAGTAACCCTATTTCATGGTAAAGTCGCTATTGCGCATTATTGTGCGCAATAGCGGCGCACGGATCCGATCCCGCGGCTGACGAGCCCCCAGATCCGGCTGCCTGAGCCGCCTCCCGCCCTAACGGATGTTCAATGGCGCCCCGGCCCGAGCCCTTTGCGGCGCAACATCCGGCCCGGCCGGACCCGCCAGGCCCCGCGCGGAACCTCCCCGTCCCGCAGGGCCCCGCGCGACCGGCGCGGGGCCCCCCCGCCCCGCGCCTTCCCCCATGCCCTTCCCGCCTCAAGGCCCCGCCTTCGGGGCAACGCGAGCTTATGTCGGCTAATCCCGGAGAAAGCGCCCTGACCGGCCTGGCTGCTGACCCCTTCGCCGGCACCGCCGCGCCCGCACCCGTGCCCGCGCCCGCGTCCGGCGGCAGGGCGGCCAAGGACAGGCTGTCCGAGGCCGCCCGCGAACTCCAGGGCGGGCTCCACCAGTTCGTGGTGGCGATGAAGAACCTCGCCCTGTACCCCGAGACGAGCCAGACCAACATCGCGGGCATCCGCCAGCTCCACGGCTGGTTCACGCGGTACATCGGCGCCCGGGGGCCCGTGGCGCTCACCGTGCGCAAGGACGGGCTCTACACCGACGAGGGCGAGCAGGTCTACCTGGAGCGGCCGAACGAGGCCATCCTCTCGTTCCCGCTCTTCCGGGACGGAGTCCAGCAGCTCTTCTTCGAGGAGGGGCTGACCGAGGTCGAGATCAAGGGCTTCATCCTGATCCTGCTAAAGTTCCGCACCACCAACGAGAACTCCCAGGACGACGTGGTAACCGGCATGTGGGAGGCCGCCTTCCAGGGCATCAAGTACTCCGTGGCCGACGAGTACGAGGAGGTGGGCTCGGAGTTCGACACCGAGGCCTTGGTCTGCGCCCGCCCCCCCTCGGCGCCCGGGGATCCCAGCCGCCCCGACCCCGACGCCCCCTGGCAGGCGGAGATGCCGGTTCAGACGGACGGCTCGGCGCCGATCGCCAAGTCCATAGGCTCTCTCTTCGCGCTGGCGGACTCGCTGGACTTCTCCTTCGCCCCGGGCGGGGCGGACGGCAAGGTGGCCGATCCCCACGAAGGCGGCAAGCTCCTGCCCTCCGGGCCCGGCGGGGGGGCCGGCGGGCCCGGGGGGGGGCCCGCGGGGCCAGGCGGGGGGTCCGGCGGCGGCGGCGCGTGGGGCGGCGGCCCCGTATCCGTGCGCATCGCCCGGCCCGGGGAGGAGGGCATAGACGACGACGGCTTCGCCCCCTTGCAGGACGCGGACGGCGAGGCGGACGACGGCGGCTTCGCCCCCATGGGAGGGGGCGCCGGGCCCGCACTCAAGCCGCCCCCGGGCATTGGCTCGGACGGGGCCTTCTACAAGGACCCCTCGGGCCGCGTGAAGCGCGGCCACTCCCCCGGCGGCAACGGCTCCGGCGGCAACGGCTCCGGCGGCGGCGCGGGCCACGCCCGCGAGGGCGGGGAGTGGGACGAGGATCCCGACGAGGCCGGCCTCAGGGGCCGCCAGGGCGCGGACGTGGGCAGGCCCGGCCGCGGGCGGGACGGCGACGAAGGCGGCTGGGGCGGCGGCCAGGGGGACGGCGGCGGCACGGGGGAGGCCGCCGGGGACGGCGGCCCCGCGGACTCCGTCTACGACCCGGACGGGGATCCGGACGGCCATCCGGTGAAGGGCCCGGCGGACGCGGCGGGGGCCGAGCCCGACGGCGGGGGGGACGACGACAGCCCCTTCGGGAAGGCCCTCCAGAACCTCGATCTCTCGAGCCTCTCCGCTGACTCCATGGACGAGCGCACGGAGATGAGCCAGCCTGTGACGCTCAGCGACGAGGAGGACCGCCCCGAGATAGACGAGAAGCTGCAGGAGGGCCGCGCCCAGAGGCTCAAGTTCTGGGGGCTCTCGGCCCGCGAGATCAAGCAGGTGGGGGCCCTCATCCAGTGGGACGAGGCCCGGGCCAAGAGCTCCAGCATCCTGGACCTCGTGATGGTGCTCGTGAAGGCCCCGATCCTCCGCCCCTCCATGCTCCCCTCGCTCACGGCCTTCGTGGCCGAGGAGTCGCGGCAGTCGGCGGCGCGTCTCTCGCTCGCCCACGTGAACGCCTTCCTCGCCCGGCTCCAGGACCTCTCGGCCAAGGCGGGCTGGGAGGGTCCCGTGCCCCGCCTGCGCTCCGAGCTCCAGAAGGCCCTGGCCGAGCCGCAGTTCCTGGCCTCCCTCTGCGAGGCCGTCCCGGACGACGCGGCCTGCGCCGAGCACTACGAGAGCCTGAGGTACTTCCTCTACCAGCTCCCGCAGGGCTCGGCCGGGAACCTGGCCGAGACCCTGCCTGCCGCCAGGTCCCTCTCGCTCAAGAAGCTCATCATCGAGGTGATCGCCTGGCAGATCCACTCGGCCCAGGACGGCTTCGCCAAGCTGGCCCAGTCCCTCAACGAGTGGGCCCTCCTGGAGCTCACGGGGATGCTCCAGGCCATGCGCCGCCCCCTCACCCCGCCCATGAAGTCGGTGCTCCTGAAGCACCGGTCCCCCCCGGTCAGGGCCCTGGCCGCCCGCCTGGTGCTGGAGGTCGAGCCCGACTCCATCCAGAGCGTCGCCCACCTCATCGTGGATCCCGACCCCCGGGTCCGCACCCAGGTCGCGCCCTTCCTCCTGCGCCGCAGGGATCCCCACGTGGAGACGGTCCTGCGCAGCTACCTGGCCGATCTCTACGCCCGCAAGAGCAGCGGGGCGGACCTCCTCGAGCACTACTGCAGGCTCGGCCTGTGCGGGAGCCGGGCCTCCGCGCCCTTCCTCACCGAGGTGCTCATGAAGCGGGACCTGGGCTCCCTCTTCGGCGCCTCGGCGGACAACCACCGCACCGGCGCCGCTCTCGCCCTCATGCTCCTGCCCGAGTCCTCGGGCGCGGGCGAGGTGGTGCGCCGGGCGTCGCGCTCGGCCTTCCGGGCGGTCCGCGCGGCCTGCGCCCAGGCCGCGCGCCTCGCCTCCCAGGCGGCCGGGGCCCTGGGAGGCGAGCCGATCGGGGCGGGCGCCGGGGGCAGGGGAAGCTGAGATGCAGCAGGCCTATCGGCAGGCCGGACAGACGTCGGTCGCCACCGCCTCCAAGGCGCCCTTCCGCGAGCGAGAGCAGCCCCCGGCCGAGGTCGTCATCCAGTCCCTCCTGCGCCTGCCGCAGCTGGTCAAGATCCACCAGCCCAACAACAAGATCTTCGCCGACAACCTGTCCGTCTTCCGGAAGGCCCTCGCCAGGATCTGGGAGGAGAGGACCGTCTTCGGCCTGCGGGCGCACCGGGGCCGCCTCTACCTCGACAGCCAGAAGCTCGCGATCCCGCAGGGGCCGGTCGCGGTCACGGCCGCCAAGCTCATGGACTTCCTGGAGCGGCGGGGCTTCTACGGCTTCACGTTCAGCAGGAGGGAGAACCTCACGGACGCGGACGTGGTGGAGTTCATCCGCGCGCTGAACCGCTCCCAGGGCCAGGAGAACCCCGCCGAATGGCTCAAGGGGGAGCTGGCGGGCTCCTGGGCCGCCCCCATCACCGACCCCGACTTCAAGATCGCCTTCGTCTTCAAGGAGGACGCGGAGGGCGGAAAGACCCACGGCCGCCCCGTGGTCTGGAACGCAGGGACCCGCACGCTCGCGGTGAAGGCCCGGAAGTCCTACTCCCGGGCCATGGCGGTGCTCACCGCGGTGGAGACCAAGCTCAAGGAGGGCGGGGCCGTGAGCATCGCCAAGTCGCGGCGCGTGGTCCAGGACATGGTGGAGACCCTCTTCGAGGACGAGAGGCTCCTCCTCAACCTGTCCACCATCCGCGACTACGACGACTACACCTGCACCCATTCCGTTAACGTCGCGATACTCTCCATGTGCCTGGGCAGGCGCCTGGGGCTCTCCCGCGTGGCGGTGGCGACCCTGGGCCTCTCGGGCCTCTTCCACGACCTGGGGAAGGTGGACATCCCCATCTCCCTCATCCGCAAGACGGCCCGCTTCACCCCCGAGGAGTACGAGGAGGTGAAGAACCACTCGCTCTTCAGCGTGGCCCGCATCATCCAGATCAACGCCGAGCACAAGTTCAAGACCAGGCTGCTCCAGGCGCCCTTCGAGCACCACCTGGGGGTGGACCTGGGCGGCTACCCCAACTCCGAGCTCAACCCACCCCTGAGCCTCTTCGGGCGCATCGTGGCCATAGCCGACCACTACGACGCCCTCACCTCCTCGCGCTCCTACCGCCCCGTCCCCATGAACCCGGAGCAGGCCCTGGACATCATGACCTCCTCCGCGGGGAAGTCCCTCGACCCCCTGCTGCTCAAGGTCTTCATAAACATGGTCGGCATCTACCCCATCGGCACCCTCCTCATCCTCGACACCAAGGAGGTGGCCATGGTGGCCGAGACCCCGCCCGACGCGGAGGACGCGCGTCCCATGGCCTACCTCCTCGACAAGAAGGGGCAGGACATCGTGAGGGGCGAGCTCGTGGACATATCCGAGAGGGACGAGAAGGGCCGCTTCGTGCGGAACATCCTGCGCTGCTTCCACCCCTCGGACTTCGGCCTGAACGCCTCGGACATCCTCCTCTAGGGGGGCCGCCTCCCGCCGGCCGCCCCCGGCCGGCGCGGCCCTCCCGGCACCGCCCCCGGGACGGCCCCGCGACCGGCCCCCGTGACCGCCCGCCGGAGGCCGCCGGGGCCGGCGACCCGCCCCGCGGGGGATCCCGGAACCCTGCCGCGGCCGTCCCGGCGCTCCCGCGC
>JAITEZ010000134.1 GCA_031281735.1 Deltaproteobacteria bacterium | reverse complement strand
CATGACCGGCCTGGGACCCGCCCGCGCGGGAACCCGCCGCCGGGCGGCCCCCATGCGACGGCCCCATCCCCACCCGCGCGCCGGGCATCCCCTGTCCCGCCCCGCCGCAGGCCCCCCTCCCTGAGGGGGCCGTCCCGGGGCGCCCGGGCGTCACCCCGGCAGGCGCGGGCCGCGCCGCGAGAACCCGTCTTTCCTGCCCACTTCCGATGTGCTATAACGCGGGAGCTTCCGGTCGCCGCAACCTCTCCGGTGCCGCGGACCAGGGGTTATCCGCCGGCACGCGACTGCCCCGCCGTCGCCTCTCCCGCCCCTCTCGGGACGCGGGCCGGCCGGGGAAGGATCATCGCCTTGACCGATCACAGACACGGCGGCCGCATCTTCGAGGCGGCCCGGGAGCTGGGGATCCCCTGGCAGGACATCCTGGACTTCTCCGCGAACATCAACCCGGCGGGCCAGCCGCCGGGCCTGAGGAGCCATCTCTTCCGGGCCTTCCCGGAGACCATCCACTACCCGGACGTCGCGGCTGGGAGCCTCGTGGAGGCGTTGTCCGAGGCGACGGGGCTCCCCGCAGGCGCCATCCTACCCGGGGCGGGGAGCACCCCCCACATCAGGCTCGTCGCGAGGCTCCTCGAGCCGAAGAGGCCGGTCATCATCGGGCCCGCCTTCGCCGAGTACGCGGAGGCGCTCTCCGCCGCGAACCGCCCCCCGCAGTGGGTGCTGGCCCGCCCCTCGGCGGACTTCCTGGTCACGCCCGAGGTGGTGGAGCAGGCGGCGGCCCTGCGGCCCGATCTGCTCTTCGTGGCCAACCCCGCCAACCCCACCGGGCGCCTCCTCCCCCCCGAAACCGCGGAGGCGCTCCTGGATCTCAACGCCCGCAAGGGAACCTGGGTCGTGGTTGACGAGGCCTTCATCGACTTCACCGAGGGCGAATCGCTCCAGGCGGCCGCCGCCAGGCGGGAGAGGCTCCTGGTGCTGCGCTCGCTCACGAAGATCTTCGCCATCCCGGGCCTGCGCCTCGCCTACCTGGCCGGCCACCCCAGGAGCGTCAGGCTCCTGGCGTCCCAGATGGAGCCCTGGCCCCTCAACTGCATGGCCCTGGAGGCCGGCCTGTTCTGCATCCCCCGGCGGGCCTTCGTGGAGAGAACCCCGCAGGCCGTCAAGCGCCTGCGCTCCCTCCTGCGGGCCACCCTGGAGCGCCACTCCAGGACCGTCCCCTCGGACGCCAACTTCATCCTCGCCTACGCGGGGAAGGCCGCGCCCGGGATCCTGAGGACCCTCTACCGCAACGGCATCCTCGCCCGGGACGCCTCGAACTTCCGGGGTCTCGGGCAGGGGTGGCTCAGGTTCGCGGTCAGGCCGCGCTCCGAGATCAAGGCGCTCGCGGCCGCCCTGGAGGAGGCCGGTGCCTGAGCTCCCCGAGGCCGAGACCATCGCCGCCGATCTCCGGATCCTGGCGGGGGCGACGATCACCGCGGCCGTGACCCTGCATCCCCCCACGGCGGCGGGGCCACTCCCCCTCTCGGCCCTGGAAGGGGAGAGGATCGCCTCCACCTACCGCCGCGGCAAGTGCGTGGTCATCGGGCTGGAGGGCGGCCTCGCCCTGCTCGCCTCCCTGCGGATGACCGGGCAGTTCCTCTTCGGGAGGGGGGAGGCCGGAACGCCGCCTGCGGGCGAGGCGGCCGGCCGGCCTGCCGCGGGGAAGCCCGCCGGGCCGGGCGCGGGAAGCCCCGGCGCCCGGCCCGCGGCCGGACCCCCCGATGCCAGGGGCTGGCCCCCTCATGTCAGGGCCGCCTTCCTCCTGGACGGGCCGCGGGGCCCCGCTGGGGAGGACGCCCTCCTCTACCGCGACATACGCACCTTCGGGAGGCTTTACGTGGCGCCCGCCGCCGAGCTGGACAGGCTCCACCCCGCGGGCGCCGCGGCGGCGGACGCCCTTTCCCTCTCGGAAGACGACTTCCACCGGCGGCTGTCCTCCTCCAGGGCCCCCGTGAAGACGGTCATGATGGATCAGTCCGTCATGGGGGGCATCGGCAACATCTACGCCACGGAAATCCTCTTCGCGGCCGGGATCTCGCCCGGACGGACAGCCTCCGGCATCTCCCGCCCCGAGTCCGACCGGATCCGGCGCGCCGCCCGGGAAATCCTTGCCGAGGCCATCGCCCGCCGGGGCTCCACCGTCGAGAACTACCGCGCGCCCCTGGGCCCCGGGACATACCAGGAGCTCCACCGGGCCTACGGGAGGGCCGGGCTCCCCTGCCCCCGCTGCGGCAGGCCCCTGCAAAGGGCGGTCATCGCCGGCCGGGGCACGGTCTGGTGCCCCGGCTGCCAGAAGTGACGGGGAGGTGCGGCGGGCCCGGCCGCCGGGGCGTGAATCCCGGCGTACCGCCCGCAGGCGCCGATGCCGATGCCGCCGACCGGCGGGCCGCCCCCCGCGGGCCGCGAACCGGGATCGGCTCGGTCCGCGGCCCCCGCTGCCCCGGCCCGGCTCGGATCCTGACCGGGCCGGGAGGGCCTGCAGCCCGCCCCGCGCAAGGGCTCCGGAGCCGGGACGCCCGTCCCGCGCCTGACCCCGCTCAACCGGATTGCCGGGAGGGCGTCTCATGAAGTAAACTGGCCCCGCCGGGAAGGCGCGCCCCTTCCCGGGCCGGCCGGCGCGATTGCGCCGGGGCCCCTGGACGCGGGTACGCGCCCTCCCCCGCCCCTTCCGCCCGTCCCGGCCCACCGATGCCGCCGGCCCGCACGGCCGCCCCGCCGGCCCCCCGCCGTCCCTGCCGCTTCATCGTCCATCCCCCCGGAACCGGGCTGTCCGGCCGCCGGGGGCCCTCTCCCGAACGCCCGCCGGATCACCCCTCCTCAGGTTCCAGTCGATGCAAAAACCCCCTTCAAGAGTCCTCTCCGGCCTCTCCGTCTTCATCCGCTCGCATGCCGACGCATGGCTGGGCAAATCCCTCGCCCTCCTGGCCAACCAGGCCTCCGTGGGCCCCGACCGCAGGCACACCCTGGAGTTCCTGGACACTGCCCTGCCCGGGGCCGTGAACCGGCTCTTCGCGCCGCAGCACGGCTTCTACGGGATCATGCAGGACAACATGGACGAGTCGCCCCACTTCGCGCTCCCCGACGGCAGGCCCGTGTGGAGCCTCTACGGGGAGACCCGCGCGCCGGAGCCCAGGATGCTCGAGGGCCTGGACGCGGTCATCTGCGATCTCCAGGACGTGGGGGTGCGGGTCTACACCTTCGCGCAGACGCTGTTCCTGATGATGGAGGCGTGCGCCAGGGCGGGCGTCAGGGTGATAGTCCTCGACCGCCCCAACCCCTCCGGGGGCATCGTCCTGGAGGGGATGCCCCTGTCGCCGGACCTCAAGTCCTTCGTCGGCATGACCCCCGTCCCCCTGCGGCACGGCTTCACGATAGGCGAGCACGCCATCTACCGGAACGCCTCCATGGAGTCGCCCTGCGATCTCACCGTCATCCCCATGGAGGGCTGGGACCGGGGCCTGCACTTCCGGGAGACCGGGCTCCCCTGGGTGATGCCCAGCCCCAACCTCCCCACCCCCGAGGCGTGCTTCATCTACCCCGGCTCGGTAATCTTCGAGGGCACCAACCTCTCCGAGGGCCGGGGGACCACGCGGCCCTTCCATCTCGTCGGCGCCCCTTACGTGGACGCGCGGGCGCTGGCCGACAGGCTGGACGCCATGGACATCCCGGGGACGTTCTTCCGTCCCGTGGAGTTCCGCCCCATGTTCGGCAAGTGGGCGGGCGAGATCTGCCGGGGAGTCGAGATCCACCCCCTGGCCCGGTCATTCCGCCCCTTCCGGGCGGCGCTGGCTGTCCTGGAGTGCGTCCTCAGGCTCTGGCCCGGGAGCTTCCGGCTCAAGGAGCCACCCTACGAGTACGAGACCGAGAAGAGGCCCATCGACCTCATCATCGGCTGCCACAACCTCTTCACCGACCTCGAGGGGGGGGCGACCTCCGAGGAGATCTGCCGGAACATAGAGCCGCACCTGAAGGCCTTCGACCGGAGGCGCACGGACTTCCTGCTGTACCAGGACTGACCTGAGGGGAGGGGCCGGCACCACCCGCACGCGGCACGCCCCCTGCCCCCGGGGCACCCCCGGGGGCAGGGGGGCCGCCGACGGCGCCGCGGCCTCCCCGCGGACTTCGGCGGCGGGCGTCGTTCTGGGCGCCGTGCATACTGTCCCGTGCCACTCCCGGGGCCGTCCGGACGCGCCTCGCGTCCCGGCCCCGGATGATGTCCCGCGCCGGGGCCGCCGTTCGCCGGCCCGGGCCCCCATGGCTACCGGCAGGCGGGCCCGTCTTCCGCGGCCCGCCCGGCAACCCTCCCTTAAAGATGGATGCCGGATCTCGCCGGCTGCCTCAGGGCCAGGGACAGCAGGGCGAACCTGTTGATGCCCAGCTCCCTCGCCAGGCAGTAGGCGGTGTCCAGGAGGCTCTCGTCCAGCGTCAGCGCTATATGGACCTTCCGTCCCTTCCGCACCCTCCTGGCGGCGGGCGGATCCGGCGCCGCGCCGTCCGGGTCTCCTCCCGGTCCCGGCGGTCCGCCGGGGGACGCTTCCGGCGTCCGCCGCGCCCCGGATGGCGCCGCCGGCTTCGCCTTCGTCTTCCCACGTCTCTTCCGGCCTCTCTCCCGGCCCTTGCCGGCTTCCCGCCCGCCGCCCCATGCCTGTCCCCCCCGGAGACTCGCCGCAACCTCGCGGGCCGCCCCCCCGCCTCCCCGCCGGGGGATCCGGGTTCCCGTCGTCCACTTCCCGGGGGCTTCCCGCCCTGCGGGAGGCCGTCCCGGACGGGCGGGCTCCTCGCCTTCTACCCGCCTACCGGCGTCCCCCTTCCCGGATGCCCCCGCGGTCTCGCGGCGTCCTGCCCCGTACCGGACGCGGGCTCCCGCGCCAGGGACGCCGGGAGCCTCGATCAGGAGGCCTGGCTCTTCCCCTCCCGCCGGGCGCGGCCGGCCCCTCTCCCGCAAGACCCTCCACCGCCAGCTCAGGCGCGCCGGCGGGGCCACCTGCCTGCCCCTGATCGGGACGCGCTCCATGCGGAAGACCTTCGGCTACCACGCCTACAGGGGGCCGTAAACACCGGGCTCGTGCAGAAGCTCCCCGACCGCGCCCGCCCCGGCTACACACTGCGCTCCAACGGCGTCTCCCGCGAGGAGACGGACGAGGCCGTCTTCGCGCTGAACCTCTGGGGGAAGACTTAAGCGGCCGCGGGCCCCGCCCGAGCTGGCAGGGTCCCGGAAAAACAGGGAAGACGGAGGAGAGCCCAGGCCTGGCGGTTCAGCGGCTCCCGGCGGCGGGAGGGGCGGGCGCGGAGGGTACAGGGCCCGCCGCGGGAGCGGCCGGCAGGGCCTGAAGCTTCTCGAGGATGAGCTCGATCCTCGCGTCCTGTGCGGAAAGCCTGCCCCGATCTGGGTCACCCTGACCCCGAGATCGGACACAACATGATTCAGGTCTTTCAGGCACCCGTAAATGCTGTACACATAGCCAAACTGGGCGATCAAGCTCGCCGCAAATAATTCCCCACCCCCATGGCAATCGCCGTGATCATCGAAAGTCGGGAGTCTACGCCCTCTTCAGCACCCCTCTCAAACCGCCATCCCCGCCTTCATCTCACTTATTTCGCCCCTGATTTCTCCCGTGTCAATCTTGGTCGCGAACCTTTCCAGACTGGCAACGAGCAGGGCCGTGGCTTTCTCCCCTCAGGACACCCGCCGGGACAGCTCCATCTCGAAGGCCGTGTGGAAGCCCTGCGGCGGCGGGGTGCCCTCCCTGATTACCTGGTCCCGCTCTGACATGGGCTTGCCCTCCTTCCCGGTCTCATCTCATCTGAGCCGGCCCCACCCCCGCAATCTGGACGGGGGTGCGTCCCCTTGCCTCCGCGGGGGCGCCCGCGGCAGGACAGGTCGCTTTCCCGGTCATCCCAGGTTCCCTGGGTGCCGACAAGGGGAGAACGGGGGAGTGGCCCCTTCCCCCGTCGTCCACGGCCGCCGAACAATTCTGTTTTTTCCGGCGGGGTGGGTGCCCGCCGTGGAATCCTCTTTAGGATGATCCCGGGCGGGGGCCGGGGAGCGGCGGCCGCCCGTCCGGAAACCCATGCGAGGCACGGGGTCGCGGCCAGGAGCGGGGGGGGAGGGCTGGCTACCGTGTTCCGTGAGGTATTGCCTGTTCCGCATGAAAGCTGCCATGCTCCGTGAATCCGGATGACAGGGCGGGAGGAACCATGGGCGTGGCGACTGTAGCCGCTTCTCTCGCTATTCGCACCGCGTGGACAATGTCGCCGTCGGCGGGGCAAAGAGGATGAAGGGCCGCAAGCTCCAGGCCGCCTAGGTCTGCACCCCCGCCAGGAAGAGCGGGCTCATGCGCCCTGCCCTGAATCTCACGATATTTGTCAGGCCCGAAGGCGCGCACGAGAGCGATTCCAATGCCGTCGAGGGCCTCGTTGAATACCTGGGGAAACGGAATGTCGGCGAGAAAGTCATCCTCGGCGACAACCCTTGCTACGCCGGGCGCAACCGGTCGCTCGCAGAGGCGACAGGCGCCGGGATCGTCACCTCGCGGCACGGCAGCCTGAAGGTTCCCCCGGGATCCGGGGCGGAGGCGGGCGGGCCCGGGTTCTCGCCCGCGGACTTCAAGACCTACGGGAAGGGAGCCCTGACCGGGTGCCCCCGCGGACTGTCGGCCCGGACGCCCGTGAGCCGGCGCGGCGGCGACTGCAACGCGCACTTTGACAGGGACGTCTGCGGGGCCTGCCCGTGCAAAGACCTGTGCCCCATGAGACTCACAGGGCCTGGCGCCTCGTTGAGGCACAGCCTTTCCACCCTCGAGGCCGCGAGGAACCGCGCCTTGGACCGGACGCCCGAGGACGCCGCGAAGGCCAGGCAGCGCAACGGCATCGAGGGTACCATGAGCGACGCCGAAAGGGTGCAGGGGACAGCCCGCCTGAGAATCCGCGGCACCCTCAGGGGCACCGGCGCCAACTTCCTCAAGATGCTTGGCCTGATCATCAAGAGGGTCTTTAACTTCGTTATGGAGCACAGGGGATTCCGCGGGTCGCCATGAGGCTCCCGCAGCGGCGTGTTTCCGGACAGCCGGATCTCCCGCCCCGACAGAAACTTGACAGTAAGGAGGAAGGCAGAAAACTGGGAAACAGTCGGGATGGCAGGCCTGACCGCCACAAAAAGGTCAGCAGCAGGAGAGTAGTACGCGATTAGAAGTGTACACATCTCTCAGAAGTGTCCTAAACAGAGTCTTTTCTTCCCTCACGCGAAAAACCCATCAGACTGGCCAGGAGGGGGGGTTTACAGTGGAATCAAGAATGCCACTGTCGCGGCCGGGGCGGACGGCTTTCACTCCGCGGCCCAGACCGGGGCGTAGATCCCGGCGCCATGGGCGGCCCAGGGCCCCATGACCGGAACCGGCCCCGGTGCCGCCCGCTTCGCCGCCATGCCGGACGGCGGGTACATCGGGCCGCCCGGCAGTTCCCGCCGCCGTGAGAAAAAACTAAGGCCCCGGAAAATGGCTCCTTCCCGCAGGCGTGAGGCCGCCAGAGAGCGGGCCGGAGAGGGCGGGAACGGCTCCCTCAAAACCGCCCGTGGGAGCGGCTGACGGGAGGCCAGGCTCCAGGCCGCCAAGGCCCGCATGAAGGCCGCTGGCTCCCGCAAGAGTTTCCTGCGGGAACACCCGGCCTCCCGCCATCGGCTAAAACCGCGCCGCGGCGGTCGCGGGGGATCTGGAAGCCCGAGATATGCCCTCCTCTGGAACCAGGGCCGCCAAAGCGCCCGGCCGGGACGTCAGGGCCAGAAGCGGCCTCAGCAAGGCAGTCCTGGGCCAGGGCTGGGGAATGCCTGCGTCCATGCAGGACGGCAGGCCGGCGGCCGGGGGCGGAAGGCTGATCAGGATCCCGGCCCGTAGCGCCGGCCGGACTTGCCCTGAACGCGGGTTCAGGCATTCGGACAGCCGTGAGACCCAGGCCAGGCCCGGATGCCTGCAACGCGGTCTCGCGGAGAATGCCGATGTTGCCGGGGCGATGAACGGCTTCACGGCCGGGCGGGCCGATGAACGCCTGCGGGGGACATGGCGCCCAAGGCCGGCCTGTGAGAAGCGGGGACACGCCGGAGACCAGGGGCTGGCTTTCGCCTCCGTGTCCGCCGGAATCCCCTGGCTTCAGTCAGGGGAGGATGTCAAGGCCGCGCTCTTCCCGCCCTCCATGCCATGCCCTTCCTCCCGGGGCGCGGCACTCCCCCGCCCCGGGCATGCCGGGCAAGGCCATGGCCCCTCCCGCGGCCCGTCCGCGCATGCGGCGCGGAAGGCGTGCGGAAAGCGTTCCCGCCCGGGGCCCCCCGTGTCCATGACACCGGCCGCGGCCATGGGGTGCTCCGCCCCCCGATGCGGGCTGAGGCGTCCGGCGGGCGCCCTCACCCCGGCCCGCCCGTCCCTGAGGCACGGGTCGGCGGCCCGGCCTGCCGCCAGGCACCCGTCCCCCGCCGCGGGAGGACGCGGAAAGGGCCGGAGGGGGGGGCCCCACTCCGGCCCTTTCCGCGGCGCCGCGGGCGCAGGGCATGCCGGAAGCGCGTCAGCGGCTTCCGGGGGGCGCGTCTTCCGGGACGGCCCCCCGCGACGGCCTCACTTGTCCTTGACCTCCTCGAACTCCACGTCCACCACGGGCTCGCCGGCGTCCTCGGGCCCGGAGGAGCGGTCGTAGCGGGGGGAGCCTCCGCCGCCGGCCGACTGGTAGCCAGCGCCGCCGTCGCCGCCCTGCCGCTGCTGGCTGGCCTGGGAGTACATCTGCTCGGCGAGCTTGTGGCTGAGATCGGTGAGGGCCTTGGTCTTGGCCTCGATGACGGTCTTGTCGCCGTTCTCGAGGACCGACTTGAGATCGGCCACGGCGCTCTCCACCTGGCTCCGGGTCGCGGGGTCGACCTTGTCGCCCAGGTCGCCCAGGCTCTTCTCGGTGGCGTAGATCAGCTGGTCGGCCTTGTTCTTGAGCTCCACCAGCTGCTTGCGGGCCTTGTCCTCCTCGGCGTGGAGCTCGGCGTCCCTGATGAGGCGCTGGATCTCCTCCTCGGAAAGCCCGCTGGAGGCCGTTATCTTGATCGACTGCTCCTTGCCGGTCCCGAGATCCTTCGCCGAGACGTGCACGATGCCGTTGGCGTCTATGTCGAACGTGACCTCTATCTGCGGCACGCCCCTCGGCGCGGGGGGTATGCCCACCAGCTCGAAGCGGCCCAGGCTCTTGTTCCCCGAGGCCATCTCGCGCTCGCCCTGCAGAACGTTTATCACCACGGAGGGCTGGTTGTCGGTGGCGGTGGAGTAGATCTGGCTCCGCTTCGTGGGGATGGTGGTGTTCTTCTCGATGAGGCGCGAGAACACCTCGCCCTGCGTCTCGATGCCGAGCGACAGCGGCGTGACGTCCAGGAGGAGCACGTCCTTCACGTCGCCCTTGAGCACGCCGCCCTGTATGGCGGCTCCCACGGCCACCACCTCGTCGGGGTTGACCCCCTTGGAGGGCTCCTGGCCGAAGACCTTGCGGACCTGCTCGACCACCTTGGGCATGCGGGTCATGCCCCCCACGAGGATCACCTGGTTAATCTCGCGGGGGGTCAGGCCAGCGTCCTTGAGGGCGGTCTCGCAGGGGCCCACCACCCTCGCCACCAGATCGTCCACCAGGCTCTCGAGCTTGGAGCGCGTGAGCTTGAGGTTGAGGTGCTTCGGGCCCGTGGCGTCGGCGGTGATGAAGGGGAGGTTGACGTCGGTCTCCATGGAGCTGGACAGCTCCATCTTCGCGCGCTCGGCGGCCTCCTTGAGCCTCTGGAGGGCCATCTTGTCCTCGCGCAGGTCGATGCCGCTCGACTTCCTGAACTCGTCCACCATCCAGTCGATGATCTTCTTGTCGAAGTCCTCGCCGCCCAGGAAAGTGTCGCCGTTGGTGCTCTTGACCTCGAACACGCCGTCGGCTATCTCGAGTATGGAGATGTCGAAGGTGCCTCCGCCCAGGTCGAAGACCGCTATCTTCTGCTCCCTCTTCTTGTCGAGGCCGTAGGCGAGCGCCGCCGCGGTGGGCTCGTTCACGATCCTCAGGACTTCTAGGCCCGCTATCCGGCCCGCGTCCTTGGTGGCCTGGCGCTGGGAGTCGTTGAAGTAGGCGGGGACGGTGATCACCGCCTCGGTGACCGGCTGGCCCAGGAAGCTCTCGGCCGTCTGCTTCATCTTGGTGAGGATCATGGCCGAGATCTCGGCCGGGCTGTAGGTCTTGCCGCGGGCCTCGACCGCCGCGTCGTTGTTCGGGCCGGAGACGACCTTGTACGGCACGACCGCCATGTCCTTGCGAACCTCGGGGGAGTCGAACTTACGCCCGATGAGCCTCTTGACGGCATATATGGTGGCCTCTGGATTGGAGACCGCCTGGCGCTTGGCGGTCTGGCCCACCAGCCTCTCCCCCGACTCCGAGAAGCCCACCACGGAGGGCGTGGTGCGGTTGCCCTCGATGTTGGCGATGACCTTGGGTTCGGTCCCGTCCATGAAGGCCACGCAGGAGTTGGTGGTCCCTAAATCGATGCCAATGACATTGGCCATGTAGATGTTCCTCCTCGAAAAGGATACGATATGTCGTGGGCCTCACGTTCCTCTCTCGAGGCCCTGTAGCCTGGTATCTTTACGGCGCCTGCGGCCGTTCCCCTCGGGCCCGCCGTCCGCCCGGCCAGGCCTCCCTCCGGGAGGCCGGCCCCCGCGGGGCGGGGGCGGGGCCTGCGGCCCGGACGGGCCCTCGCGGCCGCCCTCCCCGAAAGCCCCGGCGAAGCGGGGATCTCCCGCGGGAGCGCCCGGCTCGCTGCCAAACAGGTAATCACCCCGGAGGGCGCCGTCAAGGGGGGACCCTCTCCGGCGCGGCCTCCCTGGCCGCTTTGCCGGAGCCCCGCCCGCACCCCCCGGCGAGGGCCCCGTCCCCGGCGGGCACGGCCGCCGGGGACGGTGGACGTCACTGCCGGGGCGGGTTCTTGACCAGCATGACCTTGACCGGCCTCAGGAGCCTGTCGTGGAGCTGGTAGCCCCGCGCGAGCATCCTGGCCACGGCGTTGTCGGGGAGGCTCTCCGAGGGTTCCACCCCCATCGCCTCCTGGAAGTTGGGGTCGAAGGCATCGCCGGGCGCGCAGACGAGCTCCCGGAAGCCGTGCTCCGCCAGCTTGCTGAGACAGTCCTTTATGGTGAGGCTCACCCCGTCCGCCAGCCCCTTGACGGCGGGGACGGAGGGATCCGCGTAGCCCAGCGCCAGGTGGAGGTTCTCCAGGACGGGGATGAGATCGTGCAGGATGGGCTCGGCGGAGTACTTGCGCGCCGTCTCGACCTCCTTCTGGTGCCGCTTGCGGAGGTTCTGGGACTCGGCCACCTCGCGCAGGTACTTCTCCCTGTAGATCCCCGCCTGCTCCTCCCAGTCAGTGAACTCGGCGGGGGCCTCCACCTGGTCGGGGGCGCCGCCCTCCGCGCCGTCCCCCGCGGGCCCGCCATCGGGCCCGGGCGCATCGTCCCAGGACGGCGGAGCGTCGCCGCCGTCCTGGGCGTCCCAGCCCCCCCCGGCGGCCCCCCCCCGGCTCTCCCCCTCCCGGCCGCCTCCCTCCGGGGCGTCCCAATCCTCACGACCGTCCGTCCTGTATATATCGTCCATATCAGTCCTTCCTGGTAAATGCGTTTTACCGGCCGCCGCCGGCGGCTTACCGGCCGGGGCAGCGGGGCCCATCGCTCCGCCCCGGGGCGCCTGCGCGCCCGGGGCGGAAGAAGGCAGCCTCCGGCAAGTCCGCCGGCCCGGGAACACGGGCCCCGGAGGGGCGGGGCGCCGGCGGCACGAGGGCCCCGGACGCCCCGGGCGGGCCGCCCCGCGGGCCCGGGCCTACCTGAAGTACCCCGAGAGCACCCTGGCCGCGTAGTCCACCACGGGCACGATGGCCGCGTAGTCGAGCCGCCTGGGCCCCAGCACGCCGAGCGCGCCCGCGTCCCCTCCCGCCGTGCTGTAAGGGGAGGCCACGAGCGCCAGCCCGTCCGTCCCCTCGCCGGAGGGCCCGAAGACCACCCGGACCCTGCCGCCGCCCGTCACCTCGTTCAGGAGCTCCACCAGCCGGCGCTTGTCCTCGAAGGCGAGGAAGAGGGCCCGCATGGCCTCAGCGTCCCGGAAATCCGGATGGTCGAGGAGCCGCGCCCGCCCCTTCTCGTCCAGGAAAATCTCCCTCCCCCCGGCGTCCTCGGCGGGGGCCCCCGAGGCCCCCGAGGCCAGGAGGAAGGCCCGGCGGAAGATCCTTTCGAACTCGCTCCGGCTCTCGGCCATGTCCCTCAGGGCCCGCTCGCGGATCTCGTCCAGGGTGAAGGGGCTCTCGAGAGACTCCAGGAAGACGTTCACCTCGTCCAGCTCCGCCTGGGAGAAGTCCTCCGGGGTGCGCACGAAGCGGTTCTGCACCACCCCCCCGCGGGTCAGCAGCACGGCCAGGGCCTGGCCCGGCCCCAGCCGCACGAAATAGAGCTTCCGCAGGCCGAGGGACGCCGCGGCGGGCGCCATCACCACCCCCATGTGGCTGGTGAGGTTGGAGAGCACCTTGGAGCAGAGGCTGTACATGGACTCCGCCGTGAGTCCGGCCCCCGAGAGCTCCTTCTGGATCTGGGCCCTCAGGCCCGTAGGCAGGCTCCTGACCTCCAATATGCCGTCCGCGTACACCCGGAAGCCCTCCTCGGTGGGGGTGCGCCCCGCCGAGGGGTGCGCCTGGGAGAGCAGCCCCTGCTCCTCCAGCTCGTGGAGGACCTTGCGGATGGTGGCCGGAGACAGATCCGTCGCGTGGCGCTCGGCAAGGCTCCCGGAGGCCACCGGCTCCCCGGTGCGGATGAAGTCCAGCACCACCGCCTCGAAGATCCTCTTCTGGCGATCGTTCTTGAAGACGTTGCTGGTGTCGCCCTGGCCGGTCCTGGCAGTCATCGTTGATCGCCCCGGGCTGGCCCGGGCCGCCTTTCTGCGTGATGCCGGCCGGAGGGGGCGGCCGGGATGGTCTCTCCCGTAAACACTAAGCACCTGCCGCGGATGTGTCAAGCGCAACGGCCGCGTTCCGGGGCTACCGGGGAGGCGGGGCGCGGCCTGGGCCCCGCGCCGGCGCGGGCCGCGGCCGGGGCGCCGCCCCCCGGGCCCGCGGGCATGGGGGGCGGCAAACCCCGCGTCTTACGGGAGGCCCCGGCCGCCACGGGGGAAGAGGCGGCGGTTGCCAAAAGTCCTCCGTTGCGATACAGTCTCCATGTCCACGCCCTCGCCCTTGCGGAACACGTCCCGACGCCGCCGGCCTCGCCCGTCCGCGATCCCCGCCGGGCGGGCCCCGGAGTGCCGTCCCGCCCGCCCGCGTCAGCGGGGCCGGCCGGAAGCCCGCCCCCCGCACCGGACCCGGCACCTGCCGAGGCGCCGTCCCTTCCCGGCCCCCTCCCCAGGCCTCCGGGCCGGCGACAGCCGGGCCGCGTTCCCGCGCGGGCCCGCACCCAGGAGACCGCCCCGAGCCGCAGCCATATGAACTCCCTGTCCCTCAACAACCTCCTTACCGCCATCTACGACCCCCTGGAGCCGATCTTCATCAGATCCGGCGGGGAGCTCGCCGCGCCCGGCGATCCCGACGTCATCGGCGTCATCCCCCCCATCGCCCCCGGCAACTTCGGGTCCAAGGCCTTCCGCAAGGAGTTCGACCTCCGCTTCGCCTACGTGGGGGGGGCCATGGTGGCCGGCATCTCGAGCGTGGAGATGGTGGAGTCCTTCGCCCAGAACGGGCTCCTGGGGATATTCGGCGCGTCCGGCCTGCGGCCCGACGCCGTGGAGGAGGCCGTCTCGCGCCTCAGGGCGTCCCTGGGAGCCAAGCAGTTCGGGTCCTGCCTCATCCACACCCCCCACGACCCCGCGTGGGAGGAGAAGGTGACGGACATCTACCTCGAGAAGGGCGTGACCCTGATCGAGGCCTCGGCCTTCCTGCAGATCTCCCCCGACCTGGTACGCTACCGCGTGACCGGCCTCACCGAGACCCCGGAGGGGGACATCGTCTGCCGCAACCGGGTGATGGCCAAGGTCTCGCGCCTGGAGCTCGCCAGGAGGTTCTTCGCGCCGCCCCCGGAGAAGATCCTGAACTCCCTGCTGGAGAAGGGCCGCATCACCCGCCGGGAGGCGGAGCTGGCCCGCCACGTGCCCGTGGCCCAGGACCTGACCGCCGAGGCCGACTCGGGCGGGCACACGGACTTCCGCCCCGCCCTGTCCCTCTGGCCGAGCATGATCCAGCTGGCGGACGACTCCACCCGCAAGCACGACTACTACCAGCCCCTCAGGGTGGGGGCCGCGGGGGGCCTGGGCACCCCTTACGCCTTCCTGGCCGCCCAGGACGTGGGCTGCTCCTACTTCGTCACCGGCTCGATCAACCAGTCCTGCGTGGAGTCTGGCCTGTCGGCCCCGGCCAGGGCGCTCCTGGCCAAGGCCTCCCAGACCGACGTGTCCCCCGCCCCCGCCGCCGACATGTTCGAGCTGGGGGCCAGGATCCAGGTGCTCAAGTACGGCACGCTCTTCGGTGCCCGCGCCCAGCGCCTGGCCGAGCTCTACCGGCTCCACGGCTCGCTGGAGGAGATCCCGGCCTCCGAGCGGGAGACCCTGGAGAAGAAAATCTTCCTCAAGCCCCTGGAGACGATCTGGGAGGAGACCGAGGCCTTCTTCCGGGCGCGCGACCCCTCGCAGCTCAAGAAGGCCGAGAACCCCAAGCACAGGATGGCCCTCGTCTTCCGCTGGTACCTGGGCCAGGCCTCCCGCTGGGCCATACAGGGCCTCGCCGAGCGCCAGACGGACTGGTGCGTGTTCACCGGCCCCTCCGTCGGGGCCTTCAACGAGTGGGCCCAGGGCTCCCACTACGAGGATCCGGCCAACCGCAGGGTGAGCGAGCTCGCGCTCAACCTCCTCTACGGCCTCAGCGTCCTCAAGCGCTTCTCGCTCGCCCGCGATCTGGGGCTGGTGCCGGACGACCTGCCGCTGACGTTCAAGCCCCTGCCCCCCGAGGAGCTGGTGGAGCTGATCTAGACGGGACGCGCCGGCCGGGCAGGCCCGGGGGCCCCGCCGGGAGCCGCGGGACCCGCCCCCGCCGCCGGGAACCTGACGCCGCGGGCGTCCCCGCCGCGGAACGCGCCGCCATGCCCTTCCCGGCCCGAGTCAGGATCCTGCCCCTGCCCCCCGCGAGCCCCGGCCCGGCTGTGCCGCCCCCTCTCAAGCGGGTCTTCATCGAGGGCGAGTCCATGGGCCCCTTCTTCGACTGGAGGCTGCGGCAGAGCCATCGCGGTGACTCCGGCCTCGCCCTGGAGACCGTCTGCAGCCTCCCCGCCCCGGCTGAGGCGGCTCCCACGGGCTTCAGGGCCTCCGTCAACCCCAAGGCCCTAAGGGGGGGGGCCCCTCCCCCGCGCCGTTGCAGAGGAGCACTACGAGGACGCCCTGCCCGAGGACGGCAGCCCGGCGCTCCTTACGGAGTCATCCCTGGGGCTCCTCACCACGGGCCCCTCCCTCCCCTCTGGGCCCTCTTCCTGGATCCACCCAGCGGCTCGCCCGCGCTCGCCTGGACCCACCGGGACGGCGGCGGGGCCTAATCCCGGCGGACGGGATCCTGCCTCTCCCGGATCCTGGGCTCGCGGACGGCCCCTGCGGGGGCGAGGACGGCGCGGGTGGCGGCGGCCGGGCTGGGACGGATGCCGCAGGCATCGCCCTCCGCCGCGGGCTTATCTCGGCTGACACGGCCTGGCGCCCCGTCTGCCGCCGCTACGCCGACCAGAAGCTCCCCGGCATGCCGACCCTGCAGAAGATCCCGCAGAACGTCCCCGCGACGCGCCCCCGCCCAGTCGGACTGGGCGCCCCCGGCGGCAGGGATTACTGAGGACGGCTTCCATGATGGCCAGGGTAGGCGTGAACCTGATGATTGACGAACGGTTCACCCTTCCGCCTCGGGAAGGGGGGATCCCGGCTTCCAGGGCTCCTGACCGGCGTCCCTGGGAGGAAACCGCCCCCTGCGCCGCCTCTTCCCCCTCTCCTGCCCGCTCCTGCACCCTCTCGGCTCCCTCGGCGCGGAACCAGGCCTCCCCCGCAGGGGCCGGGCGGGACGTGGGGCAGCCGCTGAGACGCGGCGCGGCGCGGGACGCGTCCGGCGGCGCGCCGCCGTCCCGCCTTCCGCCGGATCCGATCCCACTTCCTCCCTTCCGCCGGATCGCCGCGCCGGGGACGCCCGGCAAGGCGTCCCCGCCTCCCGGCCCTCCCGGCCCTCCCGGCGGCGGAAGGGCTCCAGCACGTCCCGCGCGGATGCGGGAATCCGGCCCGGACCCGTTCCGGACGGCCCCTCCCGTCCACCCGCCGCTCCCTTCCGCTCCCCCGCCACGGCTCCTCCCCTGCCCTCCCCGCCCCGAGCGGGAGTTTCCTCTCCTTCCGCGCCTTCCCTTAAAAACCGGATTCATGAAATTTTTTCCGAATTAATTTCCCGGGGATTTCCCCGGCCGGGAATTACACGCCGATTTTCCCCTCCATTAACCCCCTCTTTTTCCCCCATTTCCTAAAAACAGTAAAAAATGGAATTGCCGCGCAATATCAACATGTTAATTATCCAGGCTTTTCCTTATCATATTCCCCGCGTTCAACAGTCCCGAAACTGGATCCCGAAATAGCCCTTTTTTCAGGAGGCAGGAAAATGCTACTATTTTGTTCCGGCGTCCAGTGACGTCTGCCAGGAGCAAGGGGCCCCCGCCGGCCGGGGGTAGGCCGCCGCAGGGCCCTTCCCTCCGGGCCGGCCCCGGCGGGATCCCCGCGGGGCGCATCTTCTTGTCAAACACGGCACCGGACGCTACAATCACCGGACATTTCCTTTCCCCGGCGGCCGATACCCCGCCTCCCGGACGGCAGGCCCCGCCCCGCCGCGAGGGCCAGACTCGCCCCTCACGCCCGCTCGCCCATCCTGCCACGGAGTCCCCCAGTCGATGAGCTCAAGCCCCCCACCCACCCCTCCCGAGAGGGATCCGGCTGCCGTCATTGGCCTCGGGTGCCTGTTCCCCGGGAGACCCGGCGTCAGCGGCTTCTGGTCCACCGTCAAGAACGGCCTGGACACTTTCTCCGGAGTGCCCTCCGACCGCTTCGACGTCTCCGACTACTTCGACCCCGACCCCAAGGCCCGCGACAGGATCTACGTCAAGCGCGGGGCCTTCCTGGCGCGGGTGCCCTTCGAGCCCCTGAAGTACGGCATAAGCCCCCGCGACATGGAGTCCATCGACTCCACCCAGCTCCTGGGGCTCCTGGCAGCCGACGCGGCGCTGGCGGACGCCGGCTACCCGGCCGACCGCCACGACCACTGCCGGACGGCGGTGATCCTGGGCGTCACGGGCGCCCTGAAGATGACGGTGACCCTGGGCCAGCGCCTGGCCCACCCCCAGCTGAGGAAGGCCCTCGCCGGGGCCGGGGTGGATCCGGAGACCGCCAGGGAGGTGCTGGAGAGGTTCGCCGAGCAGTTCGCCCCGTGGCGGGAGCTCTCCTTCCCCGGCCTCCTGGGCAACGTCACCGCCGGCCGCATCGCGTCCCGCCTCAACCTGGGCGGCGCCAACATGGCCGTGGACGCGGCCTGCGCCAGCTCGCTCGCGGCCGTCTCCCAGGCGGTCCAGGAGCTCCGGAGCGGCAGGGCGGATCTCGTCGTCTCCGGCGGGGTCGACACCTTCAACGACCCCTTCATGTACACCTGCTTCTGCAAGACCCCCGCCCTCTCCCGCACCGGCGAGGTGCGCGCCTTCGACGAGGCCGGGGACGGCACCATGCTGGGCGAGGGCCTCGGGATCGTGGTGCTGAAGCGCCTGTCCGACGCCCTGAGCGACGGCAACCGCGTCTACGCGGTCATCCGCTCCGTGGGCGCGGCCTCCGACGGCCGGGGCACGGCCATCTTCGCGCCCAGCCCCCAGGGGCAGAAGCGGGCCATCGAGGCAGCCTACCGCGAGGCGGGCTGGACCCCCGGCACGGTGGAGCTACTGGAGGCCCACGGCACCGGCACTGCGGTGGGCGACGCGGCGGAGCTCGAGGCCCTGAGCGAGTTCTTCTCCGCCAGCTCCCCGTCCGCACCCGCGCTTGACCGGGCCGCCGACCCGGCCTCCGCCTCTTCCGACGCCCCCGTCGGGGCCGCGCCCTCCGCCGCCTCTGACGTCCCCGGCGATCCCTCCGCGGCCGCCTCCCCCGCCTCTTCCGGCGTCCCCGGCGAGGCCGCGCCCTCCGCCGCCTCCGGCACCCCTGACGTTCCCGCCGGGGACGCCTCTTCCGGCGTCCCCGGCGAGGCCGCGCCCTCCGGCGCCCCTGACGCCCCCCCCCCTTCCGACGTCCCCGGCGGGGCCTCAGGATCCGCCTCCTCCGCCGCGGACAGAACCTCCGCGCCCCCCGCCGTCCCCGACTCCCCGCCCGCGCAGGTACTCCCAGCCGGCCCCTGGTGCGCCCTGGGGTCCGTCAAGTCCCAGATCGGCCACACCAAGGCCGCGGCCGGGGCGGCAGGGCTCGTGAAGGCCGTGCTCTCCCTCTATCATAAGGTGCTCCCGCCGACCATCAAGGTGAGGAACCCGCTGCCGCCACTCAAGGACGAGGGCTGCCCCTTCTACGTGAACACTGAGGCGCGGCCCTGGCTCGCGTCGGGAACTCACCCGCGGCGGGCGGGGGTCTCCGCCTTCGGGTTCGGGGGGAGCAACTTCCACTGCCTACTGGAGGAGTCGGGCGAAATCAAGATGCCCTTCGAGACGGGGGTGCACCTCCTGCCCTTCTCGGGCGCCGACATGCCGGAACTCATCAAGGGCATCCAGGACCTGGCCGAGGAGGCCTGGCTCTCGGTGCCCTCGGAGTCCCTGGAGAACGAGCGCCACGCGGCCGACTATTTCAGCCAGGCCGTGGACTGGCTCCTGCGGCCCCGGCTCTCGTCCTTCGATAGGGAGGCCCCCGCCCGGCTCTTCCTGGCCTTCCCTGCGGAGAGGGCCCGGGACTACCTGAGCTCGCTCCCCGAAATCCTCCGCGAGCACGTCCTCAAGACAGAGATCTTCAGCCTCCCCGACGGCCTCTTCTTCGGCAAGGGCCGGCGCGCCCCGGGGATCCTGTACTTCGCGCCGGGGGCCTTCCGGCTCGCGCCCGGCACGGGCCGCGATCTGGCCCTCAACTTCCCGCACTTCCAGATGATCATGGACCTTTTCGCCGGGAGCCGCGCCGGGACACCCCTGGGCCAGCTCCTCTACCCCCCGGAGCTCGCGCCCGCCGCCCTGAAGGAGCGCTGGGCCCGGGAGCTCGCGGACCCGGCCGCTGGGTACTTCATCAAGACGGCGCTCGCCATCGCCCTCCACGAGCTCTACAGCTTCTTCGGCGCCCGCGCCGGCCGGGTCGCTGGCCAGGGCCCGGGACTGGTGGCGGCGCTCGTCATCTCGGGCTGGCTCCCCCTGAAGGAGGCCGTGCGGGCCCTGGGCGAGGTGGCCCCGGGCGACCCGGAGGCCCTGCGGCGCGCGGTCGCCTCGCTTCCCGCCGAGCCCCCCAGGGCCGGCGGCCCCTTCCCCGAGCTGGCCTGCCCGGACGGCCGGTCCCTCCGGGACGCCGCGGACGCCCGCGCCAGGCTCGCGGAGGATCTCGATCTCTACCTGGAGGATCCCGACGGCTTCGATGCCGGCCCGGTCCCCTCCCTTTTCCCCGACGACCTGCTGCTCTACGCCGGGATCTCCTCCGGGCCCTTCGGGGGTGGGCTCGGGCTCTTCTCGGAGGGCCGGATCCTGGCGGCGCCCCGCACGGCCCTAGACTTCGCGAAGAACCTCGCGCGCCTCGCCTGCGAAGCCGTCCCCGTCAACTTCCGCAACTGGTCCTCCTACGCCTTCCCGCCACCCAAGCCAGGCGGCCATCACGTGCTCCTCTCGGGCGCGAACACCTTCCGCCCCCGGGATCTCATGCCCCCCCGCGCCCCCGGCGCGGTGCCCGCCGCCCCCGGCCCGGGGGATCTGGCGGCCCGTGTCGAGGAGCTGGCCCTCCTCCAGGCCGAGACGCTGGAGAGGCTGGGCTCCCTGGAGGGCGCCCTGCGGGCCGCCGCGGACGCCCCCGCCGCGGCGCCCCCGCGCCAGGTCGCGGTGCGGCCGGCGGGCC
>JAITEZ010000114.1 GCA_031281735.1 Deltaproteobacteria bacterium | reverse complement strand
CCGCGGGATCCTGGGGGATCCCGCGGGGGCCTGGGATGCCGCCGGCGGGGTCGCGGGGACCCGCGGCGGGGAAAGCGGCCCGCCCGCGGCCCTCGCGAGGGCGGCGGGGCGAGGATACCGAAGCGCGGGGCCGGGACGCGGGAGACGGGCCCGGGCGGAGGGGCGTCCCGCGGGAGGGGGCGCCGCCGCGGGAGCGGGGCGCACCGGGGCCCTCCCCGGAGGGGGCGCTATTTCTTCTTGTCCTTGGCCGGGGCCTTGGCCGCCTTGGCGGCCGGGGCGGCCTTGGCGGCCGGGGCGGCCTCGGCCTTGGCCGCCTCGGCCTCGGCCTTGAGGCCCTTGGGCACGTTCACGACGGCCACGGGCAGATCCACGGTCTTCACCAGCTCCAGCATCTCGGGGAGCGTCACCTGGGACAGGTGCATGGTCTGGCCGAGGTTCAGGGAGGTCACGTCCGCCGCGATGGAGGAGGGTATGTCGCCCGGAAGGCCGGTCACGGTTATCTCGCGCTCGCTCTGGAGGATCTGGCCCCCGCGCTCCACGCCCGGGGCCTTGCCGGAGAGGGTGAGGGGCACCTTCACCGTGACCTTCTTGCCGGGGCTGATCTTCAGGAAGTCCACGTGGAGCATCTTGCGGGAGACCGGGTGGATCTGGAGATCCTTCACCAGGGCCGGGAAGGTCTCGCCGCCCTCGATGGAGACCGTGAAGAGGGAGCGGTTGCCGGGATCGGTCAGGAACGCCTTCTTGATCGCGGCATAGTTAAGTTCCACGGCCTGCGACCCCGAACCCTCGCCGTAGCACACCGCGGGTAGCCGGCCCGCCTCCCTCAGGCGCCGCGCCTTGTTGCTGCTGCCGGCCTCGCGTGGGGCGGCGGAGAGCGTAGTGGATAAACCCATGTGGACTGTCCTCCGGAGAGAATGAGATGCCGAGGGTGTCCGGCGGCCGGTGGCCGGAATCCGCAACCCCATCGGGAATCTGGAAATATACACCCTTTCCCGGGGAAAAGCGATAGCTTGCCAGGCGGGGCGGGAGGCGGGGCCCCTCCCCGCGCGAGGCTTGCGGCACCCCGGCCTGAGCCGGCGGGCCGCCCGTGCTACGCCCCCAGCCATCGGGCGGGACGGCCTCTCCCTGGCGCGGGTGGCCCTTCCCCGGCCCGGGAGGCCCGCATCCGGGACCTAGCTGCCCTTTCCTCAACCGGGACGGCCCTTCCCAGGACGGGACGGAACTTTTCCCGGACGGGACGGCCCTTTCAGAACACTGGCGGCCCTGTCTCACACGAAAAGCGAGCTGATGGAGTCCTCCTGGTGGATCCGGCGGATGGCCTCGGACAGGAGCTTCGCGACGGAGAGCACCTTGATCTTCGCCATCTCCCGGCCGGCCGGGGAGAGGGGGATGGAGTTGGTCACGGCTATCTGGGAGAGAGGGCTCTCCTCGATCTTCCTGAGCGCCTCCCCGGAGAAGACCGGATGGGTGGCCAGGGCCATGACCTCCGTCGCCCCCTTCTCGACGATGACCTTGGCGGCCTGCGCCAGGGTACCGGCGGTGTCCACCATGTCGTCCACGATGAGGGCCCGCTTCCCCTTGACGTCCCCGATGATGTTCATGGCCTTGGCCTCCCCCGGCGCGTCCCGGCGCTTGTCCACGATGGCGAGCGGGGCCTCCAGGCGCTTGGCCAGGTACCGGGTCCGCTCGACCCCCCCCGCGTCGGGGGAGACCAGGATGATGTTCTCGGTGCCGAGGCTCTTGATGTGCTGGAGGAGTATCGGGGCGGCGAAGAGGTGGTCCACCGGGATGTTGAAGAAGCCCTGGATCTGCCCCGCGTGGAGATCCATGGCCAGGACCCGGGTCGTCCCCGAGGCGGTGAGCAGGTCCGCCACGAGCTTGGCGGAGATGGGCACCCGGGGGGCCGCCTTGCGGTCCTGCCTGGCGTAGCCGTAGTAGGGGATGACGGCGGTGATCCTCCGCGCGGAGGCGCGCTTCAGCGCGTCTATGATGAGGAGCAGCTCCATGATGTTGTCGTTCACCGGGGAGCAGGTGGACTGGATCACGAAGGTGTCCCGGCCGCGCACGTTCTCCCCCAGCTCGATGAATATCTCGCCGTCCGAGAAGCGCCGGACCTGGGCCTTCCCCAGGGGTTGCCAGAGGGCCTCGCAGATCTCGAGCGCCAGGGCCTTGTTGGAGTTGCCGGAAAAGACCACTATGTCGTTGGGCATGGGGGAGTCCTTGGGAAGGGGCCTGCCGGCCCGCCCCCGCCCGTGGGCGTGAGGACCTCGGCGGGGGGGGCGGCATCGGAACGGGCCGCGGTTCCGGTGGGCGCGGGGCCGGGGCCCAGCGGTGACCGCCCCGGGCGCGGATCGGGGCGCGGCGGGAAAGGCGGGGCGCCCCCCCCGCCCGCCGCGGGCGTTCCTCCGGGGCGGGCGGGGGGGGGCGGAACGGCATGGCCGTCCCCCCGGAAGGCCCCGTCTGTCCTGAAAACAGTCCGGGCCTCCCGGCGGCGGTTCACGCTGCTGGAGGGGACGGCTGGAGCCGTGCGGGCAGGGGCCCGCTGGGGGTCGGGAAAGCCGTGAGCTCTCGGGGCGGCCCGCGGCGGAGGGTCGCCGGCGGGACGGGCCGTCGCGGGCTCGGAAGATCCGGAAAGGGACTCTGGCGGCGGGCGGGGCGGGGGGACGGAGAGCCTCCGCCGGGAGGCGCGGCAGCCAGGGGCCCGAAAAAAACCGCGGCCCTCAACCAGGGAGGGCCGGAAGGATCAGGCAGCTCGGCGCCCGCCGGATCGCTGTTCCGGCGCGATGGCGGCACCTTTGGCGTTCCCGGGCCGAGCGCGCGCGGGAGGGCCGGAAGCCCCGGCCCGCCGCCGACCCGGCCCCCCGGGGGCCGCGGGGCGGGCCCGGGACTGCACGAGCGGACGGGGCCCTTCAGGGAGAAATGGCTGGGGCGGAAGGATTCGAACCTTCGAATGCAGGAACCAAAACCCTGTGTCTTACCACTTGACGACGCCCCAGTGTCAGTTGAAGCCTTGAGGTTGCGGGACCTGGCGGGGTGTCCCGGCGCGGGCCGCCCCCGGCTGGGGGACGAGAACGCCGGGGAACCCCCTCGAGCCCGGCCGGTCCCATTCCGCGTGCCGGTCCCGGAACCCGCGGGGGGCGACTCCCGGCGCTTCAGGGGCGGACGGGAACCCGGGTCGCGGACGGCGGCGGAAAGGCTCGGCGCGCGGGGCCGGGAAGGCGCTGCTGAATCTCCTTTGCTACGCCGGGACGGACGTCCCCGGCTTGGTGTGGGGCCGGCGCGGGGTCGGCCGCCGGTGATCACCGGCGGCGTCCGTCCCCGGCCAGGCCGGGATCCGGGCACTGGACGCTCCCTCCGGCCTGGACTATCCCGCAGGCCCGGCTCCAGCGTCCGCGCCGGGCCAGCTCGCGGGCGGCCTCGGAGGCGGCCTCGGGATCCGGGCACAGGGCCCAGAAGGTGGGGCCGCTCCCGGAGAGGCCGTGCGGCCCGCACGCCATGGCCGCCATGTCCTCCCGGAGGCCGGAAAGCCCGGGCGACAGCCTGAAGGCCGCGGGCAGGAGATCGTTCGTGCCTAGGGTGGGGAGGGCGGCCCCGGGGGCCGAGCTGAGGTTAAGACTATTCTCCGGGCGGTGTTTTGTCAACCCGTCTTCCCGGAGGCTTCCCGCGGCGTATTCCCGGAAGACCTCCCCCGTGGGGAGCGCGGTCCCGGGACCGGCCAGCACGATGGCCGGGGGGAGCGGGGGGCCCCCGTACGGGGCGAGGATCTCCCCCGCGCCCCGGACTATCCCGGGCGCGGGCTCCCACAGGAAGAAGGGGATGTCCGCGCCCAGCGGCAGGGCGAGGGAGCGGAGGCCCTCCCCGCCCAGGGGGGAGGGGGAGGCCGAGTCCAGGAGCCTCAGCACGGCCGCCGCGTCCGAGCTCACGCCGCCCAGGCCCGCGCAGTAGGGGATCCGCTTCAGGATCCGCGCCCGCACCCTCCCGCGCGGGAAGCCGGTGCGCTCCCGGTAGGCCGCGACGGCCCGCAGGACAAGGCTCCCGCGACCCGTCAGGGCGGGATCCGTGGGCACGCAGGGCGAGCCTATGTCATCGGCGACCGAAAGGGAGTCGCCGTCCGGATCCGGGCGGCCACCGGGCGGGTCCGCGACCTCGAGGGTCAGCTCGTCCGCGAGCGTCAGGGGCACGGTGAGGCACAGCAGATCGTGCCTGCCGTCCGGGCGCCTGCCCAGTACCTTCAGGAAGAGATTCGCCTTGGCGGGGGCTGATGCCCGCAACGGGAAGCCTCCTTGCGGCACGCGGCGGGGGCAACGGCTGGAGCGCCGGGGACGGTGAACGGCGGCGGGCTGACGCAGGGCGGCGGCCGGCGGGCGGGCCCCGCCGCAGGGGCCGCTTCCCCGCCCACCCCTCAGCCTCCCGGCCCTCCCCTCAGCCTCCCGCCGCGGGGAGGACCGTCTCCCCCGGGTCCACCAGGTTGATCACCAGGCCGTTGGAGACCTTGGGATAGAAGTAGGTGGCCTTGCGGGGCATGACGAAGCCGGACTCGGTGACCTTGAGGATCTCGGCCAGGCTCGTGGGGTTCAGGATGAAGGCCGCCCGGTCGCCCCCCTCCACCAGCCGGAAGGCCTCGGACGCGTCCGAGATGTAGCTTATTATGCTGGGGTCGTCCATGCGCTCCTCGGTCAGGCCCAGGGCGCCCACGAGCACGCAGTCGGTCAGCAGCGAGACGTCCAGGAGCGAGAGGGACGCCCGTTCCGGGGCGCTTTCCGCCACGGTCTCCTTGACCTTCTCGCGGATCTTGAGGAAGAAGCAGCAGTCGCAGCCGTGCAGGTACAGCCCGAAGACCGTCAGGCCCTTGCGCCCGTCCTCCGCGAGCTTCTCGGAGAGGGCGTCCAGGGCCGCCCGCCGCCCCGCCTCGGCGAACGAGAAGGCCCGGATCTCCGCCGCGCAGGAGAGGCTCGCGAGCATCTCCTCGTTGTTGAGGGAGTGGGACTTGAGTATCCGGTGCGTGGGGAGCACGACCAGGCCGGGATCGCTCATGGGGCAGAGGTAGGCCATCACCCAGTCGAGGGCGGAGCCGGCGGGCGGGGCCTTACCGGCGGCGGCCAGCTCGGCGAGCCTCAGCTCGCGGTAGTTCAGGGCCGTCATGTAGCGGTGGTGGCCGTCCGCGATGTAGACCGTCTTGGCGGCGAGGCCCCGGAGGAACTCCCCCGCCGCCGCGGGATCCGCGAGCTCCACCACCTTGTGGATCTGGCCGGCGGTGTCCCGCGCGGCGATGTCGGGCTCCCGGCCCGTCCAGGAGGCGATGGCGTCCAGGAAGGCGCCCCCCGCGTCCGGGAAGAAGCCGAAGATGGGGCTGAGCTGGGCCCGGGTCTTCTCCATCAGGTCCAGCCGCTCCTGCTTGTGGAGGCTGAAGGTCTGCTCGTGGAGCCTTATCCGGGACTCCCGGCCGGGGGCCTCGAGCCGCATGAGGCAGAGGATGCCCCGGCGCACCTGGCGCAGCCCCGAGAGCGGGTGCGCGAACTCCGTCTCCATCATGTACAGGGAGGGCCGGGCTGTCCGCACCAGCACCCCCTCCTTCAGCCACCCCTGCAGGATGGCGGCGGACCTGTCGTGCCACGTCCAGGGATCGGGGTCGCCCGGGAGCTGCCTTCCGAGATCCACGTGCAGGAAGTTGTGGGGATGGCTTGCGTAGTAAAGCTCCCTCTCGGAGGGCGAGAGGACATCGTACGGCGGGGCCGTCAGGAGCCCCCCGTGGCCGGCGATCTCCTCGCTGTTGTAGACGTAGCCCCGGAAGGGCGCTATCGAAACCATCCGGCCGAACCTCCTGGCGGAAAACTCAAGGCGCAAATTAGCACAGTCCGGGATCCCAAAACAAGGCGGGACGCGGCCTCCGGAAGGCGCCGGAAGCCGCCTCCCGGAAACGCCCAGCAGGGAGGACGGGCGCGGGACGGCGCCAGGCGCCCCTTCCGGGGGGGAGGGGCCGGCACGCCCTGCGGACAGCTAATTGTTTACCGCGCCCCCCCGCCGTGCGGGACGATCCTCCCGGCGGGGAGGCGGGAGAGGCCGCGCCGCAATCATGGCACGGAGGATGCCACCCTGGGGATCCGCTGATGTTTCCCCGTCTTTTTCATCAACTAAACAATGTGATAATGCACTGCAGTTAACTGAAGGCCGCAAGGATTCCCCCGCCTCAACGCCACCTTGCCCGCGAACGCGGGAAGCGTAGGCGGCGGGAGGAATGCGGCAAATATCTCGCGAACATGATACTATCATCCATATCTGGAAGGAGGATGCGATTATCCAGCTGACATCAGGCTTTCATTCAGTCTATTCATTATATTATCATTTAGTTTTAGTGATAAAATATATACATAAAATCATATTAGATAATTTATCTATTTTCTAAAAGATATTTTTATTGGAATAGGTAAAAAAATATGACGTAACCTTGTTGGAATGGAATCATGATCATGATCACTTCCACGCGCTATTGACCGGGACACCGGACACCCGTCTGAGCGTCTTCATCGGGACCTACAAATCCCGGAGCGCGAGAAAGTCACGGGAGACGTTCCCGGAAGTCAGGCAATCCCTGCGGACGGGCCGTTTTTGGCATGGGAGCTATTGCCTGGTCTCCGTCGGCGGGGCGCCGCTGGAGACCTTGAGACGCTGTATCGAGGGCCAGGGGCGCTGGGATGGCGAACAGGGCGTTCGTGTTCCGCATGTACCCGGACCGGAGGCAGGAGGATCTGATCTCCCGGGCCTTCGGATGCTGCCGGTTCGTCTGGAACCGGATGCTGACGGAGAAGAGGATCTACTGCCTCCTGACCCGCGA
>JAITEZ010000074.1 GCA_031281735.1 Deltaproteobacteria bacterium | reverse complement strand
TATTTCTTATGAGCCTTATCCTTGGCGATGCACCGGGTCTGAGGCTCATGAATGCTATAAATCTTGTTATGGTCTCCGCGTTTCTGATTGATGGCTTTTCTGAAGGTTTGAATCAGGTTCTGGACTGGAATATGAAGCCAGAGAAGATGCGGAAGCTTTTCTGACAGATCCTGAAGCAGATATCTTGCGATATTCCTCAGTCTGTCCATGGCGGAGTCATGGCCTTCGGGGGACATGGTGCGCCTGCCGAAATTGATCTTAACATTCAACTACTTGATTTCCTCGCCATATGTTTTCCTGAACATGTTGCCGGGGAAGCAGGCGATTCTCATCATGAATCTTATGGCGGCCAGAATCAGCTTGGAATCGGCAGGAAAGGTCATGTTCCTCTCCCGGACCGCCGTGTCCAATATGACGATTATATCCATGTCAGTGCCACCGTTGATCCGATCCGTCTCTTTGAAGATGATGTAACATCCATCCTTGCCGATCCGCTTCCTGATAAGCGTCATCATGGACGGATGCACGGGGAGGCCATGGAGAATCGCGTGCCGACTGTGAACGCCTGGATATAGATGTTTTCCCTACAGTTATTGGCCGTCTGCCCGTCGCTGAGGTATATGCGCTGGAGCAACAACAGTCCCGCCATCAGCCTTATAGGCAACGCGGGACGTCCAATATTATCATTGAATAAATTGGACAGCTGGCGTTCCAGGAGATCCCAGCCTATCGCCTTTGCAATAATGATCAACGGATTCTGCTGGTCGAGATCGTCAACAGACGTTGGACAGGTGAATAGCGGCTTCATGTCATTGATCCGTGCAGGGTGATTTGTCATTTTGTAGCCATTTGTTGGATCTCATCCGTTTCAAAACAAATGAAGCATGTCAAATATGACAATGTATGTCAAGTATTTTTTAAATAATTAAAATTTATCTCATAAATACAAGGGTTATTTTCGTGATACCATACTGGATTTTCATTGCTTCATTTCTTTAAAATCACTTACGTGTATAAACATGTGATTTTACATAATTTTCATAATATTTTTCAATTTATTAATAAAAAACAATGGCTTATCGGCTTTTTCAGGGATGATTGATTATAAAAGGATGCTTCAGGTTTCAATAGGAGGCCCTTGATTGAGATAGGATGCACCTCATTATTCATAACATATATATCTTCTGCATGTCGCCAGAGAGACTCAGGCCAGACAGACTCGTCCCTCCGGAAAGACGCCATGTGAACTGGACGGTTGACCCGCAGGCGGGGATAGGTGCCCGGGCAGCGGGAGGGGGGCTAGACGCGGTCCTGTTTCCCTGAGGCGGCAACCCGGCTCCGGGAAGCGTGGCCCGGCACCTCGCCTGGCCCCGGCCGGGCCTTCGGAGAGACCGGCGCAGGAGACCTGCGAAGACCGGTTGCGGTTGCGCCGGAGGGGGCTGAGCCTGGGAAGGCGTCGGTGAACCCTTGACAAGACTCATCCCGGTACAATATGATTACATTGCGTTTTGAAAGCCAGACCCGATCCGATGGCCTGCCTCAAAATGGCAGGCGAGAGCCTCGGATCTGCGGTCAGGGGCTCCGGAGCGTCCCTCCGGCCACATAGCCCGGCTTCTCCCGCCTCTCACTCCTCCACAAAAAAAGACTTGGACCTGTTCCGCCGCCGGGGATCACTCCCGGGAGCTCCCCTTGCTGTCACCTTCCGGTGACAGCAGTTGCGGCAGTCACGCCCAAAGTCTTCCGTCCCCCGCCTTTCTTCTCACTCCCCCAGACGAAGACCCAGTCCCGAGACTTCCTGCGGCCAGCGCCTTCAGGGCCCGTTGCGTCCGGGCCGCCCCCGGGCTGCCGTACGCGCGCGAGGCCCCGGTCCGGCACCGCCGGGTTTACCCTGCGGCTTCCGGGTCGGCGCGGCGTCTGCCGGGTGCCCCTCGCCAGGCCTCGCCTGCCGGGAGGTTTCGGGAACCCGCCGACGGGGCGGGCTTGAAGATGTGGACGAGTGGAGGTATCCCTTGGAACTGAAATCCCTGTGGCTGGGGCTGCTGGTCTCCATGCTCGCCTTCAGCGTGAAGACGGGCCTGGGCTGGAGCTACCTTTGGCTGCGTTGCCCGCCGGGGCGGCGGCTCCCCGCCACCCTTGGGCTTGCCCTCCTTTACCTGTGCCTCTTCGGCGGGGTCCTGGCCCTGGTTTCCCGCGTGAACATCATCGCCCACTACGAGTTCCTGGCCCCGCTCTGGCAGGGAGGGATCACCCTCCACTGGCTGGTGGCGGCGCTGCTGCTCCTCTGGGGTCTCATCCTCCTGAGATCCGGGGAGGACGGCGAGACGGCCGCGGCCGTCGGCCGCCGCCAGGTCACGCTCGGGGCCCGTCCCGCCGTGGCCGCCGAGCTTCCTGACCCCGCTCGGGCGGACGCCTGCTGCCGCCCCAGGGCCTCCAGGGGCTGGCTCGCCCTGGTGATCCCCTGCCCGGTGTGCCTGAGCGTCATCCTCATGTCGCTGGCGGGCCTTGTCCTCTATTTCCCCGAGGACGCCCTGGCGGCCGCGGGGCTGCTCTACGCCGCCTTCCTGGGCGTGGCTGGCGGCGCGGGCCTGCTCATGATCCTGGGCCGCGCGGGCGGCTCAGAGCCCCTGGAGCATTCGCTGGGGCTCGCCATGATCCTCATCGCCTCGTACTTCGCCCTGTCCGCCCTCGTGATGCCGCAGTTCTCCTCCGTGGGCCGCGTCTACCGCATCGCCTCCTATGCCAAGGAGGACACCTTCCAGTGGGGTACGGGGGCCTTCGTTCTCCTGGCCGGGATGGCCGTCCTGCTCTCCGCCGGCTTCTTCCGGGGGAGGCGCAGCGCCATGAGGACAGCCCGCGGGTGAGCGGCCCCAGCCGCCGCCCCGGGTGAGCTCCGCCCGTCCTCTCCCTTCGCGGGAGCGGCCCTCGCGCGGACAGAGGGGGGGTACGTCTCCCTTAAAACCGCCCAGGGTGGCAACTGCCGGAAGGCCAGGCTCCAAGCCGCCAAGGCCCGTATGAAGGCCGCTGGCTCCCGCAAGGGTCTCCTGCGGGAACGCCCGGCAGCCGTCGGCAAAACCGCGCCGCGGCGGACGCGGAGGATCCGAAAGCCCGAGATATGCACGCCTCTGCAACCGGGGCAGCCTGAGCGCCCGGCCGGAACGTCAAGGCCAGAAGCGGCCTCAGCAGGGCAGTCCTGGGCCAGGGTCGGGGGGTGCCTGTGGTCATGCCGGACGGCAGGCCGGCGGCCGGGGGCGGAAAGCCGATCAGGGTCCCGCCCGTTACACCTGCCAGACCTGCCCTGAACGCGGGTCCAGACATGCGGGCAGCCGCGAGACCCGTGCCAGGCTCGGAGGCCGGCAACGCGGTCTTGCGGAAAGTGATGAATGTTTTCACGGCCGGGCAGGCCGCCCTGAATGCCTGTGGAGGACATGGCGCCCGAGGCCAGCCTGTGAAGCAGGAACCCGCCGGAGACCAGAGGCCGCCTTTCGCCTCCGTGTCCGCCGGAATCCCCAGACTTTCAGTCAGGGGAGGATGTCAGCGAAGTCACTCCGAACAGCCCCTGATCCGAGAGAGCCCCCGGCCCCTGTCGGCGCGCGCAGCGCCGGCCCGCCGGGAGCGGCCGCCGCGCGACGCCCCCCGGCCGTCCCAGCCGGCCGCGACGAGGGTCATGAGGGCACCGCAGGGCCGGCCTCGCGCCGGACCGGACAGCACATGAACATCGGCGCCTTCATCCAGTCCATCCTTTATCTCATCTCATCCTCACTCCTCTACCCGGCCATGATTGTCCTGCTGGTCTCCTTCATGGGGCTCGTGGTGGCCCTGGGGGCCTTCCTCGCGGAATGGGCGGAAAGGGCGCGGCTCAAGGCGCCCGCCCCCGACGACTGGCCGGGGATCCTGCGCGGGCGCAGGCGCCTCAACCACTTCATGGGGGAGGCGCTGGGGGAGCTCGAGGAAGTGCTCTCCAGGAAAACCGAGGACGGCGCCAACGCCGCCGCCCTCTGGCAGGAGGTCGAGTACCTCTGGCGGTCGACCTCGCGCAGGCACAAGAAGAAGCTCGACTTCCTGAGGGTGCTCGTGCGCATGGGGCCGTCGACCGGTCTCATCGCCACCCTCATCCCCATGAGCACGGGCCTCGCCGCCCTGAGCCAGGGGGACATGACCCGGCTCTCGGCGGATCTGGTGGTGGCCTTCACGGCGACCATAGTGGGTCTCGCGGTGGGGGTCACCGCCTTCGTGCTGTACTCGGTGAGGAGCCGCTGGCTCGAGGGCGACCTGGAGACCCTGGAGCTAGTCATGAACAGCCGTGCCGAGGCGCGGCTGGGGCCGCAGGAATGAAGGCGCGCGCGGTCGCGGGAGGGAGGCGTCCGATGATGAGAAGGAGGGGCCTGGGGGCCGGCGCGGCCCTGCCAGAGGCGGACGACCCGATGCTCGCGGTCATCAACCTCATCGACATCTTCCTCGTGTTCATCGTGGCGGTGCTCATAAGCTTCCTGTCCGCCATGGGCCTCCAGGACCTCCTGGACAAGGACTCCGAGGTCTCCGTCGTCAAGAGGTCCGCCGACGGCGAGATGACCCTCATCACCAAGAAGGCCAGCCGCATCGAGGCCGTCAAGATCACCGCTTCCGAGGCGGAGGGCAAGGGCGTGCGCCTCGGGGTGGCCTACCAGCTGGAGGACGGCACGATGGTCTATCTTCCCGACGATGGGGGCGAGTAGCCGCCCCGGCGCTTCCCGGGCCCGCCCGGCGGGGGGCGGGCGCCCCTTCCGCCGGGAGGCCATGGACGGTGCGCCCCTTCCCGCGGCCTTCCCGCCGTGGGCCTTCCGGGGGGGCAGTTCCGGACTGCCCTGCCGCTGGATCCCCGCCCCCGGGGCCTCTCGGGGCGATCCGCGGCCGCGCCGGCGCCTCGCGCGGGGCGAGGCCCGCTCGGGAAACGCTCCGCCCGGCCGAGCGGCGCCGGGGGCCGGCCGGTCCCCGGGCCGCATCCCGAACGAGGTGGCGTGACTCCCGCAGGGTTCCGCCCCGGCGCGCCCCGCGCCGCACACGCGGGGAGGCCGGACCGGGAAGGGGCCTTTGCGCCCGCGCCCCGGAGGAGGGGCGCGGGCCCCGCCCGCCCGCCGGAAGGGGGGACAGTCCCGCCGTCCCGGAGTCTCCGGCGCCCACGCGGCCCCCGAATCCTCCCGCCGCCCCTGTCCAACCTGCGCGCGCCCGGGATCCTCTAGGCGCCGGGACGGCGTTCCCCGCAAAGGCCCCCATCTGCGCGCGCGTAGCGCCGGGGCCGCCGGGCGCCGCCCAGTCCGGTTCCCGGCGCAACCAGATCTTCCGGAAGCACTCCGCCTTCGGGACGGCTCCGGACGCTGTCCGCCCCGCGGCGGCACCGCCCGCGGGCGTCAGCCGGATCGCTGCCGGCGCTTTCAGCCCCGCGGCCCCGCCCGCGGACATCACCCAGGTCACTCCCGACGCGTTCCGCCCCGAGGCCGCTCCCGCAACAGCCAGCTCCGAGGTCGCTCCCGACGCAATCCCTTCAGAGGTCGCTCCAGATGCAATCCGCTCCGAGAACACTCCAGTCTCCGCCCGCGCGAGACCGCGGGACGCATGCCGCGCCGCCGTCGCCGCGCCCTTCCGCCGCCCCGCCGGCCCAGGCCCGCGCGGGACGCCCGGCGCCCGCCGCGCCGGGGGCCCCCTCCCCACGCTCCGCCTTCTGGCTGGCACTCCTGGCCTCCCTCCTCCCGGCGCTCCTGGCGGCGGGGACGGCGGAGGCGGAGAAGCTCTCCGTCATCATCACCGATTCAGACAGCTATCTGGTCCACCGGGCCCTGGACGGCGTGGAATTCAACCCGGGGGTGGACGTGCGGGTGTTCTGCCTCTCCGAGCTAGAGGGGAGGCCGGCGGACGCCGCCTTCGCCAGGGACAGCTCCGTCCTCATCGTGGACATCATGGAGGACAGGCTCTCGGAGTGGGTGAGGGCGAACGGGCTCCTGGGCGGCGGGCGCGCGGTGTACGGCCTCAGGGGATCCAAGGACGACAAGAAGCTCCGCGAGGAGGGCTTCGCGTTCGATCCCGAGGTGTCGGGCTATTTCGATCACCTGTCGACCGGTAACGTCGCCAACATGGTGCGGAGGGCGATCAGCCTGAAGATCGATCCGGCCCAGCCCTACGCGCCGGTCGAGGAGCTCGTGGCCCTGGGGATCTACCATCCCGCGGCGCCCGGGCTCTTCGAGGACGCGGACGAGTACCTGGCGTGGTACAGGACCACCGAGGGCTACGGCGAGGGCAGGCCATGGCTCGGGCTCATGTACTTCGAGACCTACCTCATGGAGGGGCAGAAGGAGCCCCTCGACGAGATGATAAGGCTCCTCGAGGCCGAGGGCTTCAACGTGCTCCCGGCCTTCGGGTCCGACCAGCCGCTCCTGGAGAACCTGCTCCTGGACGGCGCCCGCCGGAGCCGCGTGGACGCGGTGGTGAGCTTCTCGCTCAAGTTCTACATCTCCTTCAACGAGCAGGTGAGGCGGGCCGTCCTCGACCTGGACGTGCCCATCTTCAACGCGATCAAGCTCTACACCCAGACCACCGAGGAGTGGCGGGAGAGCCCGGCGGGGATAGCGGCCCTGGACGTCATCTGGAACCTCGACAACCCCGAGACCTCAGGGGTGATCGAGCCCAACATCATCATGGGCAAGGTGGAGGAGACGCTCCCCGGCGGGGCCAGGGCGTTCAGCTACGAGCTCCTGGAGGATCACACCCGGCACCTGGCCGCGAGGATCCGCCGGCATCTGGCCCTGCGCGACAAGCCGGCGGCCGAGAGGCGGGTGGCCCTCGTCTACTACAACAACACCCGCGGCAAGCAGAACATCGGGGCGGCGTACCTCAACGTGTTCCGGAGCATCGCGGCCATCGCGGGGAGGCTCGCCGCCGAGGGCTACTCCATACCCCTCGACCCGCCCCTGGACGAGGGGGAGGTGAAGGGGCTGGTGCTCCGGAGCGGGCGCAACATCGGGGCCTGGGCGCCGGGGGAGCTGGACGCGCTCATCGACGAGGGCAACGCCATCCTCTGGCCGGCCGAGGAGTACCTGGAGCATTTCCGCAGGCTCCCGCAGGACTTCCAGGACAGGGTCATCGAGCAGTGGGGGGATCCGGCCAAGGCGACGATCATGGCCCGCGACGGCAAGCTCGTGCTCCCCGTCATCCTCAAGGGCAATCTCGCCATCCTGCCGCAGGGGGCGCGGGGGGCCGAGGACGACCCCATGAAGCTCTACCACGACCCCCTCATCTACCCGCACCACCAGTACCTCGCCGTGTACCTCTGGCTGGAGCACGTCTGGAAGGCGGACGCGGTCATACACCTGGGCACCCACGGGACGCTGGAGTGGATGCCGGGCAAGCAGTCGGGGCTCGCGCTCTCCGATCCCCCCGAGGTCCTCATGGGCACGCTCCCCGACATCTACCCCTACATAATGGATGACGTGGGGGAGGGCATCCAGGCCAAGCGCCGGGGGAGGGCGGTCATAGTCGACCACCTGGTGCCCCCCCTGGTCACCGCCGGCGGCTACGGGGAGTACGAGAGGCTCGCCGAGCTGGTGGAGTCCTACCAGGCCGCCGAGCGCGTGGGATCCCAGACGGCGGCGGGGTACCTGCGCGAGCTCGCCGGGATCGCCGACGGCCTCGGACTCGGCAAGGATCTGGAGGTCGCGAGCTTCGAGAGCAAGGAGGCCGTCGAGAAGCTGGCGGTCTACCTGGAGTACCTGGCCAAGGCGGACGTGCCCTACGGGCTCCACACCTTCGGGACCTCGCCCTCTGGCGAGGCGGCCGAGTCCCTGCTTGACGTCATGGCCAAGGAGAACCCCGGCCTCGACCGCGACGACAGCTCGGGCAGGCTCGCCGCCTCGGGGGAGAACGAGTTCTCCTCCCTGCTGAAGGGCCTCTCCGGCCGCTACGTGGAGCCCGGGGAGGGCAACGACCCGGCCCGCAACCCAGGGGCCCTCCCCACGGGGCGGAACTTCTTCGGCCTCTCGCCGGGCAGGCTCCCCTCCCCCGAGGCCTGGCGGCTGGGGCAGATCGCCGCGGACGAGATCATCGGGAACTACCGCGCGGAACACGACGGCGCCTACCCCGACAAGGTGGCTGTCGTCCTCTGGGCGGTGGAGGCCCTGCGCAACGAGGGCCTGAACGAGTCGACCGTGCTCGCGCTCATCGGGGCCGAGCCCACCTGGACCCCGTCCGGCGTGGTCTCGGGCACCCGGCCGATCCCCGGCAGCCGGCTGGGCAGGCCCAGGATCGACGTCACCATCGACGCCTCGGGGCTCTACCGCGATCTCTTCCCGGACAAGGTGCTCTTCCTCGACGCGGCCATCCGCCAGGCGGCCCTCCAGGACGACGTGGAGAACTTCATCGCGCGGGGCGACGAGGCCAACCGGAAGGCCCTGCGCGAGCGCGGGTTCTCCGAGGAGGAGGCCGGCCGCTTCTCCCGGGCCCGGATCTTCTCCGAGCGGCCCGGCGCCTACGGCAACCGGGTCTCCGAGACCGTCTCGGCCTCGGGCCTCTGGGACGACCCCGAGGACGTCTCGCGGACCTTCCGAGAGCACACCGGCTACGCCTACGGCGCCGACCTCTGGGGCGCCCCCGCCCGGGACGCGCTGGAACTCAACCTCGCGGGCTCCAAGGTGGCCTGGCACTCGGTGAGCTCCCACCTCTTCGGGGTCCTCGACAACGATGACATGTTCATGTTCCTGGGCGGGCTCTCCATGGCCATCACCTCCCTCTCGGGGGGCGAGGCCCCGGACACCCTGGTGGCCGACCAGCGGGCCAACGGCCGGGTGGGCATGGCTGACCTGGCGGGCTTCATCGGACAGGAGACCCGCGCGCGGTACCTCAACCCCACCTGGATCGAGGGCATGAAGGGCGAGGGCTACGCCGGCGCCCAGGAGATGAGCAAGTTCGTGGAGTACCTCTGGGGCTGGCAGGTCACCACCCCCCAGGACATCGACACCGCCATGTGGGACCAGGCCTACCAGGTCTACGTGGAGGACAAGTACGACCAGGGGATCCCGGAGTTCATGGACAGCGAGAACGCCTGGGCCTTCCAGTCCCTCACGGGCCGCATGCTCGAGGCGGTCCGCAAGGGCTACTGGGCGCCCTCCGAGGAGGTCCAGCAGAGGCTCGCCACGGACTACGCCATGTCCGTCATCAACCGCGGCATCGCCTGCTGCGATCACACCTGCAACAACCCCCAGTTCAGCCAGATGGTCATGAACATCATCTCGCTGCCGGGCGTCATGGCCCCCGAGCTCGTGGCGCAGTTCCGGGTGGCGGTCGAGGCCGCCGGCAAGAAGCCCCTGGAGGAGCAGGTGGCGGAGCGCGAGGAGCTCCTGCAGGATCTGGGGGAGAGGAAGAGCTCCGACGACTCCAACCCCGCGCGGGAGCCGGGCCCCGTGGACGAGGCCTCCGAGGCGGAGAGCGTCAAGGGCCTCAGGATGGAGAAGGTGGACGATGCCGCCGAGGACACCTCGATCAGCTCGTCGGGGGTGGAGTGGACACTCTCGGCCTTCGTGCTGGCGCTGCTCGCGGTGTTCTTCATCGGCTTCCGCCGCAAGGCCGGGACGCGCCGCGCCCGCAGGGCCGGAGGCGACGGCCGGCCCGCGGCCCCCGCGGGCGAGGCCGCCCGGGGCGGCGAGGCGCCTGCCGCCGGGGAGGGGCGGCCCGGGGGGAACGGCGGGAACGGCGATGCCGCCCTGACCGGCGCCGGGAACGGGGGCGGGGCAGGCGCCCCGGCGGGCGGCGGCGGGAAG
>JAITEZ010000055.1 GCA_031281735.1 Deltaproteobacteria bacterium | reverse complement strand
GCGCGGGCCGCGGAGGCCCTCGCCGCGTGCGGGGACGGGGCCCCCGGCCCCGCGGGGGCCGCGCCGGACGGCGGGGGGCGGCGGGGCCGGGCCCTCGCCCGGGCCGCGGAGGCCCTCGCCTCGCTGCGTGGGGCCGGCGTGGTCTTCCGCAGGCCCGTGGCCTACGCCGAGGGCATCCTCGATCTCATGAGGGCCTGCGCCGCCGACGGGCGCGCGGACGCGGTGGAGTGTCTCTTCCACCGGCTCCCCCGCGTCCCCAGGTCGCCGGGCCTCGACGACGTGCTCGCCGAGGCGGGCCGGGTCTACGCGGTGGCGAAGCTCGCGGCGGGCGACCTCAGGGCGGCCGAGCAGGCCTGCCGGGACGGGTTCCCGGAGGGGCGGTGCTTCGGCATAGCCTCGCGCAGGCTCGAGGCCGCGGCGCTCCTCATGGAGCGGCACCTCGCGGACGGCGACTGCGCGCGGGCGGCGGGGCTCTTCCTGCCCTTCGTGCCCGGCCAGGGCAGGCCTTCCTGGGCGCCCGCCCCCTCGGCGCCGGAGACGGCGCGGGAGCGCGAGGCGCGGGAGAGCTTCGGGGAGCGGCTCGCCGAGGCCGCGGGGGCGCTGTTCGATCACTGCGAGAGGAACCGCCGCCTCGACGTGATGGAGCGGCTCTACGAGGCCCTGCCGGGGCTCGAGCCCACGGACGCGGTGCTGAGGCTGAGGCTGGAGAAGGCCGCGGCCCTGGCCCGCCTGGCGGTGGAGTCGGGCAGGCTGTCGGACGGGGTGCGCTACTACGAGATCGTCACGGGGCTCGCGCACCTGGATCCCACCGGGGAGGCGGTCTCCCGGACCCTCATGCTCCTGGTGGAGGCCTACCGCGAGACCGGGGACGAGACCACCGTCTCCAGGCTCACCTCCGGGGACTGACGCCTGCGGGCGCCTTCTTCCGCCGGGCCGCGGGGCCGGGGCCGGCGCGCCCGGGGCGGGGGAGGGCGGAGGGCTCCGCCGCGGCCGCCCGGAAGGGCCGCGGCGCCGCTCCCTCCCTTGCCAGCGTTGGATTCAAGGAGTATATTGGCCTCAAAATACCGGCCCGCCGCCCCCGCGCCCGCCCGCGGCCCCCGGCCGGCGCCGCCCACGAAAGGAACCGCGGCCTTCCCTCCCCCGAGGTGGCGGCCCTCCCCAACATGCCAGACGTGAAGCCAGAGCAGCAGGCCAACGATTTCCTGCCCGCGGGGTTCGACCCCATCCAGTCCATGCGCATCCTGACGGACTACCTCATCACCCTGGAGTCGTCCTACAACGACTTCCAGAAGAGGGTGGCGGCCCAGCAGAGGCAGGCGGAGGCCACCATCCGGTCCATCACCAAGGCGCGGGACGACCTGGACGCCGAGAAGGAGCGCCTCACGCGGGACCTGCTGGTCATCACCAGCCAGGTGGAGGAGCTGGAGAGCTCGCTCCTCACGGCCAACCAGAAGGTGATGAACTACGAGAAGCTTTACAAGAAGCTCGTGCGGGACAACGAGGCCATGGAGGCCATCCTGGCCAAGAAGGAGAACGACAACCACTTCCTCCAGGCCGAGGTGGAGAGGCTGACCAAGGACTACGAGTCCTCCAACTCCAACCTCCTGGGCATCAACTCCCGCATGGAGGAGCTGGAGCGCAAGCTCGCGGCCGAGCGCACCCACACCTCCGTCCAGGAGAAGGAGGTGCGCCAGCTCTCCTCGTCCCTGTACGAGGCCCAGGGCAAGAACAAGATCCTCGAGAAGAGGATCATGGATCAGGAGGCCAGGGAGAGCGAGGAGGTCAAGAAGCTCTCCGAGCGGGTGGATTCCAACGCCAAGCACGAGCTGAACCTTCTCAGGAAGAGAGTCCGCACGGCGCTGGGGCCCGAGGTGCAGGATCTGGCCAAGTACGAGAACGACAAGGACTCGGCCGAGCTGGCGAGCAACCTCAAGGCCCTCATGTCCCGCTTCATCGCCAAGCTCGAGCAGGTTGGCTTCGACGTAGGCTGAGCCCCGGCGGCTAGCCGCCCGCCTTGACGTCCTCCCCGCCCTGAAGGACGGGGATTCCCGCCGGAGACAGGGTCTTGCCCCTGATTCCCGGCGGCGGGTCACTGACTCCCTGCCCCCGGGGCCGTTCTCCGGTGGCTCCCGCGGGGGGCGCCCCTCCCCGGCAGGCGGTGACGGCCTGCCCGGCCTCCGGGACGCCGGGGGCGCCGGCATGACCGGCGTTGCCCCCGCATCCGCGTGGGGCACGTCCGGCCGGCATGCCGCGGCGGCGCCCTGACCGGTCTCCCGCCCCGTCCCGCCAGTCTCCATCCGGGCATCGCCCTGATCATCACCTGGCCCTGATCCGGGATCGCCGGGGTCCGGCGCGCTCCCGGCCGCTGCGTGCCCCTCCGGCGTCCCCCTGGCGGAGGCGGACATGCCCTTCACCTTCGGAACCTCTGCCGCCGCGATGGCGCGTTCCCTGCCGGTCGCGGCCGGGGCCCTGCGGAGGGAAGGGAATCCCGGCGGGCATCCGCTGTCACGCTCCGGATCCGCGCCGCCTTCCTCCCGGCCCTGAGCCGGTCCCCGCAGCCTTCTTTCCGGGAAGGATCCAGTCGCGCCGCCGGCCTTTCAGCCGTTTCCCCCGGATGTTGAGCGGCCCGGTGAACGTCCCGTCCGGAAGGGTGGCGGGCCGGGCGATCCCCATGCCGATACCGAACACCGAGACGGACGGGCCGGATCCGGGATCAAGCGTCCGGTCTGAACCGGGATGAAGATCCCCGGGCCCGTCACCTCCGCGGCCGCGTTCCCCGGGCTTCCCTGAACCCTCCGGCTCCCGCGGCGTCGCGCCCGCCCCGGCCCGGGGAGGCGGATCCGCCCGTACCCCACGTCCAGCCGGGACCGCTCCGGACCGGGGCCTGAAGGGGCCGTCCGGGCCCTTCCAGCGAAAGCGGGGGGGCCCGCGAGTCCCTGAAGGAGACGGCCGGACGCCTGACACGGATCCCTGAGGGCCTGTCGCCCGGAGCCGGCGGTGACCCGCCGGCTCCGGGCGTGCCGGGACGATGCCGCCGGACGGCCAGGGGATGGCACGGCCGGGAACGGCCCGGGAGGGGGGCCGCGTTTCCCGTCCGGGACGTCTGGATCCCAGGGCGCGGTACCGGAAGGGCGGCGGCGTCCGGCGTCCCTTGCGGCCCCGGCCCGGGGATCCCTGCCGGCGGCTTCCCGATCCCGGACCCGTGTCCCCTGCGGATGGCCATCGAGACCGTCCGTCTGCCTGAATCACCGGGGAGACGACGGGATCGGGGACTGACGGGACCGGCGGGTTTCACCGCGGCGGTCGTCCGGCATGCAGGCCGCCCATCCTGTCCTTGTTACGGAATAAAGAGGGAAGCTGTCTGAGACGGGGCATATTGCCAGGTTAAACAAAACCCCATGATATATGCGCGGCCGCGGGGGCAAGACCGCTGGAGACGGACGGGGAAGTGGGACATGCCCGTCTGCCGGCGGATTGCCCTCCTTCCCCGCCGATCCCGCGTCCGGCTGACAGCAGGCTCAAGGGGGCTTCCGGCGGAAGGCCCCCGGCGGGACACCCGGGGGGCCCAGGCGGGTGCACGGAACGGCAGGGCCATGGCCGCCGGGGTATCACGCCGTTTCCTGCGGCTGCGCCCCGGCATCCGCCGCCGGGAGACGTGTCGGGAATCAGAGCCGCCCGGGGAGTCGAGCCGGGATGATCGCGCTGTCCCTCCCCGCCCATGAGGACGGGGCTTCCAGCGCGTCCCGGTGAACGGCCCGGGCACCGCAGGGACGGCACCGGGCCTTTCCGTGTCCGGGGGGCCGCCGGGGGACGGAGGCCGCGGGAAGGCCGGCCCCTGCGGCCCCTGCGCCGCGGGGCGGCACCGTCGGGCACCGTCGGGCAAGCGAGACGAGGCGCGGCGCGGGGGC
>JAITEZ010000034.1 GCA_031281735.1 Deltaproteobacteria bacterium | reverse complement strand
CCTGCGGGGCGGCGTAACGCCCCTGGCAGGGATCCCGGAACCCCGCGGCGGCCGTCCCGGCGTTCCCGCAGGCAGGATCCGCCCTGAGGGGCGGCGGAACGGCCCTGGCATCGATGATTATAATTTCATACTTTAACATATATAAATCGTTTAATATTCTTTTCCCTTTCTCACAAAGCTGCCGAATCCCTTCAGCTTTACCTGTCTCTTCCCTCAAGCTATACCTCCGGCCGCCCGATAGGGAACTGTAGACACGGGTCCCGCCCCGCCTGCCGGGGGGGGACCGGAGCGGCCAGGCCCTGTCGCGAGGACATGGGCACGAGGACAGGGGCCGGGGAGCCGCCCCCGAGGCCCGCGAGAGGACATGACATGAGGATAATCCCGTTCCCGCCGCCGGTGCCCGAGGGCGCCCCGGCGCGCGCCCCCGGCCCGGCGGGATCCGCCGCCGGGGGCTTCGAGCAGGCGCTCGGGGAGACGCCGGCCACCGCCGGGATCCCGCCAGCCCGCGGCGCGCCCGCGCCCCCCGGGCCGCCCCCGGCCTGGAGCTCCGTGGGCCTGGAGAACCTCCGCGCCCGCGAGAACCCCTCCGAGCTCGACCTGAGCCAGGCCGCGGGCCTGCTGAGCGGCCTCCTGGACAAGATGCGGGGGGCCACGCCCGCATCCCTCGCCAGGGTGCACGACCTGGAAGGGGTGCTCTACTACTACCCCCTCTGATGCTCCATCCCCTCTGACGCACCACCCCATCCGGCGCGGCACCCCCTGGGACGCGCCATCCCCTTTGATGCCGGCCGCCCGCCGGTGCTAGAATGGAACCGGGCCGCGCGGCCGCTGCTGACGCCCCGGCCCGGGAGATCCACCATGAGTGACAACGCCAGCTCCGCCGAGCTCGTAACCTCGATTGGCATGAGCCGCTCCAAGACGGCCTCCGCCACCGACCGCCACCTGGGCGCCCTCCGCCACGAGGTGCAGCGGGACATGGACAACCAGAGGCAGTTCACCATCGAGAAGAACATGAGGGAGGCCGCCCAGCTCGAGATCGGGCGCTCCCGCAACCTCAGCCGGGTCGTTTAGGGCGGGGGCGCCTCCAGCCCCTCACCCGTTCAGCGAGACCGTCCGGGCCGCCAGCGGCGTCCCGGACGGTCTCTTCTTCTTCCGGCGCACCTCCCCATCGCCACATCCCTCGCCCGCCCTCCCCGCGAGGGGCCGTCCCCGGAATGGCGGGCGCCCGCCCGGCCTCCCCCGTCCCCCGGGAGTGGCTGGCGGCAGCCTTGCCCTGCCGTCCCGGACCGGCCGTCCCTCTCCCGCCTTCGGCCGTCCCCGGTCGCCCCCTGGCGTCCGCCGAGGGCCTGGGGACGCGGCTCGCCGTGGCCGTTCCCCTTCCCCGCGTGCCGCCGCAGGCGGCGCGGAGGGCCGCCCTCCTCCAGCGGCTCCGGGAAGGGAGTCCGTCCGCGTTCCGGCGGCGGCACCCGGCCCGCCCGGCCCCGGGCAAGGGTGGCAAGGGGACCCCCGCCCGCGGCGGAAGGGATCCCGCGCCCGCCGCCGGCCGAGACGGGGCCTGCCACCCCGTCTCCGGCACGGACGGAGATCCGCCCTGGCCGGCATTGCCCGGGCGGTGTGCCTCCACTCCCGCGCCCCGCAGGGCGCCCGCGCGGGGAGGGCCGACGCGGCCGGGATGGCTTTCCGGCCGTCATTCCATATGCAGCGTGCAGGAAACGGAGCCTGCGGCACCGGCAGGATGACCAGCCGATGGATCCGCACCGGCAACACGCTGTTCCGGATCCCCCGCAAACCCTGTTCCGGATCCCCCGCAAACCCAGGGAGCAAACCCAGTGGCCGCGGGAAGGGCGCCTGCGGCTGCCGTCCCGCAACCCTGGGGCCGCCCGGCTAGGCCTCTTGCGGACGGGCAGTCTCCGACCAGCCAGCCCGGGCCCCTTCCAGGGCTGCCAGGGCGGAACCCTCCCGCCTCCCCCGTCCCTGGAAGGGGCCTCCGGGAGTCCCGGGGAAACCAGGAATGGCAAGCGGGCGGCAATCCCTTCCCGCCGACCGCTCCCCCGCGAGCCGCCCGGCTCCGGTCGCCGCTGCGGCGGCAACCGGTTGGCGCCCGGCTATTGCCCGGGCAGCCTCTTGGCGCCGCGGGGCCCGCTGGGGGGGAGCTTGAAGTAGGGCCCGTAGAAAGTCGCCACTGGCCCGCCGCAGCCGCCCGGGTAAAGGCAGGAGTCCAGGAGCGAGAGCTGGGGGGTGACCCCCTGGCAGAATCCCATGACTGAGGTGGTCCGTCCGGGACGGGGATTGGCTATGGCCAGGGCCTCCCAGTCCCAGAGATACACGATGATCGGCTGGTGGGGGCCCGAATCGATGGTCACGAAGGGATAGGGGCCCCTCCGGTAGGTCATGTCGGCGGGATAGACGTCCCGGATGCGGCCCGTCAGCACCAGGAGCTTGCCGGTGTATTTGGCGTCAGCCGAGTGAAAGTCCCCCAGATAGGCCTCCACGAGTTCCCGAGGGGTGACGACGATCGGCTCCATGTAGCGGGACTGCCCCCAGGCATCGGAGGGCGGGCGCAACTCCAGCGCAATCCCCAGGCCGAGGGCCGTGAGAAGTGACGCCGCGAAAAGCGCTGCGCGCTTAAAGCGCGCCCTGTCTCTCAAGCGGGGGGACCGGTACCCGGATCCCTCCCGGCGAACCCGCGGCGGGCCGGGATCCGGTCCCGCGCCGTCCGGAAGACGAAAAGCCATGCCTCCTCACCCTCTGCGGAGGCCGGGACGCGCGGGGGCGGTCCCCGCCGCAGCGGCGGCAGGGTCCGGACCGGCGCGAATGGGGTCAGGACTCCTCGATATGCGACTGATAGTACTCCATCACCTCGGCCACGAAGTTACGCGTCTGGGAGATGGGAGGGATCTTGTTGCCGTAGCGGCGGATGAGATCCGGCCCGCAGTTGTAGGCTGCCACGGCCAGGTACTCCTCGTCCCCGAACTGGTCCAGGAGGGAACGGAGATACCTGACGCCGGCGGTTATGTTGTCCTTGGGGTGCTGCAGGCTCCTCACGCCCACGGAGCGCGCCGTGGAGGGAAGTATCTGCATCAGCCCCACCGCGCCCTGGGCGGAGACCGCCCTGGGGTTGAAGCGGGACTCGGCCTGGATCACGGCCTTCACGAGGGCCGGGGAGACGTCGTTCTCCCGGGCTGCATCTAGAATCAACTCCTCGAAATTACTGGCGTTTGCCGCGAAAGAGGGCCTTTCGGACGCCTGGTTCTTGACCATCTCCAGCAGGGCCGGATCCGGCCTCAGAGAGAGGGCGGGGGGGGAGGCCTCGGGCTGCCGCCGGGATCCCGCTCTCAGCGCCTGAGAGTGGCGCGGGGGATCCGGCTTGGCGAAGGCCATCCTCGCCTGGTGCTCCTGGACCGCGGGCACCACGGCGATCCCCACCGCGGCTGTCATGAGGACCGCGCGGACGCGCAGTTCCTTGATGAATTGTGTCATGAATAGGACTCTCATAATGGATGGGAAGCTACCAGTTCCGGGAGCGCATGTCAATAAAAAAAAAACGCGCGGCGCCCGATATCTTCTGCGACACGTGTCCCTCAAGGGATCCCGACGATCCGTGGCGGCGCGGCGCGACTTCCCTGCGGCGGGCGCGTGCCGTGCTATAATGTGTCGGGAAAGTTGCGGCCGAGCGCAGCGACAAGAAACGTGCCAAACGACGGCATCTCGCGCGCAACGCCGCGCGCGCCTGTACACGGGAACTGTCGCGCCCGCGGAGTTTCTGGCGACCGCTCCGTCGCCGCGCGCGCCGCGGCGCCGCGCGGAAATCCTTATCCCCGCTAGGTTACGCGTGCGCCCGGCAAACGGCCGCCCCGGCGCCGCCGTCGCCGCGCGTGGGCAGATCCCGTGCACCGGCCATGCCGGGCGCCCGCGGCCGCGACCGCCGCCCGGCGGACCGGACGGGCGCAAGCGCCGCGCGGCGCCGCCGCCCGCCGCACTTCGCGCGCGACGGCCACCCGCCGCGGGGGAATCCGGCGGCGCGCGCCGCGCCCCCCGATCCGCAGCGCCCGCGCCGCTTCCCCGGCGCGACCTCCCAGGAGAAAGCCACACTCCACATGAGACTTCTCGACAAGATAGAGCCACTCCTGCTCCTGGCCGCCGTGGGGCTGGGCGTCGCCCTCTCGGGCCTTCCCTGGATCGCCGCCCCGGCCGCGCGCCTGGTGTCCGTCTTCCTCGCCTGCATGCTGTTCGGCCTGTTCTGGGAGGCGCCGCTGAGGGACATAGGGCGCGGCTTCCGCAACGTGAGGTTCACGCTGACCTCGCTGGCCGTGAACTTCATCTGGACGCCCTTCTTCGCCTGGATCCTCATGGGGGCGTTCATGGGGGACTCGCCCTACCTGGCCCTGGGCCTCCTCCTCCTCCTGGTCACCCCCTGCACCGACTGGTACCTGGTCTTCACGGGGATCTCCAGGGGGAACGTCCCCCTCTCTACGGCCATCCTCCCGGTGAACCTCATAGCGCAGGTGGCGCTCCTCCCCGTCTACATCCTCGTCTATTCCGGGGTGAGGGGGGAGATCAGCGCGCTCCTCCTCGCCAAGAGCGCCGTGCTGACGCTCGCCGTCCCCTTCGCCCTGGCCAAGGGGATAAAGCTCGCCCTCGCCGGCCGCGGGCGCCCCGCGGCGATCATGGAGGGCCTCTTCGCGAGGAGGCAGTTCGCGTGGCTGTGGCTCGCGGTGGCCGCCATGTTCGCCTCGGAGAGGATCTTCGCGGGGGGATACCTCTCTGTCTTCGCGAGGATCACCCTCCCCGTCCTCGTTTTCTTCGCCGCTACCTTCCTCGTCGCGCGGGCCGCCTCGCGGGCCGCCCGCCTCGACTTCCCGGACTCCGTGAGCCTCACCTTCACCGCGCTTGCCAGGAACTCCCCGCTGGCGCTGGCCTTCGCGCAGCGGGCCTTCCCCGAGAACCGCGAGGTGCTCCTCCCCCTGGTCATAGGCCCCCTCCTGGAACTCCCCATACTCGCTCTCCTCTCCCAGGTGATCCTCGCGATGGGCGCGCGCGCCGCCTCCAGGGCAGCGCGGACGACCGCTGACCCCTGAGGGCCCGCGCCGCCGGCAACTGCGCGCGAGACACGGGGGCCGAGTCCGGGGCAATCTGTCACGCGCCCTTAGACCGCTGAAAATGGAACGCTGCCTGCGCCGCCTCGGGGACACCCGCTCCTTGAGCATAGAACGCGGGACGCCTCTGCGCCGGTGCCGCCGGAGAGACGCCCGTTCCAATGCGGCGCCCGCTGACGTCACGCGGGCGCCCGCCCCCCTTCCGAGGGGCGGGAGGCGCGTACCGGCCGGCGCCGAAACGGCGCCGGCCCAGAGCGCGCATGCCCGCGGCGGCGACGGGGAAGCCCTGCCGGGCTCCCTGCACCTCCCGCCGGGACGGAAAGTCGCCCTGCCATCGCCCGCAAAGCGCCGGCCCGCGCCGGCGCTCCCCGCATGATCGCAGCCGGTAACCTCGCAATTCCCCGCGGCCGGCTCCTCTTGCCATTGGGACGATATATATCCGCGGGATGGCCGCGCCTGAGGATATGCGCCCGCAGGCGCTAGCGGCTGCCATCGCGGTGCCGGTGCCGGGGAACCAAACCGGCGCGATGCCCGGCGGCTGGCGGGAGGCCAGTGTCCACGTCCTGCGCATGCCGGTGCGCCCCGCGGCGAAGTGAAGCCTCTGGCACTGGGCGTCCCCGCCCTTGGCAACCCGGATGCTCCAGCCCCTGAACCCATCAGGGTGATTATTCGGGAGACAGGGCCAGGACGACGGCTCAGCGGGGCCGCGGGCGGGCCCGCCTCGCCAGAGCCCGCCGGGACGTCCGCGGGCACCCCCGCAGATCTCCAGCTTCATGGCAGCGGGACGGTTATCTCCCGCCCGGGCGGGCACAAGCCCGTCCACCCGCAGCTGGACACGGGAAGGAGGCGCGCAGCGTGGCGTTCGACGCGTCCTTCCGCGGGACCTCCCCCGCAGGCCCGGATCCCTGCCATGAACCGCGGGGTCAACTGGTATCGATGAGCTGCGCGGCGCAACCGCCGGCCGCTTCGCGAAAAGAGCGGGAAGCGGCGCCAATCCGGCAGGGCCCCTTACGCCCGGAGATCCGGGATCGGGGGGGGCCACCGGCGAGATGAAACGCCGCCAGCTGGTGGGACATCCGATGGCTCGCGGGCAGAGACGGCGAATCACATGTGCTCCACGAAGGGGAGAGGCACCAGCTGCAGGAGGATTGGCAGGTTGCTTCCGGGAAACCGTGAACTCGGGCGTCGCGAATTGAAGCGGAACATCGCCAAAGAACGGAAGCTGCTTGAGGCGGAGATCAGGCAAGGGCGGCAGCCCCGGAGAACTTGCTGTCGCCGCCGCGGGGGCCCCGGGAAGGGAGAGGCTTTTCAGCCGGCTCGACAAAACCGGTCAGAAACCGGGCAGCAAGGCGAAGGAAGGATGTGGCATCATCCTCGAAGAGACGGTGGGGATCCGCGGAGGGGCCGGCAGGGAGAAGACTGTCACATCAGGAAAGCGGCACAGGAGAATGACATGACTTATCCTGCCGGTACCGAGATGACTCTGGCAGCCATGAAATACATGCCAGGAATTGCCCAGCTTCCCGGGTATCCGGTCCAGGAGAACGCTCGGCGAGGAAATCAAGGCATAGAAGGTGATGGATAATTGCGGAGGAAAAGCCGTATCTCCCGATGCCCGTGACACTGCAGTGGACAGGCAGGACACAGCAATAGCCCTCCTCCAGGCCTGCAGAAAGGCTTCCCTCTGGCATCAGGTTGATATCCTGAACTGTTTTAAATCCTTAAGAAAGGCAATCAGCACAGATACGCGGCGACCGCAACATGTGATTAATGGCGCCCATGAGCCCAGACCCGGTGATCGCAACAAAAGGGATCATAAGACATCTTGGCTCGGGACAGAGGTATCATTTGCGCATTCCATTGCCAAGGGGAATACCGCTGCGGCAGTCGGCTTCAGGGACAGCCCTCATGGAGGCGATACCGCTGAACCGGCGGAGAACCGGGGAGCACGGCTTCCGGCGGCCATACACCCGAATACGCCGCTGGTCGGCGCGGATTCAAGCGGCGCCGCTAAGTGGCCGGTGTAAAAATGTTGACACCATGCGATATGCCACAAGGGACAGGCGCAGAATCTAAGAAGCGGATCAATAAACTGCCTGGCTCAAGGGTCGCTATAGATCCTATCATTGTCAATTCGAAACCAGATCGCGGGCCGTGCCTGAATTGTCTCGAAGGCGCTGTCGGGGATGATATGAATCCCATATCGGCTTCTGCAGGTCCCAACCCTCTGAAGCATGCAAGAATTGAATGATGCCGTCGTCGTAAACCCCCCAAAACGGATGCCGGTCTCAGCCAACGCGAGAGATGCAAGCTTGTCGGCCCTCCTACTCGGCATCGGCATGGGGATCGCCCGGCCCGCCACCCTTCCGGACGGGGCGTTCACCGGGCCGCTCAGCCCCCAGGGGAAACGGGTGAAAAGGCCGGCCGGGGCGCGGCGGGACCCGTCCCGGAAGGGGAAGATGCAGGGACCGGCTCAGGGCCGGGGGGAAGACGGCGCGGATCCGGCGCGGGACGCGGACGCCCGCCGGCATCCCCCCCGCGGGCCCCCGGCCGCGATCGGACAGACCGCGCCGCCGCGGCGGCCGGGGATCTGACGGTGTCGGGCATGTCCGCCCCCGCCGGGGGGACGCCGGAGGGGCCCGGCCGCCACCTGGCGGCCGGGAGCGCGCCGGGCCGGGCGATCCCGGCTCAGGGCCGGGGGATGTTCAGGACGATGCCCGGGCGGGGACTGGCGGGCCGGGGCGGGGACCCGTCGGGGCGCCGCCGCGGCCTGCCGGACGTACGTGTCCCGCGCGCGGGCGCGCGGACGCCGGGAACCGGATCTCCCGGGCCCCGGCGCCCGTGACGCGGATGCGGGGGCGACGCCGGTCATGCCGGCTCCCCCGGCGTCCCGGCGGCCGGGCGGGCCGTCACCGCCTGCGGGGGAGGGCGCCAGGGGCCTCCCGCAGGAGCCTCCGGGGAACGGCTCCGGGGGCAGGGAGGCAGGGACCCGCCGCCGGGAATCAGGGGCGCGGGATCCTGTATCCGGATCGAATCCCCGCCCTTCAGGGCGGGGAGGACGCCAAATACCCGGAATGCCGCAGCCAAGGCCGGAATCACGCAGTCCTGGCCGGAGTCACGCTTCCAAACCGCGAATGCCGCAGCCCCTCCGGAACCACTCCCGGTGGGCCCGGCCGCCGCCTCATTCGCGGGCGAGCGCCCTCACGAGGGCCAGGTAGAGCATCTCCGGGCAGCAGGGCCTCTCCAGGAAGCCCGCGGAGAGCTCGGCGTCGAAGGACCTGGCGGCGGTCCGGGAACCCATGAGGACGACCGCCGTGCCCCCGCCCACGGTCGGTTCCCCCGCGGCGCCGTCAGGCGCCGGGGGGCCGACGCGCCCCCCGCGGGAGCGCCCCTTCAGGAAGTCAAGGGCGCCGGGGAGCCTCGCGTCGAGGAGGAGGAAGTCCGGGGTGACGCCCCCGCCGTCTATGACTGCCGCGGCCTCCCCCATCCCGGACACCACCCGCGCCGAGAGACAGAAGTAGTCCAGGCACTCCGCGAGCGCCTCCCTGGAGGGGGTGGGGACGGCCGCCACCAGGGCGGTCATGCCCCGGAGCGCGCCCTCATCGGCGGGGTCGGCGCGGGAGCGGAGGAAGCGCACCGTGAAGCGGAAGCTCGAGCCGCCACCGGGCCTGGGCTCGCACCAGATGCGGCCGCCCAGGAGCTCCACCGCCCTCTTGGCGAAGGCGAGCCCCAGGCCCGTGCCACCGTGGCGGCGCGAGGCGGTGTTGTCCGCCTGGTGGAAGGCCCTGAAGATGCCGCAGTCGTCCGCGCCCATCGGGACTCCTATCCCGGTGTCGTGGACGGTCAAGAGGACCGTGACCGCCCCCTCGGGCGGGGCCGGATCGTCCCCCCTCAGCTCCGAAGCCTCCAGGCAGACGTAGCCCTCCTCCGTGAACTTGACCGCGTTGTCGATCAGCCTGTCCAGCACCTTTCCCAGGAGGGCGGAGTCGCCCGTGAGCACCTCGCCGCGCAGGGGCGGGATCCTCATGAAGATCTCGATGCCGCGGGCCTCGGCCTCGGAGATCCGCCGCTCGATAGCCGACCTCAGGACGCGCTCCAGCCGGAAATCCGTGGCCGAGACGCTGACCTTCCCCGTCTCGATGGCGGAGTAGTCCAGGATGTCGTTCATCACCGAAGAGAGCCTGCGGGCGTGATCCTCGACGAGCATCAGCTTCCGGCGCTGATCCCCCGATATCCCGTCCTTCAGGATCGACCGGGTGTACCCCAGGATGCCGTTCATGGGGGTCAGCACCTCGTGGCTCATGTTGGCCAGGAACTCGGTCTTGGCCCGCGCCGCCACCTCCGCCTGCTCCTTGGCCTCCATCAGGGCCTGCTCGCTCCGCTTCTGCCGCCTGAGGTCGCGGATGTAGGTCAGGAGGCAGTCGGCGCCGCGCAGGCGCACGGGGAGGTGCGTCAGCTCCACCGGCACCGGCTTCCCGCCCTTGGAGACCAGCTGGGCCTCCTCCCGGACGCTCTTCTCGAAGGAGGCAATGGTCAGGAGCTCGGCGAGCCTGTCGGGGTGGAAGCCCAGGCTGGCGTACCCACGCCGGAACTCCTCGCGGCTGTCGAGGCCCAGGAGCTTCAGGATCATCGGGCTAACGAGCTCGACCCCGGCGTCCCGCCAGACTACGTAGCCGTCCAGGGAAGACAGGAAGACCGCCCGCATGACCTCCTCGAGATCGCGCTTCCCCGCCGCCGCCTCCTCCAGCTCGTTGGTCTGGCGGTAGATGTCGACGAGGCGGCTGCTGAAGCGGTCCAGCAGGCGCGCGAGGTCCGCCACCTCGCGGACCCGGATGACGGGGGCCGGGGTGTCGAGGATCCCCTCCTGGATGTCCGTGAGTTTCCGGGAGGTCCAGCGCAGGGGCCTGGACACGAAGGCGTACAGGAGGATGAAGTCTGCCGCCAGGAGGGCTATGAGGATCCCGAAGATGGCGTGGGCCTTCACCAGGGCCTCTTCGGAGGCCTCCCCGATGCCCGCGAGGGCCCCCTCGATGGAGTTCTCGGCCCCGAGCCTCACGCTGTCGCGCATGCTCCTGAGCAGGCCGTCTATCTCCTCCCACAGGTCGTTCAGCTCCCCCTGGCGGTCGCCGATGGCGTTGAGCGAGGACGCGATGGCGTGGAGCGAGGAGTCCAGGTTTAGCATGGCCGCCTCCAGGTAGCTGCGGGTCGCGGGCCCCTGGGAGGATCCCAGGCGGTCCAGCACCATCTGTACCTCGCGGATGTGCCTCTGGAAGGCCAGGGTGACCTCGGCGGGGTCCCGCACGGTCATCTCCTCCCGCGGCGAGAGGAAGAAGTCCACCAGGAGCCCGAAGGCCGCCTGGCGGTCCTGGGGCGTGCGCAGGTAGGGCGAAATGCTCTCCAGGGACTGCAGATAGATGGCGGCCGAGATCCTGACGGCCTCATGCTCGGTCTCGAGGGCCGCCCTCACGCGCACGATGGAGTCGATGATGCGGGCGGAGCGTAGCGCCTCGGCGCGCAGGATCCCGGAACTCAGGAACGCCGTCTCCCCCACCACCTCCCTGGCGGAGAGCCGCGCCTCGCGGCGGATCCGTGTGTCGCGGGAGACGTAGGCCACCTCCGCGAAGCGCCTCAGGTTCTCGATGCTCAGGAGGATCTTCTGGTTGTCCACGAGCTCGGGCAGGCTCGAGGCGGAGATCCCGGTGACCTCCCCCTGGACGGCCCTGATGTTAGCGACCTCCCCCGTCCCGGCCGCCACGACGAAGACGGCGAGGAGCAGGAACATGAGGCCTATAGCCTGGGTGAAGCCCACCTCGAAGCGGGCCCCCTCGCCTGCCAAGCTTTTCGCATCAACTCTTTCCGCCAAACCGCCACCTCAGAGATTCGGGGGGGCCTCGCCTGCGGCCGGGAGGCGCCCTCGGTGTTCCTTGCGAGGCCGGCCGACCCCGGCGGCCCCTTCCGGCCGGGAAGGCCGTGCGGCCGCCGCGGTGAGGGGCGGCCCCCCCCAGGCAGGCCGCAGGGGGGGCCGCCCCCCCGGCAGGCCCGTGCGGGAGGCACCCTCCGTCGGGGCACGCGCCCCGGGGGAAGGGGGCGCGTTCAGGAGCGGCGGGAGAAGCGGGTCACGCGGAATCGCGGGCGCCGGCCGGCGCGGGACGGGCGGCGCGGGAGAGGCCGAATGCGCGCCGGGCCGGGACATGGTGACGGGGAGGGCGAGCGGCAGGGCGCCGGTCAGTAGATGCTGAAGGAGAAGTATTTCCGGTTTATCGCGTCGTAGACCCCGCTCTGGCGGATCCGCAGGATGGAGCGGTTCATCTCACTGCGCAGGGCGGGGAGGCCCTTGGAGATGGCCATGCGCGACTCCACGTCCAGGGGCATGGGGTCGCCCGCGGTGTCGAAGCCGTCCCCCTCCTCGGACATTATGAAGCTGAAGGTGGCGAGCCCGTCGGCCAGGGCGAGGTCGCACGCCCCCTCCTTCATGGCCGCGAAGATGAGCCCGGGATCGTCGTAGACCTTGATCTCGGCGAGCGCTGAGAAGTGCTCGCGGGCGTACCTCTCCTGGATCGAGTCCTTCTGGACGCCGATGCGCTTCCCGCGGAGCGTGTCCGGGTCGATGTCGGAGAAGGCGTCGCCGTACTGGATGAAGATGGTGGTGGACCGGTAGTACTTGTCAGTGAAGTCCACCACGGCCATCCGTTCCGGCGTGGCCCCGAAGCCCGTAGCGCCCACGTCCAGCTTGCCCGCCGTGATCCCGGGGATGATGTCGTCGAACGGGGTGGGCACGATCACGCAGCGGAGCTTCATGTCCACGCAGAGGGCACGGGCGATGTCCGGGTCGAAGCCGGTCATCCCGCCCTTCCCGTCCGCGAAGGAGAAGGGCGGGTAGTTCTCGTCCACCGCGATGCGGTAGACACGGGCGCGGTCGAGCCCCTGGGCAGGCTCGTCGGCGGACGCCAGGGGGGCGAGGAAGGCGGCCGCGGCCAGGGCCGCGAGGACGGCCCGCGCGAGCGGGACAGGCCGCCCCGCCGGGGCAGCGGGGGGCCTCGCGGCGGCGGGAGACGGGGCGCGGAGGCGATCCTCCCCGGCGCCCTCCCCCCCGGCATGGAAGGAAAAGCTATCCATATCTCCACCTCCAGGCGGGAGGCAACGGGGCCGGGGCGGGCCATCCGGCCCGCTCGCGGGGAGGCGCGGGACGGCCGGGCGCCGCTGGCGCGGCTCCCCCCAGTCCCGCGCCAAGAGGCATCGCCCCGCAGCGCCCCGCAAACAGCAGCCGTCAGAAACAATCGTCAGATTATAATGCGAGAAAGGGCCCCTTTCAACGCTTAGGCGCTTTCAGGGAATGACGTGGCGGTTCTCGCGCCGCTGAAAGCGGTTAACCCAAGCGCAACCCGCACGCGGGGAATTCACAGGCGAAACCGAACAAATCGCTCCAGGTTCCTTCACGTCCGCCTCGAACGCTCTTGCGCCATACTTTAATTTTTAAATTTTAAATTTAAATTAATGTTTTATATTTTAATATTATTTATAATTTTATGATTTATATATTATAATATTTTATAAATAAAAATATATAAAATCAAGAATCTGCTGGCCGCTGACCGTTCCGGGAAAACCGGCGGGCCGCGCCCACCGGCCGTCACCGCCGGGGACGGAGCCGCCGGGTCCCGGCAGTGCCGCCCCTCTCCCGGAGGGACCGGGCCGGACTCCCCGCCGCCTGCCCTGGCTCCTGACCGGCAGGCGCGGCCGTCCCCCGGCCCGCGCCCGCAGGGCGGCGGTGACGGCCGTCACCGCGCAGACAGCGGCCGGGAACCCATGCGGCGCCTGGGCGGAAGACGCTCGGACCGCGCGGGCCCGCGGGCAGGGCCCGACCCGCCCGGATGGGATCCCGCCGCCCCGCCGGCTCCCGGCGGGGCGCGGCCGCCGTGGCCAAGGAGCGCTTCCGGGCGTACAATGGACTCCGGACAACCCCGGTCATTCCGGCTCATCCCGCCCGGGACATCCCGCCCGCGCCGCCCGGGGCTCCCTCCCCAGGCGGGCGCACCTGCCGCCTGCCCCGGCCCGGCGCCTCGCCCCGGCTCACGGCCCGGCACCCTCGCCTCCCGCGCCGGGAACCTTTCCGCTAGGAGAATCGATAATGAAAGCGGTCTTCATCGGCCTGGGCCGCATGGGCTCCGCCATGGCCGAGAGGATCCTCGGTTCCGGGCTGCCCCTGGAGCTCTGGAACAGGGATCCCTCCAAGTCGGGCCCCTTCCGCAGGAGGGGCGTCAAGGTGCACGACGGCCTCGAGGACGCGCTCTCCGGCGCCTCGCTGGCCTTCACCATGCTCTCGGACGATGACGCCCTGCGGGCGGTCGTGAACCGGCGGACGCTCCCCCTGATGGAGCCTGGCGGCGCCCACGTCTCCCTGAGCACGGTAGGCATAGAGGCCGTCCGGGAGGCGGCGGCGCTCGCCAGGGATCACGGGCTCCTCCACCTGAGCGCGCCGGTGTTCGGGAGGCCGGAGGCGGCGGCGTCCGGGACGCTGGGAATCTGCCTGTCGGGGGATCCCGCCGCCTCGCGGCGGGCCGAGGGGTACCTGCGGGCGCTGGGGAGCCTGAAGCCGTTCGGAAGCGTCCCGGAGGCCGCGGTGGCCGTCAAGCTCTGCGGCAACTTCATGATAGCTTCCCTCCTGGAGACACTGTCCGAGGCCTTCTCGCTGGCGGAGGGGCTCGGGGTCCCCCCGGAGTCGTTTTTCGCCCTGATGTCCGGCACCCTCTTCAACGCCCCGGCCGTCAGGACCTACGGATCCCTGATCCTGGCGGGGGAATTCGACAGGCCCGGATTCACCACGGCGCTCGGCGCCAAGGACGTCGGCCTCGTGAGGGAAGCGGCGAGGCTCTCCGGGATCCCCATGTCCCTCGTGCCGGTGCTCGAGGAAAGGTTCGCGGAGGCCGTCGCGCGGGGCTGGGGGGACAGGGACTGGTGCTCGATAAGCGAACTCCAGAAGCCGGACGGGGGGGCCTGAGCGGCGCCGCCCCGCCCTGACGCCCGTCCCCCCTGCGCTCCCCCGCAACCAGGACTCGGGATCCGCGATCTGCGGGGAGCCTGCGCCGCGTGCCCCGTGCCGGGGGAGGGGATCCTGCGCCGCAGGCGCGTGCCTGGAGCCGGAGGATAGGGATCTGATTCCGGAGGCCGGGTTCCCGTGCCGCGGGCGGGGCCCGGGCCCCCCGTCTCCCGGGGCCGCGGCGCCGCTAGGCCCCGCCCGGGCCCCGATCCGGCTCCGGGGACGGCCCCAGGGGATAGTCCGCGAATAGGTCGCCGTTCCGGAGGTAGGCCGACTGGGGCAGTAGACCCGCCTCCTCCAGCGCCGGGAGTATGAGCCCCCGGTCCCCGGCGCGCAGGCTGATGGCGAGCCCGCAGTTGGGGTTCACCTCCTTCGGCACGGGCACCAGGATGAACGGGAGCCCCCTCTCCTCCAGCAGTTCCTCGGCCTCGAGGATCCTGGTGTTGGAAGGGAAGACCAGGATGATTTCCCCCTGTCCGTCGGTCACGCGACTCCTCCGGCGGCCCGCTCAGGCCCCTCCCCGGCGCGGCCTCCCGGCTATCTCCCTGAGCGCCCTCCCGGCCGTCTCCGCCTCCTCCCGCGTGTTGAAGAAGCCGAAGGAGAACCTCGTGGCGCCGCCGGGGAAGCTCCCCGCCGCCTGGTGGGTCAGGGGGGCGCAGTGGAGGCCGGCCCGGGTCATGATACCATAGCCCTCCTCCAGCGATCGCGCCAGATCCGAGGAGGAGACCCCCTCCAGGACCACGGACACCGTGGCCACGCGCCGGGGGTCGCCCGGCCCGGGCCCGAGGATCGCGAGGCCGGGGGCCTTCAGGGCCCCCTCCATGAAGATCTCCGCGAGCTCGAGCTCGTGGGCCCGGATCCTGCCGACGCCCGTCCCCAGGAGGAAGTCGCAGGCGGCGGCGAGGCCCGCGAGGCCGTGGGTGTTCTGGGTCCCCGCCTCCAGGGCGTCCGGCAGGAAGTCGGGGTGCTCGAGGCTCTCGGAGCGGGAGCCGCTCCCGCCCACGGCGAGGGGCCGGAAGGGGACGCCCTCCCTCACGTAGAGCCCCCCCGTGCCCGTGGGCCCCAGGAGTCCCTTGTGGCCGGTGAAGCAGACCAGATCCGCCCAGCCGCCCAGGTCGTCCAGGGGCACCGCCCCCGCCGTCTGCGCGGTGTCGAGCAGCACGGGCACCCCCCCCACGGCGTCCTTGACGGCTTTCGCCGGGGCCAGCGCCCCGGTGACGTTGGAGGCGTGGTTGAGCACCACGAGCCGGGTCTCGGGGGTGAGGCGCCTGCGGAACTCCTCCGGGTCGAGCAGCCCGTCCGGGCCGGGGGGCACGGCCTCCCAGGCGACGCCCCTCGCCTCCAGGAGCCTCAGGGGGCGAGCGGTGGAGTTGTGCTCGAGGGCGCCCGAGAGCACGCGGTCGCCCGGCCCGAGCCCCAGGCCCCAGAGGGCCTCGTTGACGGCCCAGGTGACGTTCGGGGCGAAGGCCACCCGCTCCGGATCCCCGACGCCGAGGAGCCGCGCGACGCCCTTCCTCGCCCGGTGGACCGTGCGGGACGCCTCGTGCGCAGGCCTGTGCCCGCTCCGGCCCGGCGAGGCCGGGGCCCGGAGGGCGCGCTCCACCGCCTCGATGACCACCTCCGGCTTGGGCCAGGAGGTCGCGGCGTTGTCCAGGTAAATCACTGTCCACCCCCTGCGGGGGAGGCGCCCCCGCCCCTGTACGCGCCGGCGCCGGGCTCCCCCGCGGCCACGCCCGCCGCGGGCGGCCCCGCGGCCCCGGGCGGATCCGGGAAGCCGCCGGGCCCCGCCGCGGCGGCCGCCGCGGGGGGGCCCGCCCGCCCGGAGGCCGCGTGCTCCTCCATGACGCGCAGGACGTCCTTGATGTTGGTGAGCTTCATGTTGGGGCAGAACATCTCGGTGTCCGGCTCCAGGAAGGTCTTGCCGGGGCAGGCGGCGGCCAGGGTCTCGGCGAGGCCCGCCTCGCACAGGAGCAGGTACTCCCCGTCCGGCCCGGAGAGGGCGCCGCGCGCCAGCGCGTCGGCGTCCCCCGTGAAGTCCGCGAGCGCCCTCACCCCTGGGAGGCACAGGTCGTTCGCGCCCACGCGGGCCCGGGGGTGGCGGAGCCTAAGGGCCCCGAGCTCGCCCGCGGTCACCTGGGCGTGGATGTGGCACACGGGGGCGGACTCCCCGAAGACGGCGGAGCCCGGTCTCCCGGAGGGCAGCAGGTCCAGGCCGGGCAGTACCGCCGTCTCGTCCCGCCACGCGAGGGGGCGGGGCCGCGCCGGGAAGGCGGCCCGCGCCGCCGCCCCGCGGGTGGGCGCGGCCGGGGCCGGGCCGGCCGCCTGCCGGCGGGCCGCCACGCCCGCGCAATCCAGCGAGGCGTCCGAGGCCGCCTCGAGGGAGAGGTCCACGTCGCAGAGGGCTATCACGTCCGCGCGGGCCTTCATGCCGCAGGCCAGGGCGATTCCCGGGGCGAGCGCCCTCGCCTCCCGCACGAGCACGGGCCCCGCCGCCGCGCTGTACGGGCAGGAGGCGTCGGGGCGGGGCACGAGCACGGGGAGATCCGGCCTGAGCCTCGCCGCGGCCGCCGCCATGAAGTCGACGCCGCAGATGACCAGCGCGCCGGCGCGGCTCACCGCGGCCCGCCGCAGAATCGCGCGGGAGCCTCCCACGAGGTCGGCCAGGGCCTTGACCTCCGCGCGCTGGTAGTAGTGGGCGAGGATCTCGGCGTTCAGGGCGTCCCTGAGTTCAAGTATACGCCGGATCTGATCCCTTTTCCTCTCGCTCGGCATGCGCGCCCTTTCGGAGTCCACAGGTCCCGCGGCGCACGGGGCTCCGGGGAGTGGCAAGTTTAACGGTGGCCGGCGCGACCGGGTGATCCGCCGCGCCCGGGGTCCGGCGTGTCAGGAGGTCCCGGAAGTCAAGACGATTCGGGATGTCCCGGAGGTTCAGGCGATTCAGGATGTCCCGGAAGACCCGGGGGTCCTGGAGGCTCCGGGTGTCCTGGGCGAGACCCGGGCGGGGCGGCGACCCGCCCGCGCGGGGAAGGGGCGCGCGCCTCCGGCGGGCCCGCGGGCACCCCCGCGCGCCTCCGGTTCACCACCTGACCCCCACCACCATGCTCAGCACGTCGTCCCCGGCCTTGAAGCGCCCCACCGAGCGGATGTTGAGCTGGGACGAGTAGCGCTCCCTGAGGGAGAACGTGTCCCCGAAGTGGCGCACGGATCCCTCCCTCCCGGCGCGGGGCATGGAGAAGAGCACGGGCTTCCCCTGCGGGACGGTGTCCAGGAACCCCAGGTCGTCCTCTATCACGTCCAGGACGTTCAGGAGTAGGTAGGCCTCGTAGCGCTCGTACTCGCGCCGCACGGCGGGGTCGTTGAAGTCCCCGTAGATGAAGTTCCACCCCGGATAGGCGGCCCGGGCGATCCTGATGTTGTCGTGGCTCATGTCCACGCCCAGGTAGACCTCCCGGCGCTGGTTCTTGTCCGCCATGACCCCGGTGAAGTTCCCGCAGCCGCAGCCCAGGTCGGCCACGTTCGCGATGCTCAGGAGGCCCAGGCGGCTGTAGGCGTCACGGTAGAGGGCCTTGTCGTAGGGGGGCGGGGGAACTGGGGCCTGGGGCTCCGGGGGGCGCGCCGCGGCCTGGCCGCGGAAGGCCAGGAGGCTGGCGGGGTTGTTCAGAAGCTGGTTCGGGTTGAACGCCATGCTGTTCCGTCCTCGGTGGCATAAGCTGTTTGGTCATGGGGTGGCGGCCGCCCCGGGGGCGGGGCTACACCAGCACCGCACGCACGACGTGGCAGTCGCACGGGCCGACGTTGGCGCGGAAATACTTCAGGGTCTCGTCTATGTCGTACTTCTGGAGCTCCGCCGTCTGCCTGAGGACCTTCCGCGTCTGGGTGAAGTCCCCCAGGCAGCCGCCCTCGGCGCGCATCTCGGCCTTCAGGGCGTTGTGGAAGAGGGCCCAGTCCCCGTGCTCGCCCACGGTCAGGACCAGGGCCGTGCCGCCGCCCCTGCCCGCGCCGGAGGTGAGGCCCTCGGGCTCCTTGTAATAGAAGCTCTCGGAGAGGCGCTCGAGCACCGTCTCCCTGCCGGTCTCTGGGTCGGTCCCCACCAGGCGGAATGGCATGCTCCGCCCGTCCTGGCCGTCTATGAGCTTCAGGACGGCGAACATGAGCTTCTCCAGCCGCTCCTTGGGAGACAGCCCCTCGGCCATGGAGTAGAACTTGATGCCCAGCCAGAGCGAGTCGATGAAGGCCTTGACCGCGGCGAGGCCCTCCGAGCCCGCCAGGAGCTCCCTGGCCCTCTCGGGCTCGCCCATGTTCACGTAGACCTGGGCGAGGCGCTTGAGCGCGGGGAGATCGTCCGGCTTGAAGCCCAGCACCCTCTCGAGCTCCTTGGCCGCACGGGCCCACTTGCCCTCCAGGCCCCAGATCTCGGCGAGGTTGAGCCGCGCCTCCAGGAAGTCGGGCTTGATCTCCACCGCGCCCCGGAGGTACCCGGCGGCCGCCCGGCGGTCGCCCCGGGCGAGGGCCGTCACCGCCAGGTTGTTCAGGGCCTGGAAGTTCCCCGGGCACTCGCCGACGGCGCGCTTGAAGAGCTCCTCGGCCCCGTCCAGGTCGCCCCGGGAGAAGAGCTCCTCCCCGGCCTTGACGGGATCCTCGGCCTCCGGCGCGGCCGCGGCCAGCGTTATCTTCACGTCCGGCGCCGGCCCCCCGGCCGCCGGGGCGGCGCCGGCGGCCGGGGGGGGCGGGGCAGCGGGATCCGAAACGGGCGCGGCGCGTTCTTCGTCTGGCATGGCAGGTCTCCTCCGGCGCCCCCCCGCCGGGCGGCTGGGCAAATCGTGCCGGGTGCCGCAGGGATCGGGGCGCTCCAACGTGTTGAGCAATATGCGGGCCGGGGCTCGCGGGGCCCGCGCCAGGGGCCCGGAATCGGCGTCCCCGCCGCCGGCTCCCGGCGCGTGTCGGCCCCGTCCGCAGGGACGGGCGGGCCTTCCGGGGGGAGGGGACCTCCCCCCCCGCCGGACTTCAAGCAAAGCGCATGCCATTTCAACAGCTACCCTTGAGCCCGCCGGGAGGGGGACCGGAGGCCGACGGGAGGCTTCCTGGCGGGAAGGGCAGGTCCGGCTTGAGCCGCGCCGCGGCTCCGGCGGGAGTCCCCGCGGCCCGCACCGGGGCAGCGGGGCGGATCCAGCCGAGCCCGCTTGCCCGCGGGGCCGGTTCACCGGTGGCTCTCCGCCTCAGACCTCTGTCCCCGGGACGGACCCGGCCACGGGGAGCCTCCCCCCCGCCTGCGCGGAGGCCCAGAGTGCCCCATCCACGCCTGTACGCACGGATGCCCATCGCCTCCGCTCCGGGAGGACGCCTCTGCCGCCCGCGCCGGGAGGCGGGAGCGTCTCCAGAGGCGCCGGCAGGTCACGGGCGTCCGCAGTGGGGATCTCTGCCTGCCCGGCGCCTGCCTCCGGCACTGTCGTTTTTTCATTCGGGATGACAGCGAGTTGCCTGCATAATAATAATTTGAAAATGACAGGGGTTCATGGCTGTCAGTCTTCGTTCGGCCCCCCGGACACGGGCCCTGCCACGAGGCGTCTCCCCCCGCTCCGGCGGCCTCCGGCAAGCATGGCGGGGCAGGCCTCAGGCCGGGGCCTGGCGGGGGG
>JAITEZ010000024.1 GCA_031281735.1 Deltaproteobacteria bacterium | reverse complement strand
GCGGCATGACCGGCGATCTCTGGTCCTGGGTGGGAAGGCCCGCCATCTCCTGGCAGCTTATCCACATGCTGGCGGTGCTGCCGGCCGCCGGCCTCGCCTGGGTTCTCTTCCTCGCCTGCAAGGCGCTTTTCCTCTCCTCCGCCTGGGCTCTCCGGAAGGCCCGCGGGGAAGGGGGGAGGGAGGCGACGGCGGCGTCCGTCCCGGGCGCGGGAGATGAGGGCTCCGCCGGGGGGGAGGGCGTCCCCGATCCCCTCTTCCGGGAGTCCCGCCGCGGTTTCGTCCGCGCCGCCGGTTCCGCGGGCATCCTGGGGATCCTGGGGCTCGCGGGCTACGGGGTCTTCCGCCAGACCGCGGCGCCGGTCGCCAGGAGGCTCACTCTCAGCTACCCCTGGCTCCCCCGGGAGCTCCACGGCTTCACCATAGCGCACCTCTCGGACATCCATCTCGGGCTGTGGTCCAACCCGCGGGAGATGAGGCTCGCGGTGGAGCGGGCGGGGGCGGAGAGGCCGGACATGGTGATCTTCACGGGCGATCTGGTGGACCGCGATCCAGAGCTGGCGGCCCTCTACGCGGAGCCGGTCTCGCGGCACATGGGCGGCATCCCACACGGCGTCTGGGGGGTGCTGGGCAACCACGACCATTTCTCGAACCCCTTCCGCATAGCGGAGCTCCTGACGGGGGGGGGCGTCCGCATCCTGCGGGAGGAGAGGGCCCTGGTGGAGGGGCTCCCCCTGAGCCTCACGGGTCTCGACGACCAGGGCTTCCGGAGGGGCTGGCTGGGCCGCCGGGGGGCCGTGGACGAGGAGGGCGAGATCCTGGACTTCTCGAGGGTCAAGGGGCCGCCCTCCCGCGAGGGGGACTTCCGGATCCTTTTGAACCACCGTCCGGAGGGTTTCCGGCAGGCCGCGGAGGAGGGGGGCTTCCCCCTCTTTCTCGCCGGCCACACCCACGGAGGGCAGTACGCCGTCCCTTGGGACCCCCAGCTCAACGTGGGCACCCTCGTCTGGAAGTACACTGCGGGGCTCTACAGTTCCTGGGGCTCCCACCTCAACGTCTCCTGCGGGCTCTCCTCCGTAGGCGTGCCCTTCCGCTTCGGGCCCTGGCCGGAGTTCTCCGTCATTACCCTGGCCCGCGGCAGAGGTGCTGCGGGCCGGGGGGCCTGACGCCGGCGGGGGTGGCGGCAGGAGCCTGAGCAACGGCCCGTCCTGCCGTTTCGGGGGGACCACCATGGCTGACGAGATCCTGCAGGAAACCATCGCCGGTCCGGACGGGAAGGATATCTCGGAAATCATCTCCGGCCGTGAGAAGACCCTGATTGACGCCTGTTTTGCGATGCAGTGCGCCTTCGAGGCCGGCGAGGCCAAGGTTGGGCAAGGGTGGCCCAGGGGCTCTGGCGATGGGCGTTAGCGTCGACATCATCCCCGATACCCTCGGTTGCACGGTCGAGGAGGTGCTGAGGCAGTGGGAACCCCTGTAACCACCCGTCCCGCTGTCCCAGATCCCGGCGATGACGGGCCCTCTCGGGAAATCCGTGCCCGCCTGGGCGGGAGGGATTGACGGGCCTGCGGCGTGGGCACCCGTAAGCGGGATACGGGCGCGGGGAGTCCGTGCCGCCGCCGATTGGCACCGACTTTCACGAATTTTAAGCATGATATGCAACCCCCTGCAATCATGAGTGTTCTCCCCGCCGATGATTCTGCCTGTCCTGGTCGCCGCCTTCCAGTGTTTGCGGCCTCGGGCCAGGAAACCCGGCCAATGTATTCGCTGTTGATCCAGATGCCTACATGGTGTACCCTGATCGGACGGGAGGAACGTTTCATGGTGGATCAGCGGGGAAAGAGAGAAGGGCGGGATGGTTCCAGGATACGGCTCACGAGCGATGTCGTGTTCAAGATCGTTGTGACCAGGCAGGAGTCGCTGGCCTTCCTGAAATTCATCATCTCGGCTTTCGCCCCCGAACTGGGTGTGGAGAGGATCACGTTGGTCAAGGCCCAATCCTTGGAGGAAATCAAGGAGGAGTTCCGCAAGGAGGTGGAACTCGACAGCAACGATATCCCGCCCCTCTTCCCTTACGTCAGCATGAAGACGGTAGACGTGCACTGCTCTCTTTCCACAGGCGAGCATGTTATAGTCGAGATGCAGGCGAGCCCGATGCACGGGGACAGCATGTTCAGGGGCTTCTTCAATCTAGTGTACCGTGACGTCTACCTGATCGGAAGGCTGTTCGGCAATCAGGATGTGCCGATGTTGATGAGCCTGGGCGAGCGGAGACACGCGGCCATGCGGAGGGTGCTGCTCATCAATGTGTGCGATTTCACGCTGTTCGATGACATCGATTCGTTCGTGAACACCGCCTACCTGAGTTTAAAAAACGGTTACGTCGTTTCCAGGGCCTTGGGAATGACCTTCGTCGAGCTCCCTAAAGTGGACGGGCTACGCGGCAAGCCCCCCGCAGATTTCAAGGATGCGGAGGCCCTGGCGCTTTTCCTGCGCTACGCCGGCGAGGGAGACGACAGGAACCTGATCAACGGCCTGTCCAGCCGTTTCGAGGAGATAGCCATGGCTGACAAGATCCTGCAGGAAATCATCACCGGTCCGGACGGGAAGGACATCTCGGAAATCATCTCCGGCCGTGAGAAGAGCATGATTGACGCCTATTTTATGATTCAGGGCGCCTTCGAGGCCGGCGAGGCCAGAGGCGAGGCCAGAGGCGAGGCCAGAGGCGAGGCCAGAGGCGAGGCCAAGGAAAGGGCAAGGGTGGTCCAGGGGCTGCTGGCGAGGGGCGTCAGCGCCGACGTCATCGC
>JAITEZ010000398.1 GCA_031281735.1 Deltaproteobacteria bacterium | reverse complement strand
CCGCGGGCGGCCCCAGGGCCCCGTCCCAGCTACCGTCGCGCCCGGCTTTTCCGGCGCCTTCCAATCCCGCGGAGAGTCAGCGGGCCCCCGTGCCCGCGAGGGTCGCCCCGCCCCTGCGGCGCCTTGACCGTACCTGCGGTCGGCCGCCCGGCCCGCGCTCCCGCGATTACGTCACGTCAGCCCTTGCGCCTCGCGGTCTTTCCGGACAGCCATCGTTCCTGGGCATCTGCCACTCCCTGGCCCACAGGCTGGGCGGGAGTCCGGCGCCAACGGCCGGGCCAACGCGGTACTCCTGCCGCATGTCACCGCCTGCGACCCACGCCCGCCCGAGTAGTTCCCCGTCTTCCCCAGGCACGGCCGCCTCCGGGCAGGCGTCCGCCACGCCGAGCACGCCCGGAGGCCGGGCCTGCGGCACGGCGTCCCCGGCGTGGGCGCCGACGCGGAGGGGGTGAGGGCGCTCGCCGCAGGGGTGAGGGGCACGGCGGGGCGGTCGGCCTCCCCCGCACCGCGGGGAGTGCGGGGAGGAGGAGGCCGCCTTCCCGGCCTGGATCGGGCCCCTCGCCGAGGAGGCCTTCGAGGACCGGTGCACCGCCCCCAACCCCGCTACCCCCTGGTGAAGGGCCGGGAGGACATCCTCCGCCGGGACCGCTGCGGTGACCGCGCGGGGATCTACCCGTCCCGCCGGCCGCCCCGGCGCCCGGCGGGACGGCATCAGCGGGAAAGCGCCGCGCGACCCGGCCGATCCCGGGTGAATGGTAACGGGCCAGCATAGGCGCATTGAAGGAAGCATCGGTCGGCCGCGGGGGCCCGCGCCCCGCCGGCGCGGGCCTGCGGGGCGCCGCAGGGAGGGGGGGCACGGGCTATGGGCACCCGGCACGGGGGGGGCCATGCGAGTTCGGGGACAAGTTCGACATGGTCTGCGACATCCTGGACCGCCACGGCAGGAGCCGCGGCGGGCTCATCGCCATCCTCCAGGAGATCCAGGAGGCCTGCGCCTACCTCCCCGAGGACATCATGACCTACGTGGCCACTGCGCTGGGCGTCTCGCCGTGCGCGGTCTTCGGGGCGGCCACCTTCCACTCCCACTCCACCCTCTCCCCAAAGGGCGGGCACGACATCAAGGTCTGCGACGGGACGGCGAGCCACGTGAAGGAGTCGGAGGACATCACCGGTGCCTTCCGCGAGGCCCCGGGCCTCCGGGAACAGGCCGTCACCACGGTGGAGGGCTCTTCACCCTCGAGACGGCGGCCTGCCTGGGGGCCTGCGGCCAGGCCCAGGTGGCGGTGGTGGGGGCCGACGATGTCCACGGGGCGATGACGCCGGAGAAGGCGGCGGCGCTTCTGGACGGGATCCGCGCGGGAGAGGCCGCCTTCGACCCTGGTGGAGGTCGTGGCCTGCCCCGGCGGCTGCGTGAACGGCGGCGGGGCGGCCCGTCACACTTGGCCGCGTGGCGGTGCGGGAGAGGGCCTGCGGCCTCTGCAGACAACGACAAGATGCTCCAGTTCCACGTCTCGTCCGAACCCCTGCCTCCAGCAGTTCTACTCCGAGAGGCCGGATCGCGCCGGAAGGGCAGCGAGCACCTCCACACCCGCTTCGAGAGCCGCACGCGGATCGACGGGCGACCTCATCCCGGGCGGCTCGGAGGGCCTGCGGCCGCTCTCCCTCGAGATCTGCTTCGGGACCGGCTGCTACATGCGCGGCGCCCAGGGCCTCTACAAGCGGCTCAGGGACTACATCCGCCAGAACGGGCTTCAGGAGACAGGACGCAGTTCAAGGCCAGCTTCTGACGGCAAGCACTGCCGGAAGGGCACGGTTCAGACCCTCAACGGCCGCGTCCTCGAGGGCCGCACCATCGAGGACGCGGCCCGAGAGATCCGGAACGTGCGGCTCTAGCCCCGGCCCACCGCCGGGACATGACTCCCGGACGGGGCTTTCCCGCCGGCGCGGCCCCGTTGCCTCCCCCGGGACGCAGTGGTGCCGGCACGGCGCAGGGGCCGGCCATGGGAGGCGTGCGCGGCGCGGGCGCCTTCCCCTGGCGCACCGTCCGGGGACATGCCGCAGGCGGGCCCGCCCGGTGCCTCGGCGGCGTTCCCGGCCGTACCGCGCGGGACGGCCCTCCTGTGGTAAACTCCTGACCTTCCGTCCGGTCACGGGCCCGCCCGGCGCCGCGGCGGCGTCCCCGGCCGCGCCGCGCGGGCCGGCCGTCCTGTGGTAAACTCCTGACCTTCCGGCCGGTCGCGGGCAATCCGGCACGGGTGGCCACGGGCGACTCCCCCCGGCCGATGCGGGACCCGGCCCGGCGGGCCTCGCCGCCTTCCCCGGCTGCCGGCCCCTCCGCTGGCTGCTCCCGCGGGCCTCCCGGGCCCGCAAGGCACGCGGTCCATGACTCAACACTCGATTTACACGATATCCGCCAGCTGCCAGGACTGCTACCGTTGCGTCAGGGAGTGCCCCGTGGGGGCGATACGCATCAGCGGCGGCCAGGCGAGGATAGTGCAGGAGCTCTGCATACGGTGCGGGACCTGCGTCAGGGAGTGCCCCCAGAAGGCCAAGACCGTGCGCTCGGATCTCGAGGAGGCCCGGCGGCTCGTCGCGGGGGACAGGCCCGCCATCGCCTCCGTCGCCCCCGCCTTCGCGGCGCGCTTCCCCGGGCCCCTCACCCTCAGGCTCCCCTCGGCCCTGAGGAGGCTGGGCTTCGCCAGGTGCGCCGAGACGGCCGAGGGGGCGCGCTACGTCACGGAGAGGTCCCTCCCGCGGCGCGGGGGCGGGGGCGTGTGCACCGCCTGCCCCGTGGTGGTGAGCTACGTCGAGAAGTACCGCCCCGACCGGCTGGACGATCTCATCCCCGTGGTCTCGCCCGCCGTCGCGCACGGGCGCCTCCTCAAGTCGCTCTTCCCCGGCTCGCCGGTGATCTTCATCGGGCCCTGCGCCGCCAAGAAGGACGAGATCGCGAGGCCCGCCAGCGCCGGCGCGGTGGACGTCGCGCTCACCTTCGCCGAGCTGGCACGCTGGCTCGCAGAGGAGGGCGTGGCGGTGGAGGACTGCACGGAGTCGGGCTTCGATGCCTTCTTCGACACGGGCGCAGCCCGGCTCTTCCCGGTCTCGGGCGGCATGCTGAGGACGGGGGGGCTCCCGGCCGACGGCCTCGAGGACGCAGTCTTCCCAGTCACCGGCCCCGAGGAGGTGAAGCAGCTCTTCGCGGGCCGGGAGGGCCTCCGGGGCCGGACGGTCGAGCCGCTCTTCTGCCGCGGCGGCTGCGTCATGGGCCCCGCCTTCGACGGCCCGGGGACATTCTTCGAGAGGCGCGGGGCCGTCATCTCCTGGGCGCTGGCCCCGCGGCTCCCCTCCCCGTGCCGTCCCGCGCCGGAGGTCGCGTGGTGCGTGGAGTTCGCGCCCGGCGGCCTGGACATGGAGGAGGTGACCGAGAGCCAGATCGAGCAGGTGCTCGGGTCCACGGGGAAGCTCAACCCGGCGCTCCAGCTCAACTGCGGCGCCTGCGGGTACTCCTCCTGCCGGGAGTCCGCGGCGGCGGTCGTCCGGGGGATGGCCGAGCCGGAGATGTGCGTGCCCCACATGAAGCGCCTCGCCCAGCAGCGCACCGACCGCATCATGGAGACCAGCCCCAACGGGATAGTGGTCCTGGACGCCGAGCTGTGCATGATCAAGATGAACTCCGCCTTCCAGAGGATGTTCATGTGCAACGGCGGCGTCCTGGGCCGCCGCGTCTCGTACCTGCTCAACTCCGAGGGCTTCGAGAGGCTCCAGGACGGCTCGGCGGAGCAGTCCGAGTCCATCAGGAGCAAGTACGGGATCCGCTACCACGAGATCCTCTACGCCATCCGCGAGGACCGGCAGTACGTGGGCCTCTACTCCGACATCTCCAAGGTGAGGTTCGACGCTGGCCAGCTGGACGTCATCAAGACCCAGACCCTGATGCACGCCAGGGAGTTCCTGGAG
>JAITEZ010000328.1 GCA_031281735.1 Deltaproteobacteria bacterium | reverse complement strand
CGGCCGGCTCGAGGCGCGGGGCGACACCCGGGGGCTCCTCAAGATCGCCCTCAACGACGACGAGACCGCCCCGCGCTCGCGGGACCCCTTCATCCGCGAGGCGTTCGACTCGCCCGGCTGCGTCGTCCGGGAGAGGATCACCCTCCCGGACGGGACGGGGCGGAGACAGTCCTCGAAGCTGGTCTTCAGCTTCCCGAACGACCCGGACCTCACGCTGGAGATGCGGCAGGCGTTCAGCCAGATGCGGGACCGGTCGAGGGCCCTGGCCCTGATGGCCGGGGCGAACCGCTGGCCGGGGCAGTTCCACACCCAACCGAGGCTCATGTTCCCGGCGGTGTCGGCGGCCAGGGACCTCGGCGAGCGCCTGCTCACCACCTACGGGAGGGGGGACTGCCGCCGGGCGGACGGGACCCCGGTGGACAGCCGCGAGGCGGCCGCGGCCATGACCCGGATCGTCATGGACCCGGGGTTCCTCGGGGCCTACGCGTCGATCCAGATCCGGAAGAGGGTCCCGGACAACGACTACGGGCGGTATTGGAGGGAGTTCGAGTCCTCCGGGGCGAACTTCGCGTGGATATCGCTCCTGAAGGATCTCAACCGCAAGGCCAGGGTGGCGGCAGGGGGCCAGGCGATGGGCACGGTGCGGTCCGCGGCGCGGAGGGCCCTCGGCCCCGTCCCGGACGCCTGGCGGAAGGCGGACGCGGCCGTCGGCGCCTGGGGGGACGCCTTCAACATCGCCCCGCTGTTAGCGCAGTTCGCCGCGCTCCGGGAGTCCGGGGTGGACGTCCAGGCGGCGGCCGCCGCGGCGCTCGGCTCGATGAACTGCTTCAAGCGGGGGAGGATGAGCCGCTCGGGTCGGCGTTATTCATGTTCTTCCGCGCCACGATCCTGGGGGGGCGAACCTCCTGCGGCTGATGAGCCCGTACACGAAGCGCGCTAGCATGAAACATTTCTTATTATCGTTCTGCAAGGCCAACGCCCGCACGCGGCCGCAACAAAATGTTTCAGACATGGAGAGGCGGGCGGGACTCCGCCCGGAGGGGAGCTAGCATGAAACATTTCTTATTATCGTTCTGCTGGGCCACCGCCCGCACGCGGCCGCAACAAAATGTTTCAGACATGGAGAGGCGGGCGGGACTCCGCCCGGAGGGGAGCTAGTATGAAACATTTCTTATTATCGTTCTGCTGGGCCGCCGCCCGCACGCGGCCGCAACAAAATGTTTCAGACATGGAGAGGCGGGCGGAACTCCGCCCGGAGGGGAGCTGAATGGCAGCAGGCAGCAGGCGCGGGGCGCGGCGGCGATGGCCGGGCTCATGGCGCCCGGCCTGATGTTCATCCCCTTCCTGAGCGCCGCCGCCCCGGACGACACGGGCGAGCAGCCCGTACGGCGGCCTGGCCCCCCCCACCCGGTCGAGGTACGGGGGCGCCACCCGGTTGCCGTCCCGAGGGACGGGCATCCGGGACGCCAGCTCGCGACATCCCTGCTGGAGCGGCCGTCATACCGCCATTCTCCCTGCGCCCCCCGGGACGGGCACCCGGCATGCCGCTGCCGCGGCATGCCCTGCCAGGGCTGGCTCCCGGTGAGGGGATTCCCCACGCCTTCCCCTCCCGGACCGGCTTGCAGGCCGGCGCTTCCCCGCCCCTCCCCGCGGGGCTGTGTCCCGCTCCCCGCCTCTCCCTGCAATGCGGCGTCGCGGGCCTGGTTTCCCCAAGCGGCTTTCCCGCGCCGACACCCCTCATGCCCGGCCTAGCCCTTGCGCCTTCCCCTGTCAGCAGGGGGCCGCCAGTCCCCTTCCCCATCACGCCCCCGCCGCGCAGTTTCGAGATCCTTCTCAGCTACCGGCTGCCCAGTGTTCAGGATCGACGGCGGAGGCCTCCTCTCGCATGCGGCCCCCGTGGCCTCCACGAGGCACTGCACGTCTCCAGGCCCTTGAGCTGGAACGCCATGTGCATGGCCCGGAGGGTCTCGCTGAGCCGGATCCCGTCTGCGGGCAGTTTCCGGGAGACGGGGGGTCAGGCCGGGCCTCCCCAGGGTTGCGCGGCCCCCGCCGCATGCCTCCGAGGATCCTGCCGGGTTGACCTGCGGCCTTCTTTACCCGAATATGATCCTGGCCGAACGGTCCGCCGCAAACGGGCGGAAAGGCCGCGAGCGGGCGCCGGCACGGGACGTCGGCTTTCACCGGGAGTCCGGAGGCCGCCACCCTTCCCGGCGCCGGCGTGCGACGGGAGGCTGCCTCCGCAGGCGGAGGCCGGGAGACCGCCCCGGGCTGTGCCAGACCGGGAGCGCGCCGGGCTCAGCCGATGCCCCCCGGCCTGGGCGGCATCAGATGGCAGCCGGCGATGCCCTGAAACGCCCAGGACGCGGCCGGGTGCGGGGAAGGGGGCGAAACGGAGGCCGGAGCGGAAACCGCGTCCCGCGGACGGCCAGCCCGGCCCCGCCCCTGGAGGATCCCGCCCCCCTGGCCCGGAATGTGCTTGCAAAACTCACGGCGGCTTCCGCGCGGCCATCCCTCTTCCGGGGATCCGCGCCAACCCTGAAGCCGATGACGGTGGCTGAATGAAGAAACGAGCCAAGATCCTGATCCTGACGGGCGCTCTGGCCGGCGCCCTGCTCCTGGTACTCAGGCCCTTCGGGGAGGACGCGCCGGATACTTCCTACCGCACCCAGCGGGTGATAAATAACCAGCTGAGGATAGCGGTCTCCGCCACCGGAACGTTAAACCCGGTCCGCGTGGTGTCGGTGGGCACCCAGATCTCCGGGACCATCCGCGAGATAGCCGCCGACTGGAACGACCAGGTGAAGGAGGGCCAGCTCCTGGTGAAGCTGGACGACGAGCTCTTCCGGGCCAAGGTGCTCATGTCGGAGGCCAACCTGGCCTCCGCAGAGAGCCAGCTCGAGCTGGCCCGCATCCGCCACGCCCGCCAGGAGCGGCTCTTCGCCGCGGGCTCCTCCCCCCGGGAGGAGCTCGACACGGCCGCCGCCAACCTCGCCATGGCCGAGGCCGCGGTGGCCCAGAGCCGGGCCCAGCTCGCCCAGGACCGCTACAACCTCGACAACACGAGCATCCTCTCCCCCGTGGACGGGGTGGTCATCAACCGGGCCGTTGACGTGGGCCAGACCGTGGCCGCGAGCTTCCAGACGCCCACCCTCATCGACATCGCCCAGGACCTCTCCAAGATGCAGATAGACGCGAGCTTCGCCGAGGCGGACATCGGGAGGCTCTCGCCAGGGCTCTCCGCCACCTTCACCGTGGACGCCTACCCGGGCTCCACGTTCCGGGGGGCCCTCCGCCAGATCCGCCTCAACCCCACCGTAAACTCCAACGTCGTCACCTACAACGTGGTGGTGGACGTGGACAACAGGGACCTGCGGCTCCTCCCCGGCATGACCGCCTACGTGGACATCGAGCTCTACCGCGAGGACGACGCCATCCTGATCCCCAACGCGGCCCTGAACTACCGCCCCGGCGGCGGGGCGGCGCTCCCCCCTGGGCTCCCCGGCGCCGGGGCGGGGGCCGAGGCGGACGCGGGCGACCGGGCCGGGGCCGGCCCGGCGGGGGCGGCGGACGCGGCGAGCGCTGGCCAGGGCGGCGCGGGGCCGGCCGCTGACGGCCCCGAGGCCGGGGCCGCGGGAGATCCCGTACCCGAGGTCGCGGACGACGGCTCCGGCGAGGCCTCCTCGCTGGCCCTCGCGGCGCTCGTGATCCCCAAGAAGGACGACCCCCCGGGCCGGGGCCGCGCCTACGTCCTGGGCCGGGACGGCAGGCCAGTCCCGGTGGACATCCTGACCGGGGCCACCGACCTGCGCTACACCGTGGTCAGGGGCGGGGCGCTCAAGCCCGGCGACATGGTGATCACCTCGGAGAGCGCCAACGGCGGGGAGGCGCAGGGCACCCTCTTCGGCGGCAGCGGCGGCGCCCGCGGCGGGCCGCGGCCGTTCTGACGCGGGCCGGCGGGGCCCCGGCGCAGCCGGGTACGCCCTACCGACCCGAGGCCGACCCCGGCTGACACCGGGACGCCCGCCCGGGGGCAGAGCCCGGCGGGCCCCGGGACGCCCGCCCGCCTCAAGACCGCGCCCTGCGGGCGCGAGGGAAACGAACCCATGGGAAGGCTTTTGGTGGAGACGCAGGCCCTCAGGAAGTCCTACCTGACCGGGGCGGGGGCCCTGGAGGTACTCCACGGCGTAGACTTCAGCCTGGAAGAGGGGGAGTTCGCGGCGGTGATGGGGCCCTCGGGATCGGGGAAGTCCACCTTCATGAACATCCTGGGCTGTCTCGACACCGCCACCTCGGGCGTCTACCGCCTCCTGGGCGACCCGGTGTCCGATCTCGGCCCGGACGAGCTCGCGGTCCGCCGGAACCGGTTCCTGGGCTTCGTGTTCCAGGGCTACAACCTGCTCCCCAAGTCCGATCTCCTGGAGAACGTCGCCCTGCCCCTGCTCTACGCCCGCGTGCCCTCCCACGAGCGGAGGCGGCGGGCCATGGAGCAGCTCGCTAAGGTTGGCCTGGCGGACTTCGCGCACAGGCTTCCCGGACAGGTCTCGGGAGGCCAGCAGCAGCGGGCGGCCGTGGCGCGCGCCCTGGTGGGGAGGCCCAGCCTGATACTGGCCGACGAGCCCACCGGGAACCTCGACAGCCAGACCTCGGACGAGATCATGGGCCTCTTCATCGGCCTGAACGGCGAGGGTTCCTCCATCATCCTGGTCACCCACGAGCCGGACGTGGCGGCCTGCGCGAAAAGGCTCGTGCGCTTCCTGGACGGGCGGCTGGTGGAGGACTCGGCCGTCGCGGAGAGACGTACCCTGCCCCCCGCCACGGATCCGGCGGCGAACCCTGCGGGGGGCTGAGCGTCCAGCCACCGGAAGGCGGGGATCCCGCCCGCCGGACGGGCGCCCCGGAAGGATCCGCACTGCGGGACGGATCCTCCCGGAAGAACCCGCCCCGAAGCGGACACGCCTCACGCCGTCCCGCTCCCTGCCCCCCGGCGGGACTCCCGACACCCCATCCCGGAGGGCCGCCCTCCGGGCCCCGGCCCCGCCCCACTCCGCAGGGGCCGGGCCGCCCCCTGGAGACGCCCCAGATGCTCCTTGCCATGTTCCTCGAGGCCCTGCGGGCCATGGGCGCGAACCGCCTCCGCACCTCCCTCACCATGCTGGGCATGGTGATAGGAGTGGGCGCGGTCATCCTCATGCTCGCCGTGGGGGAGGGCACCCGCATGACCGTCAAGAGGCAGGTGGAGGCCCTCGGCACCAACATCTTCATCGTGCTCGCGGGATCCTTCAATACCGGGGGGGTCAGGAGCGGGTCCGGCCAGCGGCAGACGCTCACCCTGGAGGACGCCGACGCCATCCGGGCCCTGGAGGGGGTGGGGGCCGTGACGCCCGTCTCCTTCGCGAGCCTCCAGCTGGTGGCGGGCGGGCGCAACTGGAACACCCAGGTCACGGGGGCGGGCGAGGGGTTCTCGGAGGTGCGCTCCTGGCCGGTCGCGGACGGGAGGGAGATGGACGCCCTGGACGTCCAGCAGGCCTCGCGGAGCATCTGGCTGGGGACCTCCGCGTCCGCGGAACTCTTCGGGCAGGACGATCCCCTGGGCCAGACGGTGCGGGTGGGGGTGACCCCCTTCACCGTGGCGGGCATCCTCTCCTCCAAGGGGCAGAGCATGGACGGCCGCGACCAGGACGACACGGCCCTCGTGCCCTTCAGCTCCTTCTCGCGCTACCTGCAGGGGAGCCAATTCCAGGGCCGGGTGCGGATGCTCATGGTGAAGTCCCGCGACGGGGTCGACATGGCCCACGTCCAGGAGGACATGACGCAGCTCCTGCGCGAGCGCCACCGCATCATAGACCCCATGGCCGACAACGACTTCTTCATCAGCAACCTCTCCGCGGTCATGGACTCGGCGGAGGCCGCCGCCCAGGCCATGACGCTCCTCCTGGGCGCCATCGCCTCGGTGTCGCTGGCCGTGGGCGGCATAGGCATCATGAACATCATGCTGGTCTCGGTCACCGAGCGCACGCGCGAGATAGGCATCCGGCTGGCCATCGGCGCCCGCAGGAAGGACATCCTGACGCAGTTCATGCTGGAGGCGGTCCTGGTCTCGGTCACGGGAGGCCTCCTGGGCCTCCTCTGCGGGGCGGCGGGGGCCTGGACGGTCTCCCGCTTCTGGAACACGTCCGTCTTCATCACCCCGTTCTCGCTCGCCCTCTCCTTCACGGTGTCCCTCGGGATCGGGGTCTTCTTCGGCTTCTATCCCGCCTGGAAGGCCGCCGGACAGGATCCCATCGAGGCCCTGCGGCACCAGTAGGCGGGCGGCGCCGGCGGTGACGCCTGCGGGTCACGCCCCTCCCCGGCCGCCTCCCGCACGCGCCGCGTGGCGTCCCAGGTCGATCGTCAGGAAGCCCAGCCGCTCCAGGAAGGCGAGATCGTGCTCCACCACGACCAGGGTGGGCCGCGCCTCGGCGATCAGCTCCTCGAGCTGGATCCGGGTCATGACGTCCACGACGTCCAGGGGCTCGTCCCAGAGGTACAGGTGCGCGCGGTCGCAGAGGCTCAGGCCCAGGATGGCCTTCTTCATCTGGCCGCGGCTCATCTCCACGGCCCGCGCGGAGAGCCGGTCCCTCCCGAAGCCCAGGTGCCTCAGGACGGTCTTGTAACGGCCCTCGTCCGCGCCCGCGGCGAGCGCGAGATCCCTCAGGGTGTCCCCCTCGGAGAAGGCGGGTTCCTGGGGGACGTAGGATACCTCCAGCCCCGGCGGGCGCAGGAAGAGCCCCCGCGTCCAAATCCCGCCCCCGGCCAGGATCCACTCGGCGGGGGACTCCCGGCCGGCGGCCTGCGGTTCCGCGGCGGCCTGCGGAACCCCTCCCGCCGGCGGGACTCCCGCCCCGCCCGGGCCTGCCGGCTCCAGGGGGACCGCCACCCCCGGATACCCCGCCCCGGCCGGACAAGCGTCATCGCCCCGGCGCGCGGCCCACGCAGGCGCCTCCCCGGCCCCCCCCCGGGACAGCCCTCCCGCCAGGATCCCGGGGCCGGCGAGCGCCCGCCCGCCCGCTAGGAGCCTCAGGAGCAGGGTTTTCCCCGAGCCGTTGCCGCCGGTGAGGGCCGTCCGCGACCCGTTCTCTATCGTGAACGTGAGCCCGGCGAAGACCGGCCTCCCCTCCCCGTAGCCGCAGGAGAGATCCGTCCCAGCGGCGAGCCGCGGGCCGCGGAACCGCAGGGGGGACATGGCCAGACGGGAAGGCGGCTCGGCGTTGCGGGCCATGGAGGATCTCTCCTCCAGCGCCTTCTCCCTCCGGGCGGAGACCGCCTTGGCCCTCTTCTGCATCTTGGCGGCCTTGTGGCCGACGAAGCCCCGGTCCACCGGCCCCCGCCCGAACTTCTCACCCTCGGCCAGCCCGGCCCACCGCGCCCCCCTTACCGCCGAGGCCCTGAGCCGCGAGATCTCCCCGGCGAGGCGCGCGGCCTTCGCCTCCTCCTCGAGATCGGCCCGCCTTCTCTGCTCCTCCCAGGCGGAGTAGCCCCCCCGCACGAGCTCGAGCCCCTGCCGGTTGATGGCGAGGACGTGGTCGGAGGCGCCGTCCAGGAGCGCCCGGTCGTGGGAGGCCAGGACGAAGCCGCCCTTGGCGGCGAGATAGGAGGCGACCGTCCTCCTTCCCTCCAGATCGAGGCTCGCCGTGGGCTCGTCGATGAGCGGGAAGTCACCCTCCTCCAGGAACAGGAGGCAGAGCATCACCTTCGCCCGCTCCCCCCCGCTCAGGGTACCCAGTGGCCGCCCCAGGATCCCGTCCGGGAGCCCCATGAGCCCCGCCTCCCGCTCGAGCGCCCACCCGGGGGATCCGCGGCGGAGGCGCACCAGGAGCGAACGGGCGTCGAGGGCCGGATCGGCCCGCCCGAAGGGGTAATAGAGGGGGCGGCCGGGAACCGACACCCGCCCCCGCTGGGGCCTGAGCTCCCCCGCGAGGAGCCTGAGGAGCGTCGTCTTGCCGCGCCCGTTGCGTCCCACGAGACCCAGCCTCCAGCCGGTGTCGAGCGTGAGATCGGCGTCCCGGAAGACGGGTTCCCCCCCGTCGTAGGCGAAAGTCACGCCTTGGAGAGAGATCTGCGCCATGAGGATGGCCTTCCCTGGAAAAACCGCATCCGCGCCGTCCCGGGCGGCGGGCCGGCCCTGCGGGGGCTTTGCCCTCGGCGGGGAACCGGCGGTCTGGCCCGGGGCGGCTCCGCGGGGCCGCCGAGGCGGCCCCCGAGACGTCCCTTCCGGAAAGCCGCCGCGAAGCCAGCGGGACGAGCGCATGCCCCGCTGTTCCTCGGCAACCCCGGAGGGTTCATTGCCTGCTGGATTACTGCGCGATTTTCAAGGGTCTCTCTCTCATTTGGCCAGAAGTTCACTCCCCTCCGGCGGGACGTGCATCCTTATCCGGGGTACGTACTCTCTCAACCTGAAGTCCGTAAATTCTTATCTGAAGTCCGTAAACTCTTATCCGAAGTATGTTCACTGATAACCGAGGCACGTACACTCACAACATAAAAGACACACGTCCGGAGTGCGTACAATCACATCCAGGGGAAGACATTCACCTCCGGAAGATATACACACATATCCCAGGGAAATACATCCACATCCTGAAGATATACACTCACACCATAAGGAAATATACTCACATCCGAAGGATGTACACTTACATCAAACGCGGCATACATTTACAGCGAACTGGCGAACCCTCGCAATCAATTTATGTACACTTATAACAAACGGGTGAACCCTCACAACCATTTTATGTACACTTACACCAGACTGTATGAACCCTCACTTCCACTTGATGTACATTCACCCTAGACTGGATGCGCACTCAGATCCAATTGGCGTACACTCATATGCATCTGACGTACACTCACGCGCAGCGAGACGTGAACCCGCGCGCAACGCGGCTTCCGCGCCCCCGCGGCGCAGGACGGCCGCATCGGTCGCGGGCCGCCCTGCCGGGAGGCGGCGAACCTGCGCCGCAGCCATGATACGGGCTTCCGGCCAGGCGGTCAACAGCCGCCGGAAGGAAGGGGGGCGCCCGCGCCCCGCCCCTGGAGGGCGGCCCTGACCGCCATGGCCACGTGCCAGGCCAGCACCGGGGGGACGGCGTTGCCGATCTGCCGCTCCGTCTCCCTGAGCCTCGCCGCGAACCTGAACCCGTCCGGGAAGGACTGGAGACGCGCCGCCTCCCGCATGGAGATCCTCCGCGGGAGCCGGTAGTGGAACTGGATGTTGCCGTGGCACTCGGCGCGTATCGTGTAGCCGGGGCGGTCGGCCGCGAGCCTCCGCGAGCCCTGGTCGGGGCTCTCCCTGGCCGCGCTCCAGACATGGGAGAAGCCGGGGTCGGCCGCGAGCCCCTCGAGGTCGCCTATGGCCTCCCGGGCGGTGACGCGCCTGCCCCCGACGGGGGCGGGGGCCGCGAAGGGGGCGGGAAGCCCCCGCGTCCCCACGAGGAACACCCGCCGCCTCGTCTGCGGGACGCCGTAGTCGGCGGCCTCCAGGGGCACGGCCTCCACCCGGTAGCCCAGGGATCCGAAGTCCCCCATGATCTTCCGGAGGGCCGGGGCGTGCCGCCTGAACAGCACCCCCCCCACGTTCTCGGCCACGAAGGCGGCGGGGCGGAGCCTCCCGACCGCCTCCACCATGGCGGTGTAGAGCGAGCTCCGGCCTCCCGCGAGCCCCAGCATCCGCCCGTTGACGGAGATGTCCTGGCAGGGGAAGCCGCCGATGACCAGATCCGCCCGGGCGGGAAGCGTCCCCAGGGCCTCGCGGACGTCCCCCTCCACTATGTGATCGCCCAGGTTCAGGCGGTAGGTCGCGCAGGCCCTGGCGTTGTGGTCGTTGGCCCAGACGATCCGGAACCCCGTCCCGGGGTAGCGCCTGCCGAGGAACCGGAAGCCCCCCAGGAAGCCCAGATCCATGCCCCCGCAGCCGGAGAAGAGGGAGACCGCGGCGTAACCGTCCCCAGCACCGGCTGCGGCGACGGCCGCGCCCGCGGACCGGCCGGGCTTCCCGACCCGCGTCCCGGGGGCCGGGGTGTCAGGCGTGATCGTGGGCATCGGTTCGCCACCGGGAGGGGCGCGGCGGGCCGCGGGGACGGGCCCGCCCGCGGGGTTCTGCCGGGGCGGCCCCGCCCTGCGGGAGCCCGGGGCCGGGCCCGCCTGGCGGGGCCGCCCCGCCCAGCAGCTCCCTTTCCAGATCGTCCGCGGGGAGGCCCGGCCCGCCCTCCCGGCCGCGGCGCTCGAGGCTGGGGACGGGACGGCCCAGGTACAGGGCCTGCACGTCCCTGGCGAAGTCCAGGATGTTCGCGCGCTCCAGGGGCTTCAGGTGCCGGAAGCTCATGACGAAGGTCCCGTCGATGTAGAGGTGGGCCCCGTGCAGCTCCAGGTCGCGCTGGTTCAGGAAGTCCCAGGAGAAGCGCACGGAGCCCCGCCCCCGCCCGTACATGGCGTCCCTGGTCACGAGGATCCCGTTGGAGGTGTTCCGGAAGAAGGTGTCGTCGAAGAGGAGGAGGGCCGAGGACTCGTCCTGCACCTCGTGGGCGAACTGGCCGATCGCGTCCAGGAGCTTGAGGCGCGGGATGTCAGGCCTGAGTGACACCCGGCCGGTCTTGCCCCGGAACCGGTTGGCGTACTTGCGCAGCAGCTTCTGCAGGATCGCCTCGTCCATCGGCCTGAAACGCCCTCCCCGGCCCCGGCGGGCCCCCGCGGGGGCCGCGGGATCACGGCCACCGGACACGCGGGCCTCGCGGGCCCGCAGACGCCCATAGGTTAAGAGCCGCGGGCGCCCCTTGTCAATAGCGGGCCCCGCCGCTCAGAAGAGCCCCTTGACCTTCCCCGTCGCGGTGTCCACGTCCACCTGGCGGTAGGCGGGGTCGGAGCACATGCCGGGCATGAGCGAGATGGCGCCCACCACCGGCACCACGAAGCCCGCCCCCCCGTAGACGAGCACGTCCCGCACGAAGAGCCGGAAGCCCTCGGGGACCCCCTTGAGCATGGGATCCCCCGAGAGCGAGAGGTGGGTCTTCACCATGCAGAGCCCGTAGGCCGCGGTGACGGGATCCTCCTGGAAGCGGGCGAGCTTGGCCGCGGCCTCCGGGGAGTAGTCCACGCCGTCCGCCCCGTAGACCTCGCGGGCGATGAGCTCCACCCTCTCCCGGTGCGGGAGCGACAGGTCGTAGAGGAAGCGGAAGTCCGTCCTCTCCTCGCAGGCGTCCCGCACGGCATCAGCGAGCTCGAGGGCCCCCTCGCCGCCCTTGAGCCAGTGCTCGGAGACGGCCACACGGGCCCCCGCCTCCTCGCAGGCGCGGCGGATGACGGCTATCTCGTCCGGGGTGTCCGAGACGAAGCCGTTGATGCAGACCACCGGGCTCACCCCGCTCTTGCGCACCGTCCGCACGTGGTGGAGGAGGTTGGGGAGGCCCTTCTCGACCAGGGCCGGGGAGGGGGCGCCGTACTCCCGGGGGAGCGGGTTCCCCGGCAAGGGCACGGGGGCGCCCCCGTGGCACTTGAGCGCCCTGACTGTGGCCACCACCACCGCGGCGCTGGGGACCAGGCCCGAGTACCGGCACTTCAGGTTCCAGAACTTCTCGAAGCCGATGTCCGCGGCGAAGCCCGACTCGGTCACGTGGTAGTCGGAGAGCTTGAGCGCCAGGCGGTCGGCCACGATGGAGCTCTGCCCGATGGCGATGTTAGCGAAGGGCCCCGCGTGCACGAAGCAGGGCTGCCCCTCCAGCGTCTGCATGAGGTTGGGGTTCATGGCGCCCGCCATCCAGGCGCACATGGCCCCCGCCACCTCCAGGTCGCCCGCCGTGACGGGCCTGCCGCCCCAGTCGTAGCCCACGATGATGCGCCCGAGGCGCTCCCGCAGATCCCCGAGATCGGAGGCGAGGGCCAGGACCGCCATCACCTCCGAGCTCACCGCGATGTCGAAGCGGGACTCGGCGAGATACCCGTCCGCCTTGCCGCCCAGGCCCACGACTATCCTCCGCAGGCACTGGCAGGTGAAGTCCATGACGAAGCCCATGTTCACCCGGGAGGGGTCCAGGTCCAGCCGCCTCAGGCCCCGCTTGGCCAGGAAGGCGTCGTCGTTGTTGAACTCGTGCTGCATGCGGGCGTTGAGCGCCGTCATGCAGAGGTTGTGGGCGTTCATGACGGCGTTGATGTCCCCTGTCAGCCCCAGGGAGAAGGGGGTCAGGGGCACGCACTGGCTCATGCCGCCGCCGGCGGCCGATCCCTTGATGTTCATGGTGGGGCCGCCCGAGGGCTGCCGGATGGCCGCCGACACCCTCAGGCCCCTCCTGCCCATGCCCTGTACCAGCCCCATGGTGGTGGTGGACTTGCCCTCGCCCAGCGGGGTGGGGGTGATGGCCGTGACGTCGATGTACTTCCCGTCGGGGAGCCCCCTCAGCCTCTCCCATGCCCTCATGTAGTCGATCTTGGCGATGTGGTGGCCGTGGGGGAGGATCTCCTCGTCCAGCAGGCCTATCCCGAGCCCCAGCTCCCTCGCGCGGGCGAGATGCGGCTCGGCGGCCTCGGCTATCTGATAGTCCTTCGCCCCCTTGAGCGTGAAATCCTGCCATTTGAGCGCCATCAGGAAGTTCCTCCCTATCCTTCAGCCCCGCCGGGGGCGGTTCCGCCGGGCGGTCCGGGACGTCCCGCCCTCCCCGCCGGGACGCCGGCGGCGGTCACTCCCCCGGGCCCCCCGGCGGCCAGGGGGCCGCCCGCGGAGTCCCGGGGACGGTCGGCTCGCGCCGGAACCGGCCCCCGCGGGAAAACGAAAGCCCGGGGGAGCCGCCCCCCGGGATACGCCCGCGTCCCCGGGCCAGCCGCCTTCCCCCCCCGCCGGCTTCTGGGGAGGGGCGACGGGCCGGGGACCCGTGACAACTGGACATCACGCGTTTCCGGCCCCGCCCCGCCTCCCCGGGCCCGGCGCCCGCCCGGCGCAGCCCGCCGGCGGCCCTGCTCCCGCCCCGGTCCCCGGGGCGTCACGGAAGGCGAGGCAGTACGGCGCCGCCACGAACAGCGCCCCTCCCGCGACGTTCCCCAGGGTGACCGGCACTAGGTTCCGCGTGAGGAAGTCGCACCAGCCGTAGGTGGGGGCGGCGGCGCCGGGGGCCGCGAGATAGCCCGGATCCGCCCCGGCGAGGATCCCCGCCGGGATGAAGAACATGTTGGCGACGCTGTGCTCCATGCCGAGCGCCACGAAGCCGAAGACGGGGGGCCAGACGAGGGCCGCCTTGGAGATCCCGTCCCGGGCCGAGAGGCTCATGAAGACGGCGAGGCAGACCAGCTGGTTGCAGAGGATCCCCTTGACGAAGAGCGTCCAGAAGCCCTGGGAGCACTTGGCGGCCCCCAGCCTGACCGCGTAGAGGGCCAGGGGGGCGGGGGCGGCGGCCGAACCCCCCTCCAGGTAGATCCCGGCCCGGTGGATCAGCCAGGCGAGCCCCAGCGCCCCCGCGAGGTTCCCCAGCCAGGAGAGGGCCAGGGCCCTCAGCCCCTCCCCGGCCCCCACGCGCCCGCCCAGGATCCCCCCGGCCACGTACATGACGTCCCCGGTGAAGAGCGCCGCCCCCCCGAACACCACGAGCAGGAGGCCCAGCGGGAACACCCCCGCGAAGACCAGCCTCCCGGCCGATCCCCACTCCGGGGGGATGCCGCCCCCGGCCCGCAGGGCGAGGGCGCCCCCGAAGGAGATGTACAGCCCGGCCAGGACCGATGCCAGCAGGAGCCTCCCCGCCGGGGTCCGGGCCCGCCGGGCCCCCAGCCCGATCACGGCCTCCACGGTCTCGGGAACTGTCTTGAGGGGGGACAAGCGGCCAGGGCCTCCTTCGGGCGTTCCGGGAAGCGGATCCGGCGGGGGCGGGACGGGCTCCCCGGGGGATGCGGGCGGAAGGGCGCGGACGGGGGCACACGGGGGGGCGCGCGGAGGGCCGCCGGGATCCGGGACGGCTGGGCTAGATCCTCCGGGGCCAGGGACGGCAGGCCGGCCGCTCGCGGATGCGCCGCGATCCCACCGCCGGGCCGCACAAAGACAGGGGAAAGCGCCCCGATCCCGCCGGCTGGCCCGCGGAGACAGGAAACCCCCCAGCGGGTCGCGGCACCGCCGGCGCCGCGACCCGCTGGGGGGCACGGAAAGGCATGATGGCCGGCCCCGTCCCCGGCGGACGCCTCTAGACGAACCTCGCAATCTCCTCGAGGGGCTTGCGGGACTTGCCGCGGACCGTGTCGGAGGAGGGATAGCCGACGGCTATCACGGTGAAGATGCTCTGCCAGGCGGGGATGCCCAGAAGCTCCCGGAGCTTCGGCCGGTCGTAGAGGCCGATGATGCAGGTCCCGATCCCGAGGCTCTCGGCCTCCAGGCAGAGGCTCAGGACGAAGCCCCCCAGATCGCCCTTGGCGAAGACCTGGGAGTCCACTAGGACGGCGATCTTGGCCATCAGCTCCCCGGGCTCCTCTAGCACCACGAAGAAGGCCCTGGCCTTCTCGAAGTACTTGTTGATGCCCAGCTGCATGGTGGCCTCGGCCACCTGCCTGACCTTGTCCGGATCCTCAACCGCTATGACCTTCCAGGGCTGGGAATTGCACGCGGAAGGGGAAAGCCGCGCGGCCTCGATGCACCTGACGAGCTTCTCATGCTCCACCGGCTTGTCCAGGAAGTTGCGGCAGCTCTGCCTGCGGGCTGCGAGCTCCAGGAAATCGCTCATGCTTGTTCCTCCTAAGGAGGGGGACGGCGGGGAGGCCTCACAGGGGAAAGGCGCATCCGGGACTCGCGCCCTTCCCCGGGGATCCTCGTCCGGGGCCCCGGAATCGGCCCCGCCGGGGCCGGGGGGGTACCCCCGGGGGCCGGGGGGGCCCCCGCGGGGGGGGGGGGGCCCCCCGCGG
>JAITEZ010000299.1 GCA_031281735.1 Deltaproteobacteria bacterium | reverse complement strand
CTCGGCGAGGAACCTCCGGGAGTTGGCGAGATCCCTGGTGATGATGGTCTCGGTGTGGTTGGAGCCGTGGAGCCGGATGTGGGCGAGGGCGGCGTCGAGGTCGGGGACGGTCCTGACGTTCAGGATGAGATCCAGGTACTCCCGGTCCCAGTCCTCGGGCCTGGCCTCGGTCAGGGCCGCGCCCAGGATCTTCATGTGGACGAGGCACTCCTTGGAGGCCCTCACCGCCACGCCGTTGCTCTTGAGGGAGGCGGCGAGGGGCGGGAGGAGCGCCTCCGCCTCCGCCTCGTGGACCAGGACGCACTCGAGGGCGTTGCAGGTGCCGGGGCGGCGGGCCTTGCCGTCCACGATGACGTTCACCGCCATGTCGCGGTCGCAGCCCCGGTCGGCGTAGAGGTGGCAGACGCCCTTGTAGTGCTTGAGCACGGGCACGCGGGAGTTCTCGGCCACGAGGCGGATGAGGCCCTCGCCGCCCCGGGGGATGACGAGATCCACCGCGTGCTCGAGGCTCACGAGTTCCACGATGTCCGAGCGCTCCATGACCGGGAGCACGGTCACGGCCTCCTCCGGCAGCCCGGCCTCGATGAGGGACCTCTTCATGAGGGCCCCCAGGAACCGGGAGCTCCGCGCGGACTCCTTGCCGGGCTTGCAGACCATGGCGTTGCCGCTCTTCACGGCCAGCGCCGCGGCCTCGGCCACGGCCCCGGGACGCGCCTCGCAGATGAAGGCGATGACCCCCAGCGGCACCCGCATCCGCCCCACCTGCAGCCCGGAGTCGAGGCGCTCGAACCCCTCCACGCCGAAGAGGGGGTCGGGGAGGGAGGCTATGTTCAGGAGGCCGCTTATCAGGCCGTCCACGCGGTGCTGGTTGAGGGCCAGCCGGTCCAGGAAGGCGTCCGTCTGCCCCGCCTCGAGGCACTTGGAGACGTCCTCGGCGTTCTCGGCGATGAGGGCCCTGGCGCTTCTCTTGAGGTTGTAAGCCACGCGTTCCAGGAAGGCGTTCCTCGCCGAGGCGGGGCTTTTGGCTAGTGCCGGGAGGGAGGCCTTGGCGGCCTCGGCTGTGGCTTTGATGCTCATGTGGGTCTGCCTTTCGGGATACGGTCGGGTGTCCCGCGCCGCTTTCCGGCGGCTGTGTCTCTGTCTGCAACGGCCGTCCGGCGTTCCGTGTCCAGGGCAGACGGCCGTCCTGCTTTCCGTGCCCAGGGCCTGTGGTCGATCGTCCCGTCCGTCCCTGGCCATCGGCCGCCGGGATCCTTCCCGGCCGGGCGGCCGACCTGAGTTCCGTGTCCCCGTCCTGCGGCCGTCCTGCGGCCCGCTCCGGGCAGTCGGCGTCCCTCCCGTCACCCCCTGGCCGGCGGCCGCCGGGATCCGTCCCCGTCCGGCGGCTTCCCGGCCCCCCGGCTTCCCGACCGTCCGGCCCGGCGGCTCCCCGGCCTTCGGCTCCGGTCTCGCGGCTTAGCGGCTTAGCGGCCGCCCGCACCGGACCTGCGGCTTCCCGGCCTTCGGCTCCGGCCTCGCGCACCGTACCTGCGGCTTCCCGGCCGCCTGGCAGGGGGCCGTCCAGGATGCGCCCGGGCCGGCGGCGGGCGTCTCCGGCCGGCGCCGGGATCCGGCGGCCCATGGCCGGCCTCAGCCCTCGCCGTCCCCCTCCCCGTCCACGTCGTCGTAGGGGGGCGGGCTCTCCACCGCCCTCTGGGGATTCGGCGACTCGGGATCCGTGAGGATGACCTGGACTATCACCACCGGCTTGCGGTTGATGTGCCGGCGGAAGACCGACCGCACGTCCCCGCGCAGGCGCTTCAGGAGCTCCTCCGTGTCTGCGGCCTTCCCGGAGCGGATCGCCGCGGCCCCCTGGCCCTTGGCGAACCTCGCGCAGCAGTCCCAGGCGGTCTCCTGGACGGAGAGGGTGAGATCCTCCTCGTCCGAGTAGCGCACCCCCTGGACGGAGACCGCAGGCGGGGCCAGGGGCTCCAGCGTCCGGGAGTCCAGGGCGGCGGAGACGGAGACGACGCCGTGCTCGGAGAGCCTCCGGCGCTCCTTCAGGACAGGGTCGGCGGGCGATCCCAGCCGCATGCCCTCCACCAGCCTCTTCCCCACGGGGACGCTCTTCATCATGCGGTAGGAGCGGTCCCGCGACAGGGCCACCCTCTGGCCGTCCGCCAGGAGCAGTATCCGGGACCGGGGCATGCCCAGGTCCTCGGCTATCTCGCGGTGGCGGTGGAGGTGCCTGAGCTCGCCGTGGACGGGGATGAGGTAGTGGGGGCGGGTCAGGGCGAGCATGAGCTTGAGCTCGTCTATGTGGCCGTGGCCCGAGGCGTGGATGGTCTCGGCCTGTGGGTCCACCACCTTGGCGCCCAGGTGCCGGAAGAGGTTCACGAGGGCGCTGATGGCCGTCTCGTTCCCCGGGATGGCCCGGGCGGAGAAGATGATGGTGTCGCCGCCGCGCACCTCCACCTGGCGGTGCTCCCCCGCCGCCATCCGGGAGAGGGCCGACAGGGGCTCCCCCTGGCTCCCGGTGGCCACTATCACGAGTTCCGAGTCCTCGCAGTCCTGGGCCTCGTAGAAGTCTATCTCGATGCCGGGGGGGATGACGAGGTAGCCCAGCTCCTGGGCGAGCCGCACGTTCCCGGTCATGCTCCGGCCGTCGAAGACGATCCGGCGCTCGGAGAGCACCGCCGCCTTCACGATCTCGCGGATGCGGCCCAGGGAGGACGCGAAGCAGGCCAGTATTATCCGCCCCGGCGCCTCCCTGAAGATGCGGGCGAGGGTGCGGCCCACCTCCTTCTCCGAGACGGAATGGCCTGGCACGTCGCTGTTGGTGGAGTCGGAGAGGAGGGCGAGCACCCCCTCCTCCCCGTAGCTCGCGAACTTGTACAGATCCGTGCGGTCCTCCGGGGGGGCGGAGAGATCCATCTTGAAGTCGCCGGTGTGCACCACCGTGCCCGCCGGCGTCCTGACCGCCACCCCCACCCCGTCCAGGATGCTGTGGTTGACCTTGATGAACTCCAGCTCGAAGCAGCCGAGCCTCACCTTGTCGCGGGCCCTGATCTCGCAGTAGGCGGGCTGGGGGGCCCGCTGCTCCAGGATGCGGTCCCGGGTGAAGGCGAGCGTCAGGGGCGTCCCGAAGACCGGGAGGCCGGGGAGCTCCTTCATGAGGAAGGGGAGCGCCCCGATGTGATCCTCGTGGCCGTGGGTGAGCACCAGCCCCGCTATCCTGTCCTCGTTGGCCTTCAGGAAGGAGAAGTCCGGGACCACCAGGTCGACCCCGGGCTGGTCCGGTCGGGGGAACATGAGCCCGGCGTCTATCACGATCATCTCCCCCTCGCAGGAGAGGACCATGGAGTTGAGGCCTATCTCCCCCAGGCCCCCCAGGGGGATGACCTCCACCTGGGGCTCGCCGTTAGGGGCGGCAGCCCGGACAGAACCCTCGAAGCTCATGAAACCTTAGCCTTTCTATTGCGGGGCCCGGCAGGTACGAGGCGGGGCCCGGCATGGTCGGCGCCGGCCTTGCGCGGCCGGCGGAAAGTGTTCCTGGCCCGCCCCCGGGGGACGGGCGTCCCGGGCGTTGCGCGGGAGGCGGCCTCCGGCCCCCCGGTTCGGGGGGCCCTCAGGCGCTGCCCGGCTGTCCCCGGGCGCTGTCGGGCCGTCTCTGAGTGCCAGCCCCGCTGCGGCGGGACGTCGCCCGTCCAGGAGGGAGGGGTGGGCGGCGTCCGCGCCGGCCGCGTGGCGCCTCCCCGCAAGCAGTGGGCGAGTCCCCGCAGGGGGCTGGCCGAGTCCCGGCCGGCGCCGGCGTCCACGCGGGGGGGGGCGGGAGGGGCGTTCCGGAGTGATGCGCCTAGGGGCGTTCCTGGGCGGTGTGTCGGGGGGCTTTCCGGGGCGGTGTGCCGAAGGGCGTTCCGGGGGGCTGCGACGAGGGTCGGTCGGGGGTGGAGAGCCGAAGGGCTTTCCGGGCTTGGTGTGCCGGAGGGCGTTCCGGCCGGCATCGGCTTCGGGGGCTGGCGGGAGGGCGTCCCGGGGTGTGCAGAAGGGTTTTCCGGATGGTGCAGGGCGGCCGCAATACGTCAGGTTTCCAGAAAAAGCCCGCTCAAGTGCCCGGCGGTTCCCGCCGGGAGTGGCGCCTTGGCCTTGCGGCCTGCCCCCCGGGACGGATCCCCTCCTACTGCTGGAAGCGGTCCAGAGTGGAGAAATCCAGGCGGTTGACGGCCATGGTGAGCGCCTCGGAGAGGCTCTGGGCGCCGCCCATGTCGCCTATGAGTTTCATCTTGGAGCTGTCAGCCTCCGCCCAGGTGCGGGTCACCAGATCGATGCCGGGGCGGTCCATCACCGCCTCGAGACGGATGTGGGAGGCCAGATCGGAGCCCTGGACGTCAATCGAGAGATCCACGATGCTCACGGTGACCCTGGCCTTGGCTCCGGAGACGCCGGTCTGGGCGGTGACGCCCTGGAGGCGCAGGCGTTCCTTGACGGCCTCGAACACCGCGGATTCCACCGTGAGCATGCTCCTGGCGACGGTCTCGCCCGTGGGGAGGCTAACCTTCAGATCGACCAGGCCGTCCTGGCTCCCTTTGAAAAGGTTGCGGTTCATGGCCTCGGGCCCCACGAGATTCTTGACCGGGCGGGCGTCGCGCACCACCAGCTGGACCGTGCCGCGCTGGAGGATGGCCCCGGGGATCGGGCTGTATGTGAGACCCAGGCGGCTGGCCCCCCCGCAGGAGGCGAGGAGGAACATGGTGAGGGCCAGGGCGGGGATCAGGGCGGGGAAAGGCTTGGCTACGCCGCGGGTCATGGAGGTACTCCTTCGGGGAAGGCGGGGCGGCGGGACGGCTTGCCTGGGTCCGGGGCGTCCGCCTCGGATGCCGTGGGGGGCAGCCTCTCGCGGGTCGGCCTGCCGTCGGGGGCGGGCCGGAAGGGACAGGGATATCCCAGGGAGGCATGTCGCGTATTATGCGCAAACGGGGAGTGTTTGTCTAGCACTAGGGTTCAGGGGTTTCCGCTCCCTCTTGCCTTGGGGCGGAGGGGATGACGGGAGTCCGGGCCGGTCACGGGGCGGGGGTTGGCGGAGCGTCGAAGGCCGGGGGAGCGGGAGGGACGCGTGAGAGGGAGGGCCGGATGAAGGGGAATGGACGGGGGGGATTAGCGGGCAGGGAGGTTTACGTGCGGCAGGTCCCGGCGGGCGGCCTCGCCTCTAGGGAAGCGAGGCTTATCCCGCCAGGCTTCCGGTAGCTGAAGGCAAAGGGGATGTTGCCGGGGGGCTCCATGTGGCATAGACCAGATCCGCTTCTTGCGTAGGGGTCCTTTCCTTCGGGACTGTCTGCCGGGATCGTCTCGGCTGTCCGCATTTTGATGGTACCAGCTGTGCCTGAA
>JAITEZ010000190.1 GCA_031281735.1 Deltaproteobacteria bacterium | reverse complement strand
TGCTGGCCTTCAGTTCCATCGACGAGCCCAGGTACAGCGCCTCCATCGGGACCGCGGCCATCTGGGCCGAGACGGGGCTGCGCGCCGCCGAGGCCGCCATCGGCTCCGGCAGGCGTCCCGAGGCCCTGACCCTCCTTTTCAAGCTGGCCCGGCACGCCTCGCGGCCGGAACTCGCCGTGCTGCGCGGGGAGTTGGAGGCCAGTCTCCTCGAGGCGAGGCGGGGACTGCAGTAGAGGGACGCCGGGCGAGGGGACCGGACCGGCGGCCGGGTTCCGCTGGCCGTCCGCTCCGGCGTCCTCAGGCCGAGCGGCGGGAACCGCGGGCCGCCTTCCGGGAACCGCCGGCCTGCGGAAGACGGCCCCGCCAGCAACGGGATCCCGTCCCCGCCCCCCGGGCCGGCCGCTGGCGGGTTCCGGGAGCGGCCGCAGGCCGGCGGGCCCGCCGCCTGGGGCGCCGGCCGGGTGGCTGTCCGGGGTACGCCCCCCTCCCCGATCGGGCCAGTCTCCCGTCCCCGCCGCCTCCACCCCCTGGATCCGGCGGCGTCCCGCCGGGAGGGGATCCCCAGGCGCCGGATCCAGCCACGCGGCGGGGCCTCAAGGCCTCCCCCGGCCCGGAGGCCGCCAGGGGAGGCCTTGCGGCTTTGCCGTGCCCGCTTTACTTGTCATGAGCGCTATAGCATAATTTCAGCCGCAGGGTGGACTTTCGGGTATTTTCTACCCGCAGGCGGGGCAATACTACCCGCGCCGGCCCGGCCGCCCCCCGGGCGGGTCCGGGGCCCTGCCCGCGCTTTCCCGCGTCCCCCCCGTCCGCCGCGCCCGCCCATCCCCCCCGCCCCCACACCGCCGTCCGCCGCGAGCCGCCCCGGGGCACCCCTGGCGCGGATGTTGCATCGTCTCCTTTTTTCTCTCCCCCCACGCCGGCGCGCCGCCGGCCGGACACGACCGGCGGGTGCCCCCCGCCCAAGGGCCCCCATGACCCATCCCGAAGACCGGGCCGCAGGCCCCGGCGCCAGGTTCCTCTCGTTCGCGAGGCGTCACAAGAAGCTGTCCGCGGTGGCGGTCCTTTTCGCGGGGCTCACCGTCTTCCGGCTCGTCTCGGGCCAGGCGGACGGCCCCCCCGGGTTCGGCCCCGGGGGCGAGGCCGTCTACGTCGAGCTGGGCCAGGCCGAGTTCGGGACCATGCGCGAGCTGGGCCTCTACTACGGGACGCTCTCGGCCCCCAGCCGCTTCTCGCTCGCCCCCAGGGTCGGCGGGGAGCTCCGCGAGATCCTGGCGGACATAGGCGATCGCCTGGAGAGCGGGCAGGTGGTGGCGATCCTGGACGACGAGGAGTACCGCCTGGCCCGTGACCGCGCCCACCTCGCGGTCACCCTGGCCCAGGCCCAGCTGGACGAGGCCTCGGCCAACCTCAGGCTGGCCCGCAACGACATGACCCGCCAGGAGACCCTTTCCCGCAAGAGCGTCGTGGCGGCGAGCGAGCTGGAGGCGGCCGAGAACCGCCTGCGCCAGGCCGAGGCCCGCCAGGGCGTCGCCGAGAGCCAGCTCGCCTCGGCCCGCAACCAGCTGGCGGACGCCGAGCTGAAGCTCTCCTACACCCGGGTGACCGCCTCCTGGCCCGCCTCCGGCGCGGAGGGGGAGGGGCCGGCGTCCCCGGCCCCCGCCGCCCCCGCGGCGGGGGAGGCGGATCCCGCCGCGAGGGCGACGGGGGGCGTCACCCCCGGCTACCGCTACGTGGGCGCCCGCCTGGCCGACACGGGGGCCCTCCTGGCCGCCAACACGCCCATATTCGATATCGTGTCCCTGGATCCGCTTCTGGTGGTGGTGGAGGTCATCGAGAAGGACTACCCCCGGATCTCCGTCGGCATGGAGGCCTCGGTGCGCCTGGAGGCCTTCCCGGGCGAGGCCTTCAAGGCCACGGTCAAGAGGGTGGCCCCTGTCCTTTCCGCCAGCTCGCGGCAGGCCAGGGTGGAGCTGGAGGTCCCCAACCCGGGCCTCAGGCTCAAGCCAGGCATGTATGCCGAGGTCGTCTTCACCTTCGACCGGAGGGACGGCGTCTGGTCCGTCGCCGCTGACGTCCCCTACCGCAAATACGACGGCCATGTCATCTTCGTGGCCGACCCCGCCACCGGTACCGTCGAGGAGCGCAAGGTGGAGCTGGGCCTGCGCGAGGGCGACCGGGTGGAGCTCATGGGCACGGGGCCCATCGATGGCCCCGTGGTGGTGATGGGCCAGCACCTCCTGCGGGACGGGCAGGCCTACCGCGTGCCCGGGGCCGAGCCCGTGCCCGCCTCCGGGGTCGAGCCCTCCTCTGCCCGCCAGGGCCCCGGCGGGCTCTCGCCCTCCTGATAGGGGCCTCCCCCCCCCGCAGGCGTGCCCCCGCCCTCCCTGGCGGGCCTTTCGCACTCCATGGAAGGGCCTCGCCCCGCCTGGGCGGGGCCCCCCGGCGGGGCTTCCTGCCAGCGACCGGCCCCGCCGGACGCGGTACCGACTCCACCCTCTCCCGTCGCTTCGGCCTCCCCCTCTCCCCGCTGACACGCCCGTCCCCACCCGCGCCGCGGCGCGCGCCAGGACGCCCGGGTCCCGCTGTCCCCGCGGGCGCCCTCCCCCCGCGGACCTGCGGCCGCCTCCCGCCCGCGGCGGGAGCCTGAAAGGCCCTCCCCATGAACCTCATCCGCCAGGCCGTCCGCCGACCCATCTTCACCTCCATGGCGATGCTCATCATCGTGGTCGTTGGGATGTTCTCGCTCTCCCGCCTGCCGCTGGATCTCATGCCGGAGCTGGTCATGCCGATCATCTCGGTCCGCACCACCTACGAGAACGCGGCCCCGGGCGACGTCGAGGAGCAGATAACGAAACCCCTCGAGCGGGCGCTCGCCGCCGTGCCGGGGGTGGAGGAGATCTCCTCCACGTCCGCCGAGGGGACGTCCAGCATCTTCATCGAGTTCTCGTGGGGGGTGAACCTGGACGAGGCCACCAACGACATCCGCGACAGGATCGACCGCGTGGTGTCGCGGCTCCCGGACGAGGTGGAGAGGCCGGTCATCCAGAAGTTCGATCTCGCCATGCGGCCCATCATGTTCCTGGGGGTGTCTTCGTCCTTCCATCCCGTGGATCTCAAGGCCTACATCGAGGACGAGATAAGCTACCGCCTCGAGAGGAGCCCGGGGGTCGCCTCGGCCTCGCCCTTCGGGGGGCTCGACCGCGAGTTCCGGGTGGAGGTGGACCATTCCAAGGTGAAGGCCCTGGGGATAGACCTGGCGGGGCTGGTGGCCGGCATAAGCGGGGAGAACGTGACCGAGGCGGGGGGCGACATCGACCGGGGCCGCCTGTCCGTGGCGGTGCGCACCAAGGGCGAGTTCGCCTCGCTCGACGATCTGGGCTCGGTGCTCGTGGCCCGCACGGCGGAGGGCGACATAAGGCTCCGCGACATCGCGGACATCTCCGACTCCTGGGAGAGGGTCACCCGCATCACCAGGGTCAACACCATGGAAGGCCAGTTCATGGGGCTCTACAAGCAGTCGGGCGCCAACACCGTCGAGGTGGCGGCGACCGCCAGGAGCGCCATGGACGACATCAACGCGACCCTCACGAACGTCCACATGGACGTCCTGTTCGACAGCTCCGTCTACATCAGGCGGTCCATAACGGCCGTCGCGGAGTCGGCGGTGATGGGCGGCCTCCTCGCCATCCTGGTCATCTACTTCTTCCTCCAGCACGTGAAGAGCACGCTGGCCCTGAGCCTCTCCATACCCATCTCCATCATAGCCACCTTCGCCGCCATGTACGCCTGCGGGCTCACCCTGAACATACTCACCATGGGGGCGATAGCCCTGGGCACGGGCATGCTCGTCGACAACTCCATAGTGACGCTCGACAACATCTTCCGGCTGCGAACGTCGGGCTACCCGCCGGAGGAGGCGGCCGTGGAGGGCGCCGGCGAGATGTGCGGGGCCATCGTCGCCTCCACCCTCACGACGCTCTCGGTCTTCGCCCCCCTCGCGTTCCTCACGGGGCTCGCGGGGGTCATGTTCCGGCCCTTCGCCCTCACCATCTGCTTCGCGCTGGCGAGCTCGCTCCTGGTCTCGCTCACCCTGGTGCCCATGCTCGCCCGCAGGCTCATGGCGGACCCGGCCGGGGGGCGGGGGGGGGACGGGGGACGGCGCCACGGGAGCTTCGGGAAGCCCAGGCACTTCCGCTGGCTCTTCAAGCGCTGCGACCGGTTCTACGTCAGGTCGCTCTCCTGGGCCCTCGCCCGCCCCTGGACGGTGGTGATAGCCTGCTTCACGGTCACGGCCCTCTCGCTGGGGGTGACCTCCAGGATCGGGCGCGAGTTCATTCCCCGCACCGACGAGTCGGCCTTCCGGGTCATCCTCACCATGGAGCCGGGGACCCGGGTGGAGCGGACCTCGGAGACGCTGAGTCTCATCGAGTCCGTCATCTCCCGCGAGGTGCCGGAGATCCTGACCTCCAGCTCTGACATCGGCGGCTCGGGCGGCTTCTCGGGGAGGGGCGGCCACAAGGGAGAGTTCCAGGTGCGCCTGGTGCCGAGGGCCGAGCGCGACCGCTCCGTCTTCGAGGTTATCGACCACGTCAGGCCGCTGGTCTCCGACATCCCCGGCGGCGAGGTGCGGCTCCGCGCCGAGCAGTCCTTCATGGTGGGGGGCGGGGACGGTGACCGCATCAGGGTGGAGCTGCGGGGCAACGACCTGGAGGAGGCCGGGCGCCTCTCCCGGGCCATGCAGCGGATAATCGAGAAGGTGCCCGGCGTCTCGGACGTGTACCTCTCCAGCGAGGCCGCCACGCCCGAGGAGGTGATAGTCATCGACCGGGACCGCGCCGCGGACGCGGGGATCAAGGTGGCGGACATCTCGGCGCTCATCAAGGCCGCCGTGGGCGGCACCGTCGCCGGGAGCTTCCGGGAGGACGGCAAGGAATACGACATCCGCGTGAAGCTCAAGGACTCCGAGAGGCTCTCCATAGACGAGATCATGGCGCTCCCGGTCATCAACTCGCGGGGCGAGCGGGTCATCCTGGGAAACGTCGCGCGGGCCGTGCCGGGATCGGGGCCCCTCGCCGTGACCCGCAAGAACCAGGCCCGCGTCGTCACCCTGAACGCCGATCTCACCGACCGCCCCCTGGGGGACGTGATAGCCGACATCGACCGCGAGCTGAAGACCCTCCCCATGGGCCGGGACTTCAGCTACGCTTTCATCGGCGAGGCCGAGGAGCTGGAGGAGACCTTCCGTGGGCTCAGGAACGTCCTCATCATGTCGATCTTCCTGGTGTACATGGTCATGGCCTGCCAGTTCGAGCAGCTCCGGGGGCCGCTGGTGGTCATGTTCGCGCTCCCCTTCGCGGCGATCGGCGTGGTCTGGTCGCACTTCCTGACCGGCATCTCCTTCAACATAAACTCGTTCATCGGCGTCATCATGCTCGCGGGCATCGTCGTCAACAACTCCATCATACTGGTCGATCACGCCAACCTGCTCCGCCGCCGGGACGGCTACTCTCTTGTCCCGGCCCTGATCGAGACCGGCCGGAGGCGCCTCAGGCCCATCATGATGACCTCCCTCACCACCGTCCTGGGCCTGCTGCCCATGGCCATCGGCATGGGCGAGGGGACGGAGTCCCAGATCCCGCTCGGCCGCTCGGTGATAGGCGGGCTTGCCACCTCCACCCTCATCACGCTCATCATCGTGCCCTGCGTGTATCTCCTCGTGTTCCGCGGCTCGGAGAAGGCCGCCCTCGAGAAGGCGGCCCTCGAGAAGGCCTCGCCCGAGGGCCGGGCGCCCTCCCCCGCCCTCGGGGGCGAGGGGCTCAAGGGGGCTTGAGGAGAGGGGCCCATAGGGGCGAGGGGGGCTTAGGGGCCGGGCGGGAAGAGGCTTGGCGAGGGTTTCCAGGGGTTTCAAGGGGTCCTGGGGGATCCGGAGGGGGTTCTGGGGGGGAGCAGGGTCAAGAGGGCTCAAGAGGGCTCAAGATCTCAAACTCAAGAGGGCTCAAGAGGGCCCGAGAGGTCGGCCGGATCCCGGCGGCCGGGCCCGTCCCCGGCGACCTTCTGGGCCCGCCCGGGCCCGCCGGCCTATCCCTTGCGGGATGGGGGCCTTTCATCTACAATCCCCCCGTCGGCACTATCAGCGGCGGGCCGGGAAGGCCCCGGAAAGGTCTGGGAAGGTATGGGCGCGGACGGCAAACTGGGCCCGGAGCGGCTCACCTACCGCGATGCCGGGGTGGACATCGAGGCCGGGGAGAAGGCGGTGGATCTCATCCGGCCGATCGCCGAGTCGACCTTCGGGCCGGGGGTGCTCTCGGGCATCGGGGGGTTCGCCGGGCTCTTCGGGCTCAAGGAGCTGGGGTACAGGGATCCCGTCCTCGTCTCCTCGACCGACGGGGTGGGCACCAAGCTCAGGCTCGCCTTCCTGACGGGACGCCACGACACCGTGGGCATCGATCTCGTGGCCATGAGCGTGAACGACGTACTGGTACAGGGGGCGAGGCCGCTCTTCTTCCTGGACTACCTGGCCACCTCGCGGCTCGAGCCGGGACGCGTCCGCGAAATCGTCTCGGGCATCGCGGAGGGCTGCCGCCGGGCCGGCTGCGCCCTGCTGGGCGGCGAGACCGCCGAGATGCCGGGCTTCTACGCCGAGGGGGAGTACGACCTGGCCGGCTTCGCGGTGGGGGCGGCCGAGCGCTCCCGCGTCCTGGACGGCGCCCGGACGGCCCCCGGCGACGTCCTGGTCGGGTGCGCCTCCACGGGGCTTCACTCCAACGGCTACAGCCTGGCTCGCAAGATAGTCTTCGAGAGGCTGGGCCTCTCGGCTGACTCGCCCTTCCTGGGATCGACGATAGGCGAGATCCTCCTCGAGCCCACGCGGATCTACGTCAAGCCGGCGCTCGAGATCCTCGCGGGGGAGGGGGGGGAGGGCGTCCGCGGCATGGTGCATGTGACCGGGGGGGGGATTCCGGGGAACCTCCCGCGGGCCCTGCCCGCCGGCTGCCGGGCGGTCGTGGACGCCGGGGTCTTCCCGCTTCCGGGGATCTTCTCCTTCCTGGCCGCGGAGGGCGGGGTGCCCGCCCCCGAGATGTACAGGACCTTCAACATGGGCCTGGGCTTCATCATGATAGTCGCCCCGGAGCTGGCGGACCGGGCCGTCAGGGTCTTCGCGGAACACGGCATCGACGCCTGGTCTGTGGGGAGGGTCGAGGCGCGCGAGGGGACGCCGCAGGTCTCCATCTGGGGGATCCGCTCCGCCTGAGGCCGCCGGGTCGTCCGCGCGCCGGCCTGGCATGGGCCCTCCGGGCAAGCTCCCGGCGCCTGGCCCGGACGCGGCGGGGCCGTTTCCCGGCAGGGCGCCCGTTTCCCGTCAGGGCGGCGGCCCCCGGAGGGACGCCGGTGGCCGCGCTGGACGCGCGGGGTTTCGTGGAGGTTGCGTGATGAGAGTAGGCGTCCTGTGTTCCGGAAGGGGATCCAACCTGAGGGCCATCCTGGAGGCCCGCGGCAGGGGGGAGATCCCCGGCGCCGAGTTCGTCTGCATCGTCTCGGACGTCGCCGGGGCTGGCTGCCTGGACATAGCCGGCGCGCACGGCGTAGCGTCTGCCGTGGTGCCGAGCCGCGACTTCCGGGGCGACCGGCCGGGCTTCGAGCGGAGGCTGCTGGAGACGCTCGCGTCCTTCGGGGCGGAGCTCACGGTTCTCGCGGGCTTCCAGCGGGTCCTGGGGAAGGCCTTCCTCGGCGGGTTCCCGGGCCGCGTCATGAACATCCATCCCGCTCTCCTGCCCAGCTTCCCCGGCCACGAGGTCTGGGGGCGGGAGACCGCCCACGGCGTCAAGCTGGCCGGGGCCACGGTGCACTTCGTGGACGAGGGCGTGGACTCCGGCCCCATCATCTGCCAGGGGGCGGTGCCGGTCCTGGACACGGACGACGCGGACGCCCTCTCCGCCCGGATCCTCACCGTGGAGCACCGGATCTACCCCGCCGCCGTGGCCTGGGTGACCTCCGGGCGGGTGAGGCTCCAGGGCCGCAGGGTCGCCCTGGACGGTTTCGCCCCTTCCGGGGAGGCTGCGGCCGCGCGGCTCGTCTGGCCTCCCCTGGACGCATAGGCGGCGGCTCACGGCCGCCCGCTTCCCTGCCGCCCCTCCCCCCTTGCCCCTTCCTCGCCCTGTCCCGCTCTGCCCCGGTCCACGCCCCCGCGGGTGCCCCGGACGCGGCAGGGCCCGCGCCCCGCCCCCCGCCGCGGCCCCGCCCCGCACTCTCGCTCCCCCGCGCCCGCCGCCCGTTCCCCCCGGCCCCGGCCTTCCCGCCGCCCCGCCCCCCGGACGCGCCGCCCGGCCGCCCGCGCCGCGAAGCCCTCGCCCCGCGCCGACGAAGGAGACCCCGTCCCCGATGCCTCCTCCCGGACAGTCCGTCCCGCCGGATCCCAAGCCCTTCGTGAAGTGGGCGGGAGGCAAGCGGCAGCTCCTCCCGGACATAGGGCGCAACCTCCCCGAGGGCTGCCGGGAAATGACGTACTTCGAGCCGTTCCTGGGAGGGGGCGCAGTCCTGTTCGCGCTCCGGCCCCGCCGCGCGGTGGTGAGCGACCTGAACTCCGAGCTGATGGACGCCTACCGGGCCCTCCAGAGGGATCCGGACGAGGTCATAGGCAGCCTCTCGGCCCTGGCCGGGGATCTTTCCGAGGAACGCTACTACGAGGTGCGGGCCTGGGACCGCCGGGAGGGCTTCGCGGGGCTCCCCGCCCACGAGCGGGCGGCGAGGCTCGTCTACCTCAACCGCACATGCTTCAACGGCCTCTACCGCGTGAACGCCAGAGGCCACTTCAACGTCCCCCGGGGCTCCTACACCAACCCTCAGGTCTGCGACCCGGAGGGGCTCAGGGCGGTCGGCTCCTATCTCCGGGAGGCCGAGGTGAGGATCCTGTGCGGGGACTTCGCGGACGCTGTGGCCGGGGCGGGCAGGGGCTCCTTCGTGTACCTCGACCCCCCCTACCACGCGCCGCTGGCGAACTTCACCTCCTACCAGAGCGGCGGCTTCGGGGAGGGCGAGCAGAAGAGGCTGAGGGACGTCTACGAGGAGCTCACCAGGAGGGGCGCCCTGTGCCTGCTGAGCAACTCCGACACCCCCTTCGTCCGCGGGATCTACCGCCGGGGGGGGTTCAGGGTCGTTGCCGTGAAGGCGTCGCGGAACATCAACTCCCGGGGCGACGCGCGGGGCAAGGTGGGCGAGGTCCTGATCAGGAACTACTGACGGGCCGCGGAAGGCGGCGGCGGCGGCAGGCCCGCCCGTCCCGGGCGCGGGGGATCCACGGGGCCGCCCGCCGGGGGGTACAGGGCCAGCCCCGCCCCCGCCCTCCCCGGGACGCGGCGGGGGCGGAAGGGCTGGATCAAGGGGGGCGCCGGGCCATGACAGAGCGGCTGAGGCCCACGGTGGACGAGGCCTGGGGGATCCTGTTCGCCGAGCATTCCATCCCCGAGAGGATCAGGGGGGAGGGCGTCTTTTACATCGACGCCCGGGAGCTCAACCGCTACCACGAGGCGCGGCTCATGGCGAAGTTCGACACCTCGGCGACGCTCCCCGCGCCCTTCCGGGAGCACGGCCTCTCCATCCTCCCCGTGGGGCGCGGGCGCTACGCCCTGGGCCGTTTCGACGCCTACCGCCGCGTGGACGCGCCCCAGGGGCCGCCGCGTCCGCTGCCCGCCGCCCCCGGCCTGGCCACCCTCGCCCCGGAGGATCTCTACAGCGAGGCCGCGGCCATACTCTACGCCTGGAACTCCGGGCTCGTGGCTGAGGTCTGCGGCGCGGACGCGGCCTTCACCGTGAGCGGGCGGATGTCCTCGGGATCCTTCTCCTTCGGCGTGGGGCTCCTGCCCGAGGCGGGGCGGGGGGATGCCGCGGGCGGTGGCCAGCGGCAGGGGGGATCCGCGGGCGGGGGCCCCCTGCCGGGGAAGGGCGGCATCGCCGGCCGCCGCCCCGCCGTCCTGCTCCGGGTCGAGAACGCCCAGGTGGAGATTGACGCGGGGTTCGAGACGGGGGACGCCTTCTACGTCTTCGAGGCCAAGAACGTCATGGCGGGGGAGTTCCTCGTCCGCCAGCTGTACTATCCCTACCGGCTCTGGAGCGCCCGGATCCGCAAGCGGGTGTCGCCCGTCCTCATGATCCTCTCGAACGACGTCTTCAGCTTCTACGTCTACGGCTTCCGCGATCCCGCCCGCTACGACTCCATCGCCCTCGAGAGGTCGCTCTCCTTCCTCCTGGAAGAGCCGGGCCCGCTCGCGGAGCTGGATCGGCTCTCCCGGCTGGGGGTCTCGCCGCCGCCGTCCGGGATCCCCTTCCCCCAGGCCGACTCCCTCGAGAGGGTGGTGGATCTCCTGGGCGTCCTGCGCGGGGGGCCCCTGGCCCCGGAGGAGGTGACCCGCCGTTACGGCTTCGACCCCCGGCAGACCAGGTATTACCTGTCGTCCTGCGTCTGGCTGGGCCTCGCCGAGGCTGGCCGCGGAAACACTCCCGCGGGCGGTTCTGCCCCCGACCCCGGGGCGGGGAAGGGAGCCGGCCGCAAGGCCTCCTGGCGCCTTTCCGGGGAGGGGGAGAGGGCGATGTCGCTCGCGCCGGGAGGCAAGAGGCTCGCGCTCGCCGCAGCCGTCCTGGGCCGCCCCGTCTTCAACGCCGTCTGGCGCCTCGCGGTGGACCGGGGCGCGGTCCCGGATCCGGAGACCGCGACGGCGATCCTCGCGAGGCACGATCCGTCCCTGAGCCTCTCCACCGCGGCACGGCGGGCGCGGACCGTACGATCCTGGATCGGGACCGTCCTCGGCTGGGCCGCCCGCTGAACCCCCCGCAGCCGTCCGATGACCCCGCCCGGCCGCCCCGCCCAGCCACGGTATCGCGGCCGGACATCCCGCCCTGGCGGCGCGGGCCGGCACAGCGCCCGCCCCCCACCGCTCACTGCACCGCAGCCGTCATCTCCCGCCGTCTCTCCTCCGCCCGTCCCGCCGACCCTTCCCCGCCCGCCTGGTTCCTGCCGTTCCCCTCCCGGCGAGTCCCGCCGGCATCCGGCGCCCTCCGTCCTCCCCGGCAGGACGATTCTTCCGCCGCCGGGCGCGCCAACGCCCTTCCGTCCCCGGGGAGGAGGCGGGCCCGGGCGGACGGTTTCCTCCGGGGCGCGATCCGGCAACTGGGCGGGATCGCGCCCCCGCGGCGGCTATTTTGGGCAGGGCAGGCGCACGGGATCCGGATGGCGCCGTTGACAGAGCGCCAGGGTTCCCGGATAATGGAAGGCATATTTGAATCTATTAGGATAATAAAATTTTAAATGGGACTTAAAGACCACACAGATGCCGAAAGATATCGTATGGTTATTATTGGTGCGGAAATTGCTTAATCGGCTCCTGGGCCCGGCGGGCCGGGGTGGATCCCCCCTGCCCGCCGCCTCCGGGAGGCCGCCGGCTGCGGCATCCGTTTCCCGGGCGTCCCCCCGGCCCCGGGGAAGCCCTCCACATGGTGAAGACGATGACCTGCAGGAAAGTCCTGGCTCCCCTGCCGGCGGCGCTCATCGCGGCGGCGGTGGCCGTTCTCCTGGCGCTCCCCGGCTGCGGGGGGAAAAGGGCAGGGGAGCCGGCGCTCGCCAAGATCGTGGTCGGGACCGCGGAGAAGTACCTGGGCACCCCTTACGTCAGCGGGGGTAGGGGCCCCAAGGGCTTCGACTGCAGCGGGCTGGTCTGGTACGTGTACCGCCTGAACGGCATAGAGCTACCGGAATCCTCCTACCGGCAGTCCCGCGTCGGCAGGGAGGTGGATCGCGACGAGCTCATGCCGGGCGACCTCGTATTCTTCCGGTCCGGGCGCCGGGTGGATCACGTGGGCCTCTACGTGGGAGACGGCTTCATGATCCACGCCCCCGGCAGGGGCAAGAAAGTGCGGCGCGCCAACCTGGAAGAGAGGTATTACCGCCAGCATTACGTGACCGCGCGGCGGGTTCTCTGACCCCGCGCCCACCGGACGCCCGGCCGGCTTTCCGGTGCGAGGATCCGGCTCTCTCCCGGGTTCGGGAATGGGGCGGCGCCGCCGACTCGGGCAGTGCCGGCGGGCGCAGGGATCGGCGGGCGTCGGCCCGGACGGGCCGCCGCCCCGGGGCGGCCCCGGGCTGCGGGTAGGCTGTCCGCACCAAGTCCTCGCCGTCCGGCAACGGCGCCGGGGGGGGATAAACGCCCCCCGGGCGGGGCCGGGGGCCGTTCCGCGGGGAGGTGGAGGCGGTGGTGCCGGGATAAAACGTTCCTCCCCCCGTGCGGGGCCGGGGGCCGTTCCACACGGGGGGAGGCATCGGCGCTGCGGCGCCAAGGTTATCGGTGTCGGATTACCAGGTGGACGAGGTGAGCGAGGTAGAGGTGCTGGTTCTCACCGTGCTGCCTGACCTGGCGCTGTCATAGAGGTAGACGGTGGAGCCGTCGGCCTTGTGGCGGACGGTGAACCTGAATCCGGGCAGCTCGGTGGTGGAGTTGACGTAGAGAGACAGGCTCCCGTAGTAGACGTTCTGATCCTTGACCAGGCCGCCGGTCATCGAGAGGGTGGTGTAGTTTGGGGCGTAGGTGCCCTCGGTGGCGAAGAAGGCCTCCTGGGAGGTGGCGATGGCGTGGTACGCGGCCTGGGCGGCGTTGTCCTGGGCACCCTTGCGGTACTTGGCGTACTGGGGTATGGCGATGGAGGAGAGTATGCCGATGATGGCTACCACGATCAGGAGCTCGATTAGGGTGAAACCTGCGCGGGAGTGAGCGGTGTTGAAAATTTTTGTCATGTCTTTTGGCCTCTGATGCTGAGTCCCGTGAGGGTCTGTGTGGCGATGTGAAGGCGGCGGCGACGGCAGGCTATGGTATGGGCGCGCCGCGCGCGTGGCAGTGTCTCCGGCCGGGCAGGGCTCCCCTCGGTTCCGAGGCAGGAAGCGGGGCGGGGGCCCGCCGCGGGGTCGGGGACGGATGCGCGAGGCGTCCTTCGATCAGGCCCCCCGGATACACCGGCTGCCGGAGCGCTCGGAGCGCCCCGCGGCGGCGGGTTGAGGGGCCCCGCATGGGGCGGCCGCCGCACGCCCGTCGCGCGACGATGCGGCCGGACCATCCCGTTGGGGAGGCAGGGCTGGCATGAAAGGGGCCGCGCCGCTTGTGCCGGTTCAGGACGACGCGTCATCTTAACTTGCCTTGTTGATTATAATAGGGACGGAGGGAGATGCTGTCAATGCCGTCAACTGAGTCGGGGCGGGAAAATTACGCCTCGCGCCGGATTATCGCCCGCGCGTCGCGTACCCAGCGGTCGCGACGCGCGGGGCGGCCGTTGCGGGATTGCCCCCAGACTGCAGAAGCAAATGCCGTTCCATTTTTCCTGGCGACGCGTTTGCTTCTCACCATGTCCCGAGGCCCTCGCCCCGGCGGCAGAGCATTCCGCCGTCGGTTCAGTCCCGGGCGCCGGACGGGATCGGCCCTCGCGCCCCGGATCCGCGCCGCGTACGGATGAGGGAGACCGCCAGTTTGGCGCGAAAGCCTTTCCCGCGACGACGGCCCCGGTCATTGGCGCACCGGCCCGGGCGCCGGGCGGCCGCAGGCGCGCCGTGCCCGGGAGGCAGCGTCCAGCCGCGCTTGAACGAATAATGCGCCGCTGGGAAAACAGCCGGCGCCGCGTATTCGCCCACGCGTGGAAGATGTCGCCGCCGGTCAGGGGTATGCCGGGCCCGTGAACCCGCGAGACGGCGGGGAGTACAGGAGCGCCGGTAGGAGGCGGTGCGCCGCCGTACCCCTCGGAACGATGCACCTGCGGGGGGCTTGGACGCGGGCGGTCGATCCCAGTGTCACCGGCGCCGCGGGATATGGCCCGCAGGATCGCCGTACGGCGCCCGGTCTGAGCCTGCCTCTGGAACGCGGGGCCGGCGGAGGCTGGAGGGGGGGCACAGATCCGCCTCAGGCGGCGGGGGAGCGCGGCCGGCGTGAGGTTCCGCAACGGGCATCAGACGCTAAACGCGGGCGGGCCCGCCGCGGGGTTGCTGCCCGCGATCCCGGCAGAAGGCCACGGGGTTATCCGTTGGCGGCCGGAGCATCGGCCAGGCGATGAAGGGCGAGGGCGTTCCGTGGTGCATTACGGCCCTGAGGCCGGAGAGGGCTTTCGTCCGCCGGGAGGGGGTGGCCGCCTGTAGCGGCCGAGACAATCCTCCGGGGGAGGGAGAACACGCAGGATCGGGAGGCGGAAGGGCGCGGAGTGACCGGGACGGACGTCATGGGGTGGAGTGAAGCGGGCGAAGCGGCACGGGGCTGGTGCGTTCTAAGCCTCGGTCTGGTCTCGGAGGTGGACCCGAGGGCCAGAGAACATTGTACGAGGAGGTCACTGGACGTTGTGATCCGCGTTTGCGGAGGTCAGAGGTCAGAGGTCAGCGTATGCGGAGGTCAGAGGACTCGGAGGGAACCGGACGCGATGGCATCACCGGACGCGGAGGGCATCGGGGGGGATGGGACAAGGTCTGGTCCAGCAGTCACAGGAGGGATGGAAGGAAGGGAGGGTGGCCCGTTGGTGGGGAGAGGGGACGGGCGGAAGCGAGGCTGAGGGAGGTGAGGGATAAAAAATAGGCGGAACAGCCCCTCTCTAAAAGCTGCCCCGCCCAGGTGCAATGACAACACAGAAAACAGAATTGACGACTGCACAGAAACCAAGGACGTCTGTCTCTGTGTCTCCAGAAAAAGGCGGTTCAGCCCTCTCTCTATAAAGCTGTCCCGCCCGAGTGCAATCGCCAGAACAGAAAACGGCATTGTTAGGGTGCACTTGAAAATATTTCTAACGCCGGTTTCTGTCTGTGGGGAATATATCTCAAAACGATCGGGATGTAAAGCAGGGGGTTGCAAACCCATCGGATCTTAAGGTGTATTTAATTAGATATTTTAAATGAAATAGTGGTATTGATACAGTTTTAGTATTTTATGTATGTTGATTGTGGGTATCGTTAATAATTCACAAAACTAGAATTGAGGCAAAAATTTTGATTTTCCAGCCACGTATTTTTTTCGGTGCTAGGTATAAGGGCCGGGACACTTGGCCCGCCACTTTTCGGCCTGATGGCGTCCCTGCGGCTGGAGGGGGCTGACGTCCTTGCGCCTGTTGGGTTTCCAGGGCCCGGCACGAGGGATGGGAGACTGGTCGCGAGTTCCGCCCCCGGGCCCGCTGGCATGCGGGTAACTGCGGCGAGGGCTTCCTCGGCGGCGACCGCCCTTGTCGGGAGTCGCGGGATGACTCTTCCAGGCACCAGATCAAGGATAGGGGGGTAGCACAGACACAAAAACTTCCGGGACGGTGTCTTCCGAGGTCTGTACCGGCGGCCGGCGGGGCCTTGCTGCGGAGTGCCGTCCGGGACGGCTCCCGGTTCCCCGGAGGGACGGCGACTGTGGGACATGAAGGGAGGCCTGCCCGCATGCAGCGGGGCGCAGGACACAGGGGCCTCCCGGAGGGTACTCGGGGCGACGGCGTCCGGAAGCGGCAATCAGGCTCGCGAGTCGGGTTTCCCGGCAGGATCCAGCGGGCTCCCCCGGGCCGGGGGCACACCTGGCCGGCGGGAGGATCCGCGGCTTCAGGCCGTCCGCAGGAAGCGCGCGTCACGGGGCCGTTCCCGGGACGGGCGTCTTTCCGGAAGCGCGCCTCTCCCGCCGGGATCCGCCGGCCCCTCCCTGGGGCACCGGCCCCGGACGCGCCCTCATGCCGTCCCCGGTGACGGGCGTCCCTCCTCTCCGGCGGTTCCCGCCGTCCCGCCGGACGTCCCCCGGGCTGGCTCCGGGCCAGTGAGCCGCGATCGCCGGGGGGGCGGGACCTCCCGCGGAAAAAGGACGCCCGGGCTCCCCGTCCGGGAGCCGCGGGCGGCCTTACACACCTTGCGCATCGTGCATCGCGGGCGGAACCGCTGGCCGCAGCGGCGGCCCTGGCCGGCCCCGGGGCGATCGGGAGCGGCCCTCGGTTCGGGGCGTCCCCTGACACCGCCGGCCCTCGCGGGGGCCCCCGGCCCTGTCAGGCCTGGACGGCGTCCTGGCTCTTCTTGTACCGCTTGTAGTTGGCGGTGACCACCTCGATATAGCGGCGGGTCTCCCGGGGGAGGCTCCCCCCCGCACCGTGGCGGTCCACGTTGCCGGGGCCCCAGTTGTAGGAGGCGAGGGCCTTCCGCACGTTCCCGCCGTGGCGGTCCAGCATCCTCTTGAGGTATCTGGCCCCTCCCCAGATGTTCTGGAGGGGGTCGAAGGGATCCTCCACGCCCATCTCCCGGGCGGTGCGGGGCATGAGCTGCATGAGACCCTTGGCGCCTGCGCTGGAGACAGCCTTGGGGTTGAAGTTCGACTCGGCCTTCACCACGGCGCGGATGAGCGCGGGGTCGAGGCCCAGGGCGTCCGCCGCCCGGCGGATGACCGCGTCTATCTCGGGATCGGGGGAGTTCCCCCCCCCCTCGGACTTCGCGAGCTCGGCCGCCACCGCAGGGATGGATCCCCGGACGGGGGGCCGCGCCGTCCGGCTCCGGGGGGCGGCGGGGGGATCCGCGAGCCTTTCCGCCGCGCCCAGGGCGATGGGGTCGGCCTGGGCGGGCGCCCGCAGCTGGGAGCCGTATTTCTGCCGGTAGGCGGCCATCCGCGAGGCGTTGAAGACTGTCCCCGTGTCCAGCCCCTTGATGATGGTGGGCCCGGCGGCCAGGCTGATGGCGCCGCGGCGGACCACGGAGCCGGCGTCCTGCCCGCCGGGGGTTCCCGCGCCGGGCGCGGCCGACCCGGCGTCTGCGGCCGCCGGTGGGGCGCCGGGGGGGACGGCGGAGGCCGCGTCCGGGGCCGCCCCGCCCTTCCCGGCGGCACGGGCTCGCGCGCCCTTCTCGAAGTCCTCCAGGACGGGGTTGCGGGAGTTCATGGCCTGGAGCCGGGCCAGCTGGCGCTGGGTCTGCAGGCTCACCGGGCCGTCCAGGACGTCCGAGATGATCCTGTTGCGCCCGTCGCTGGCGGCCATCGCGGCCTCGAACTCGGAGCCGCCGGGCTTGGGCCGGCCCTGGCCGAAGACCTGGGGGCGCGGTATGCCCGGCGTCCCGGGGCGCCGCAGGATCGCCTGGGAGGCGGCGGGGTTGCCACCCGCGCCGGTCAGGTTCCCTATGAGCCGGTTGTCCTTGTCATCCAGCATGCGTAAGCCTTCCCGGAGCGGTCGCCTCGTGGTTCCCGGGGCCCCGGAGGGAACCGGGGCCTGCCTGATCGCGAGAAATGCAATCCGGGTGCCAATTTTCGACGCGGTTCCGGGGGCGGCCGGGCGGCGCCGGGGGCCGCCCCCGTCCCGCCGCCTGCGGGAGCCGCCCGCGCCCCGCCCTGCGGCGGTGGCGCGGGCCGTCCCGGGGGTGCCTAGGGATGAAAAAAGCCACCCGCGCCGGGCCGGCGGGGGCCGGCAGGGCGCGGGTGGCTGGGGGATCCGGCCGGGGGGCCGGCCGGCGGACGGCGGGGGCGCCTGGCGGCGGGTGCCGGGCGCCTCCGGGGGTCAGGCGTCCATGCCGGCCGGGCCGGGGTCGGGCGAGCCGGAGTTCACGATGATGGTGCCGGGGAGCTCCTTCTCCAGGGGCTTGCTGTCCTGGACTTCCTGCTCGGGGGCGTCCTCCCGGACGGGCTCGGGCTCCTTGAAGAGGGGATCGTCGTTGAGGACGAGCGAGGCCATGAGCACCTCGTCCACCATCTTGACGGGGAGGATGTTGAAGGTCTTGAGGATGCGCTCGGGGATGTCCTTGAGATCCTTCTCGTTCTCCTGGGGGATGATGAGGGTCTTCAGCTCCCCGCGGTGGGCGGCCATGACCTTCTCCTTGAGGCCGCCGATGGGGAGCACGCGGCCCCGCAGGGTGACCTCGCCCGTCATGGCGACGTCGCGGCGGACCTTGCGCTTGGCGAGCGCCGACACCAGGCCCGTGACCAGGGTGATGCCCGCGGAGGGGCCGTCCTTGGGGATGGCGCCCTCGGGGATGTGGATGTGGATGTCGTACCTGCGGTAGAAGGCCGGATCGATGCCCAGCTTGGGGGAGATGCTCCGCACGTAGCTGAAGGCCGCCCGGGCGGACTCCTGCATGACCTCCCCGAGCTTGCCGGTGAGGATGAGGTTGCCCCTGCCGGGCATGACGAGCACCTCGGTCGTCAGGATCTCGCCCCCGGTCTCCGTCCAGGCGAGGCCTGTCACGAGGCCCACCTCGTCCTGCTCCTCAGCCATGCCGAAGCGGTACTTGGGGATGCCCAGGTACTGCCCGATGTTCTTGCCGGTGACCTTGAGCCGCGGGGGGGCGGACGAGTCGCTGGCGCGCACGACCTCCCGGGCGAGCTTGCGGCAGATGGAGGCGATCTCGCGCTCGAGGCTCCGCACGCCCGCCTCCGAGGTGTAGCGGCGGATGGCGGTGAGGATGGCGTTGTCGGAGATGTCCACCCGGTCGGCGGAGAGGCCGTTGGCCGCGATCTGCTTCTTGACGAGGAAGTTCTTCGCGATGTTGAGCTTCTCGTCCTCGGTGTAGCCGGGGATGCGGATTATCTCCATCCTGTCCTGGAGGGGGGCGGGGATGGAGTGCAGGGAGTTGGCGGTGGTGATGAACATGATCTCCGAGAGGTCGTAGTCCATGTCCATGTAGTGATCCCCGAAGCGGCAGTTCTGCTCGGGATCCAGGACCTCCAGGAGGGCCGCCGAGGGGTCGCCCCGGAAGTCGGTGGACATCTTGTCCACCTCGTCCAGGCAGAAGACGGGGTTGCAGGTGTGGGCCTTCCTCAGGCTCTGGATGATCTTGCCGGGCATGGCGCCGATGTAGGTCCGCCGGTGTCCGCGGATCTCGGCCTCGTCCCGGACGCCGCCCAGCGAGAGCCTCACGAAGTTCCTGCCCAGGGCACGTGCGACCGACCGGGCGAGCGAGGTCTTGCCCACGCCCGGGGGCCCCACGAGGCAGAGGATGGGGCCGCGGTTGCGCTTGACCAGGCTCTGGACGGCCAGGTACTCGAGGATCCTCTCCTTGGGCTTCTCCAGCCCGAAGTGATCCTCGTTGAGGATGGTCTCGGCCCGGTCTATGTCGAGGTTGCTCCTGGTCTTCTCGTACCAGGGGAGCGCGAGGATCCAGTCGATGTAGTTGCGCACCACCGTCGCCTCGGCGCTCATGGGGCTCATCATCTTGAGCTTCTTGATCTCGTGGCGGACCTTCTCGGCGGCCTCCTTGGAGAGGCGCTTCTTCTTGGCCTTCTCCTCGAGCTCGGCAATCTCGCTCTTGATGTCGTCGGCGTCGCCCATCTCCTTCTGGATGGCCCGCATCTGCTCGTTCAGGTAGTACTCCTTCTGGGAGCGCTCCATCTGCTTCTTGACGCGGTTCTTGATGCGCTGCTCGATCTGGAGGACCTCTATCTCCCCGCGCATGAGCTCGTAGAGGGCCCCCATGCGGGCGATGGGGGAGACCAGGGACAGGAGGTTCTGGCGGTCCTCCAGCTTCAGCGAGAGGTGCGCGATCATGGCGTCGCAGAAGTGCGAGGGGTTCCGGTGGGAGGCGACGGTGCTGATGACCTCCGAGGGGATCTTCTTGTTGATCTTGGCGTAGGACTCGAAGGTGGAGTTCAGGCTCCGCACCAGGGCCTCGGTCTCAAGGCCGTCCTCCTCGGGCTCGATCATGGACTCCACCTGGACGTAGAAGAAGTCCTGGGTCGAGATGAAGTAGTCGATGCGTCCCCGGGAGCGGCCCTCCACCAGGGCCTTGACGGTGCCGTCCGGCAGCCTCAGGAGCTGCAGGACCGTCCCGATGGTCCCCATGCCGTGGATGTCCTGCTCCTGTGGCTCGTCGACCTTGGCCTCCTTCTGGGTGCATAGGAAGATGCTCTTGTCCAGGGTCATGGCGTGCTCGAGGGCCTTGATGGACTTCTCGCGGCCCACGAAGAGCGGCACCACCATGTGGGGGAACACCACCACGTCCCTCAGGGGCAGGAGGGGGAGCTGGAGGCGGGGCCCTCCGGAAGGGGTCTGGGGACGGTTCTTGTTGGAGGCGAACAGCATGTGTCAGCACCTTAAGATATGTAGCGGGCCGCCGCGCCGGGTGGCCGGCGCGGCGGCGGGGGCCGCGGGGGCGGCCCCCGCGGGTCAGGCGGAGAGGGCGGCGGGGCCGCCCTCGTAGATGATGACCGGCGGCTCGTGCTTGAGGATGACCTCCTCGGTGATGAGGCATTCCTTGACCTTGGGCATGCTGGGCAGATCGTACATGAGATCCAGCATGGCCGACTCGAGGATCGCCCGGAGCCCGCGGGCGCCCGTCTTGCGGGCGATGGACTCGGTGGCTATGGCGTCCAGGGCCTCGGCGCTGAAGGTGAGCTCCACCCCGTCCTGCCTGAGAAGCGCCTGGTACTGCTTGATGATGGCGTTCTTGGGCTCGGTGAGGATGGTTATCATGGCCGCCTTGTCGAGCTCGGTCAGGCCCGCCGTGACGGGGATGCGGCCCACGAACTCCGGGATGAGCCCGAACTTGATGAGATCCTCGGGCAGGCAGTGGCGCAGGACCTTGGAGGAGTCGGCATCGTCCTTGTTGGAGTCGATGTCGGCGTTGAAGCCGATGGAGGTGTCCTTGCCGATCCTCTTCTTGATTATCTTGTCTAGGCCCACGAAGGCCCCTCCGAAGATGAAGAGGATGTTGGTGGTGTCGACCTTGGTCAGGTCCTGCTGGGGGTGCTTGCGCCCGCCCTTGGGCGGCACCGAGGAGACGGTGCCCTCGATGATCTTGAGCAGGGCCTGCTGGACGCCCTCGCCGGAGACGTCCCGGGTGATGGAGGCGTTGTCGCCCTTGCGGGCTATCTTGTCGACCTCGTCCAGGTAGACTATCCCCTTGGAGGCCTTCTCCACGTCGTAGTCGGCGGCCTGCAGGAGGCTGACGATGATGTTCTCCACGTCCTCGCCCACGTAGCCGGCCTCGGTCAGCGTGGTGGCGTCGGCGATGGTGAAGGGCACATTCAAGATCCGGGCCAGCGTCTGCGCGAGCAGGGTCTTGCCGCTCCCCGTCGGGCCCAGGATGAGTATGTTGGACTTCTGCAGCTCCACGCCGCCGTCCTGCTCCTGGGGCATCTGTATGCGCTTGTAGTGGTTGTAGACCGCGACGGAGAGGGTCTTCTTGGCCAGATCCTGGCCGACCACGTAGTCGTTAAGGATCTCCGTTATCTGGTGCGGGTTCGGCAGATTGCTGGGGGCCCCCTTGGGCTGGATGGAGGTGGTGGGGTGGTCCTTGGCTATTATCTCCCGGCACTGTTCCAGGCAGTATTCGCAGATGTGGATCCGCTCCGGGTCGGGTCCGGCTATCATGCGGATGCCGTCCCGCTGGGGCTGCCGGCAGAACGCGCAGATGGGAACCTGTTTGTTTTTATCGTCTGGCATTTGGCCTGCCTTTCACGTCTGGGTATCTGTTCGCGGCGCTCGGGGTTCGCGACGGTGCCCACGTGCCTCGCTCGAGCTGTATTGGGGATCCCCGGGCCGGCGGCCCCGAGGGCGCCCCGCCGGGTCGTCCGGAGGAGGTCGCGGCGTGGGGCCGGGGCGCTGCCGGGATCCGGCAGGAGAGGCCCTCGGGGGGGCCGGGTGTCGGTATCGGCCGGATCCGCCGCGACGGGCGGCCCGGCCTGGCTGCCGGGGGTTCTTGACCTGGCCGGGAAGATCCGCCGCCTCCCCGGGGTGGCGCCCCGGGATGCCGGGGTGCTGGATGGCGTCCCGCGCCTAGGGGCGGCACCGGCGGTGCCTAGGGGCCTCCCGTCCCGGCCGGGGGGGAGGGCCGCCGGGCGGGACGGCGACGGCGGGACGGCGACGGCGATGGCGGGCCTCAGGGGCCTGCCCCGCCGGGGTCTTCCGGGCCGGGCGGGCCGCCGGTCCCGGAAGTGGGGGGGGGCAGGGGCCCTGCCGGGGCTTCGCCCGTGGCGCCGAGGGGCGCCGCGGGCGGGGGTCCGGCCGTCGGGCCGGGGTGGGGGGGGGGGG
>JAITEZ010000100.1 GCA_031281735.1 Deltaproteobacteria bacterium | reverse complement strand
TGCCGCGCTCTGGCGGGAGATCCACTCGGGGCTGGAGCGCTCCCCCGGCCGGGGGAGCCTGGAGGAGCTCCTGGCCAGGAAGGATCTGGCCGCCGCCCTCCTGGAAGCGGGCCCCCCTGACCCCGAGCCGGTCCGCCTCTGCGAGGGGGCGGCGGAGGGCCTGGAGAGCCTCCTGGGCCGGGACGACGAGCGGGCGATCGAGGCCAGGGAGCTGCTCGCGCGGAGCCTCGAGGGCCGCCGGGCCCGCCTGTGGAACGGCTCGCGCTGGCGCGAGGGGACGGCCCTCCTCGGGCCTGAGGGCCGTCCCGGCCTGGAGCGAGCCCTTCCCCTGCGGAGGGAGGCGCTCGCCCGCTGCAGCGGCCGCCTGGGTCCCCTCCACCGGAGGACCCTGGAGGCGGGATGGCACCTGGGCCGGCTCCTCCTGGGCCTGGGCGAGCCCGCCGCCGCCGCCGAGGAGCTCCGCCGGACGGTGTCCGGGGCCGAGCGGGCCTTCGGCCGCCGGGACCGCCGGACCCTCGAGTGGAAGGGGGAACTCGCCGCGGCCCTGCGCCAGGCCGGGGACTTCCTGGGGGCCAGGACGGCCTACGCCGACGCGGTGAAGGGCCTGGCCGAGGCGGGCGGCCCGCAGGGGGCCGTCACTGTTGCGCTGGAGGGGCTGGCCGGCTGCCTTATGGAGGCGCAGCGGGGGGAGCCCGGGACACGGGAGTACCTGGAGGACATGGCCCTGGCCAGGGACGCCTTCAGGGAGCTCCTGCCCCGCCACATGGCCGAGGACGGCCCGCGCTCGGTCCCCGCCCTCCTGGACAGGGCAGTCCTGGGCTCCGTCCTGAACGCCCTGGGCGGGCACGCCGAGGCCGCGCCGCTTTTCGAGGAGGCCCTGGCCGGCGCCGCGGGGAGGGCGGACATCCCGCCGCGCCTGATCCTCGAGTGGAAGGCGGGCCTGGGGGACTCCCGCCTGGGGCTCGGCGAGAGCGGGAGGGCCCGGGAGCTGTACCGGGAGGTCGCCGAGGCTGCGGGCGCGGCGGCCGGCCCGGACTCCGGCCTGGCCGACGCGGCCCGGGTCAGGTACGCGGACTTCCTGGTCGGCCAGGCCGCCGGGGCCGGCGCCGCGCTGCCCGCCGAGGCCGGCCCCGCTCGGCCCGCGGACGCCGTTGGCCCGCAGGCAGCGGAGGATCTGGCCGCCGCCCGCGACCTCTACCGGGACGTCCTGGAGGGCGTCCTGCGGGGCCCGGACGCCGTCCCCCCCGTCGCGCGGCTGTGCAACCGCCTGGCCCCGGTGCTCAGGTGCCTGGGCGAGGAGGCCGAGGCCGTGCGGATCCTGGACGCCGCCCGCGCGCGTCTCGGGGAGCTCCCCGGCCCCGGGCCGGCCGCGGGGGGGGGCAGGGACCGGGGGCGCTACATCGAGGATCTGAAAAGGCTCCTGGAGGCGAGCGAGCTCTCGCGGGCCTATCTCGCCGCGGGGGCAGAAGGCCAGGCGCGCGTGCTGATAGCCGCGACCCTGGCCGGCTTCGGCGGGCTCCTCGGCCGCGAGAGGCCCGAGGCCCTCGCGGCCGCCCTCCCGATGGCCCGCACCACCTTGACCCTGGGGTACCCAGCCGAGGCGGAGCCCCTGTACGCGAGGATCTGCGAGGTTCTCGAGGAGGGGGAGGGGCCGGATCCCGGCGACCGGCGGTACCCCGAGGCCCTTCTCGGCCGCGCCGAGGCGTGCGCGGCCCTTGGCCTCCGCGCCGAGGCCAGGGCGCTGCTGGAAAAGGCCTCCTCGGCCGTGACCCGGCTCCACGCCGCCGCTGGGGGGGCGGCCGCCTCCGGAGCCGGGGGGGAAGGGGAGCTTGCCGGCGGCATCCGTGAGGCCCTGGCCCGGCTCGACGAGGGGGACGCGGGCGGGCCGGGCCGGGGCGCGCCGCCGGCGTGACGCGCCCGCCGGCCGCCCCGGGGGGCCCCGCCCCCGCCTTTCCCGGCCGCCCGGTACGGGGAAGCCGCCTTCGCTGGCGCCGCCCGTCGGCATTGCCATCTGCCGCCGCCGGGGCGGGGCTCCGCAGCGGGTCCGCCCGCCCCCGCCCCCCCGCAGGCGCCCCGCGCCCGCCGTCCGGCACCGGCCCGCCGGCGTCCCTCAGGGTTGCGCATGTGGCACTCGCATCACACCGCAGGCCTCATGCCCGCCAAGGGCGCCCCCCCGCCGCGTCTTCCACGGTGCGGCGCGGCCCTCCTCCACGCCGCACGGAGCGGGAAGGGCGGCGTCAGGCGCGCGGGGAGGGCGGCCGGGCGGCATCGTGCGGCGGGGGTCCGGCGGTGCCCCGCGGGCCCCGTTCCCCCTTGCGCGGCCGTCATGTCTTCAGGACTGCGTTTCCGTCTTCAGGTACCCGTTATCGCGTCCACTTCGTCTTGACCTTGCCACTTGTTGTGGATAATATGCAGGACGTTTACTGGATCTTTTGACCCCGCCCTCCGGCGCCCGGCCGCCTCCGCACCCCCTTCCGGCGCCGCAGGCCGGCGCATCCCCAGGTCAACACCTAATGACGCTCTCCGTTCTCATGCTCGCCAAAGCCGTCCTCTCCCTCGCCGCGTCTTCCTTCGTGCTGTGCGGCTCCCCCCTTCACGCCGCCCGCAAGGAGGGGAAGGGCGGCAGGCACCCCGGGGGCGCGGGTGGCGGCGGCGTCGCCGAGCGGGCGCGGTCATCCGCCGGGGAGGGCGATGGCGGGGAGGCCGCCTACGGGGGCCGGGCAGGTGCGGATTCCGCCCCTTTCGCCGCGTGGTACGGCCCGTCGTGGGGAGGGGACGGGGCGGAGGGGGATCCGGCGTCCACCGGGCGGCCATCCACCAGGCGCCTGCGCAAGGATCTCATGAGAAGCAGGGCCGCGTGCGGGGACGGCCACCCAGAGACGCTGGAGGCGGAGATCCTCCTGGGCGAGCGGCTCCTGGAGGAGGGCCAGCCGGCCGGGGCGGCGAGGCACCTGCGTGCGGCCCTAGCGGGGGCGGCGGAGTCCCGGGGCGGCGCGGCCCCCCTGGCCCTGCGGGCGCTCCTGGCGAGGGCGCTCCGGGAGGCGGGGGAGCCCGCCGAGGCGGCGGCGGTCTTGCGGGAGGCGCTGGACGGCCTGGAGGGCATCGCGGCCCCCGGTTCGGCCGGGGCGCTCCAGATCGCCTCCCTGCACGGGACGGCGCTCTGCGAGGCCGGGCGGCGCGGCGAGGGGCTCGAGAGCCTGCGCGCCGCGGCCGACGGCCTGGCCGGCCTCCTGGGCCGCAGGAGCGCGGAGGCCCTGTGCGCCAGGGTGGCTCTCGCGGCCGCCCTCGCGTCGGCCGGCGAGGATATCCCGGATCGGACGGGGCAGCTCCTGGAGGCGCGGGATATTTGCGGCGATGCGCTCACGGGCCTCCGTTTCCTCTGCGGGCGGGATCACCCGCTGGCGGCGGCGGCCGAGGAACGGCTCTCGGGGATCCTGACGGATCTGGGCCTGCACGACGAGGCGGAGGAGCTCGCTCGCGAGGCGCTGTACGCGAACTGGGACGGTTCCGCGCCCCGGGACCGGTTGACCCTGGCCCGCCTGGCGCGGTTCGGGGCGACCCTCGCCGCCATGGGCTCCTGGGTCGCGTTGAAGCATCTGTCGGATGCCGCGGAGGGACTGGAGGAACTCCTGGGCCCCCTGGCGCCGGAGACCCTCCGGGTCAGGCTGTCCATGGCCAGGTTCCTGGAGGCGGAGGTCATGTCCGACCGCGTCATAGGCGCCAGGGTAATTACTGCGGACGCCTGCGGGCACTTCCGGGTGCTGCTGGAGCGCTACCGGAAGAGCCGCGGGGAAGCCGACTGGGACACGTGCTGCATCCGGGCCTCCCTGGGCCGCCTGCTGGCCAGGCTGGGGGATAGCGAGGGGGCCGCGCGCCACCTCGGGGACGCCGTGCGGGCCGCCGGGGGCCAGGACAGGGGTCGGGCGGGGCGCCTGGACGCCCTCTCGTGGGAAACAGATCTCGCGGACGCCCTCCTGGATCTTGGCGACGCCACGGGGGCGCGGAAGCACCTGGCCTCGGCCGCAGAGGGTTACGCGGAGCTCCTGGGCCCGGACGATGACCTGACGCTGGACGCCAAGGATGACTGGGCCTTCGCCTTGTCCTTGCCCGCCGTTACCGAAGGCGTGGGGGATCGGGGGAGCCCGGACGAGGGCGGCGGCGTGGGGCCCGAGGCGGATCGGGCCGATCTCCAGGCGGCCTGCGGCCTCTTCCGGGAAGTCATAGAGCGTCGCGAGGCTGCGGGGGAGCGGGACTGTCTCAGGACGCTGCAGTCCGTGCGCGGGCTCGCGATGACGCTTCTTAACCTCGGGGAGACGGAGGAGGCCGTCAGGATCCTGCGGGAGAGGGTGTATGCCGGGTCGCCTCCCTCCGCAGACGGGGAGGGTTACGGGGAGTGGGATGACTACGGGGACTGGGATGACGACGGGGAAGGGGACGACGACGGGGAAGGGGACGACGACGGGGACTGGGACGAGGACGGGGAAGGGGACGACGACGGGGACTGGGACGACGACGGGGACTGGGACGACGACGGGGATTGGGACGACGACGGGGAAGGGGACGACGACGGGGAAGGGGACGACGACGGGGAAGGGGATGGCGACG
>JAITEZ010000090.1 GCA_031281735.1 Deltaproteobacteria bacterium | reverse complement strand
GAACATGCTGTTGCTGGCGTAGGAGATCTAGGAAGGGGAGGCCTCTTCACCCGCAAAAAATCAGTGAGGAACTAGACAGTAAAGAGGTAGAGAAAAATGATGATAAATCTGCATATATTATACCTTTAGAAGGTAGAAGGAGAGAGTAGTGCCTATATCTCATTTCCAATATCCTTACCTATGCTTTCACGTTCTTGATTCTCGCCAATACCCGATCCAGGAGCCGACTTTTGGCAGTGGGATCTTTTATTGTCCTTCACTCCCTCCTTCCTTTCTTGCCGTTTATCTCTTTTCTCGCCTTTTCTTTCTTTCTTTCTCTATTGTTGCCTTTTCTCCCATCCCTCTTTATTGCCTTTCCTCCCTTCTACGGCAATCCGTTCCCTATCTTTCCTGTAACGCCTGTCCGGCCACCGAGGCTTACCGCTCCGCGAGGCCCGCACGATGCGAAAGGATATGGGTGAAAACGGCTGGGAGCGCCGGTCGCTATCGCGTGCTCTTGTCCCTTGTCAAGGGTTTTCAGTAACTGTCAGGTCAATTGTCATGCACAGCATCGCGCCTTCCCGCGGGACGGGCTCGAGAACCGCAGGCACGGCGTCCGGGGGCCGGGGAAGCGCGAAACCTGGACGACTGGCAAGCGGGATCCACGCCGGGGTGACCGCCGAGCAGACGCCGCGTACGGGTGGTGTCACTGCGGGGCCGGTCTCTGGCCGCCCCGGGCCGGACCGCTGCCGCCCCGCCGGGCGCCGGCCTGCACTTCCGCCTCCCCCCGGCCGCGTCGGCCTGCGGTCCCGCCCTCCCCCGGGGCTCGCCCCGCCCGCGCCGTTTGCATTTCTGGGGGCGGGCCCTTATGATCCCGTCCGAATGGAAGAGATCCGGCCTGGCGCCGCGCTCCCTGCGGAGCCGCGGCCGCAGGCGTGCGGGCGCCCTTGGCCCCTCCGTCCCAGTCCCCGTTGCCGCCGAGTCCAGTAAAGGACAGGCGGTCGGGGGTTTTTTCGTCCCGGCCACGTTTTCGCGGTTTCTCCCGGGGTTTCCCCGGCCCCGTTGCGGGAGGTCCGGCTGCCTCCCGCCCGGCGTCGGTCTGCGGGCCTTCCGGGGCCCGGCGAGGTGATATGGCGGTTCCCGGCGGTAAAGGCTCGACCCCGCGCGGCGACGGTGACGGCGGCAGGCCCGGCCGCCTCCGGAAGGCCCTTCTCCTGCCGGCGGCGGCGCTCCTGTTCCTGGCGGCGGCCCTGGCCGGGGCGGCCCTATACGGGGACAGGCTCGTCTTCCGGCCGGACCGGGAGGCGCCCGCCCCTCCCCCCGGCGTGGAGTCCCTCCTCATCGACGGGGGCGACGGGGGGCGGATGGAGGCCTGGCGCGTGGCCGCCGCGCCGGGCAGGCCCACCGCGCTCCTCTTCCACGGGGGCGAGGGCAACCTCGGGGAGATGCGGGGCCGCGTAGAGACGCTGCGCGATCTGGGGATGGGGGCCTTCGCGATAGACTATTACGGCTTCGGCCGCTCGGACCGGGACTTCCCCTCGGACGAGGCCCTGCAGCTGAACTCCATGGCCGCCTGGATCTACCTGACCGCCGTGCTCCGGATCCCCGCGGACGACACGTTCCTCTGGGGCTTCTCCCTGGGCGGCTACGTGTCGGTCCGGCTCGCCGAGCGGTCAGCGGCGCGCCGCGTCCCGCTGGTACTGGACTCCGCCTTCACGCGCCTGGCCGACACCGCCGGGATACGGGGGCTGGCGGGCTGGCCCGCGCGGGTGACCCTGCGGGGGCGGTACGAGATCGAGGGCCGGCTGGGGGGGATCGCGCCGAGGGGGCTCCTGATCCTCCACAGCCCGCAGGACGCGGCGGTGCCCTTCCGCATGGCCGAGGAGAATTTCGCGGCTTACGCCAACGGCCCGAAGGAGCTCGTGCGGCTCCGGGGCGGCCACCGCGACTACGACCTGAACCGGGAGACGTATGCCGGGGCGATCGCGGGGCTCTTCGGGCCTGCCTCCCCGGCCGTCCCGGCGGCGCCGGCCTTACTCGGCCGCCCCCAAACGGGGGCGCCCGGGGGCATCCCGGGCTGAGGCCGGCGCCCGGCCCCCCCCGTCAGCGGGGGGAGGCGCCGCGCCTTCCCGGCACGGGCGGATCCCGGCCGCCGCTAGGCCCGCGCCCCCGCCGGGCGGCCCGGGCTCCGCCGGGCCTTGCCCTGCAGCGGCTCTCCCCGATCACGCCGGCCCCCCGGGCCGGCAGCCCGGTCCGGGCGCCTCGCTCCCGGCTCTCCCGCGGCCGTCACGCAGCCTTCCCCCCGCCCCCCCCGACGGGAGGAGCCCCGGTCCCATGAAGTCCAAGCGCCGCCTCACGCAGGTTTTCCTTCTGCTCCTTTCGGGGGTGTCCCTCACGTCCATCCTCGTCATCGCCGGCATCTGGATTGCGGGCGACGTCTCGGAATCCACCCGGCAGGAGCGGGTGATGGCGGAGCGCTTCGAGCTGGAGTGGCGCGAGTCCCTGAGGCTGGAGATCCAGCGGGTGACCTCCTACATCAGCGAGGTCTCCGCCGGGGAGCAGCTGGAGACCCTGCTCCGCGCCAAGGCCAGGGCCGAGGAGATCCTGGCGGCCCTCGCGGGGGCCCTGGAGGACGACCCCGGCATAGCCTCCGACCCCTCCAGGAGCGCGGCGCTCCTGGCCATGCTGCGGCACCTGACCCTCGACGAGGGCAGGGAGCGGCTGGTCTGCATCGATCTGGCGACCGGGACGCTCCTCACCTCCGGCCCCCCGGGCGGCGGGGAGGGGGGCGGCGAAGTCGGGGGGGGCAGCGGCGCCGCGCCGGGATCCGGCGCTTCCGCCTCCCAGGCCCCCGGCCCCCGCGCCACCCCCGTCGTGGACGGGGAGGGCTTCCGCAGGGTGACGGAGAGCGTGCGGGCCCTGGGCGCCGCCTTCTACGGGTGGGACTTCCTGGGAGGGGGCAGGGGCGGGGGCCGCGAGCCCCTCACCTATCTCGCCGTCTTCGAGCCCCTGGGCTGGGCTGTGGGGGTCTGCGTGTTCCCCGAGGTCTTCGTCTCCGAGCAGGAGAGGGAGATCCAGTCCTGGGCTGACGGCCGGGCTCTCCCGCCGGGGATGTCCTTCCTGCTCCTGAGCTTCGAGGGCGACGTGCTCGCGGGCGGCGGCGGCGCCTTCTCGGGCAACATCTTCGACTCCGACGGCGGCACCGGCCTCGCCGAGGCCGCGGCCAGGATAATCCGTGGGGCCAGGGCCGTGGGCTGGGATTCCGCGGACTTCACCCTGAGGGATCCGGAGTCGGGCGAGGAGACCCGGGCCCTGGGCTATTACAGGGCCGTCCCCGGCAAGCCCTGGGTGGCCGTCGCCTGGGTGGGGACGGGCCTGCTCGAGCGGGGCCTGGCCGACGAGCGCGCGGCCCTCCGGAGCACGGTCGACCAGAGCGTCACGCGCACCGGGCTCATCACGCTCACCGTGCTCGCCCTCGTGGCCCTCATCTCCCGCATCCTGGCCAGGATGGCGAGCCGCAGCTTCACGTTCTTCTTCCAGTTCTTCGAGCGGGCCTCCTCCACCTCGGTGCTCCTGGACCCGGGCGACCAGCCTTTCCAGGAGTTCGCGCGCCTGGCGGTGGCGGCCAACCGCATGATAGAGACGCGCGACCGGGCCGAGGAGATGCTCCGCGTGAACGAGGCGCGGTTCCGGGCCATCTTCGACGTCTCGCCCCAGGCCGTCTGCGTCTTCGACGAGGACGGCGCCCTGCTGGAGGCCAACTCCCATTTCCCAGCCCTGACGGGGATCCCGCTTGCCGACGCCCTGGGCAGGCGCCTGGACGAGCTCATGGGATCCGCGGCGGGCGAGGCCTTCCGGGAGGTGGCGGCGGCATCCGGCCTCGGCGCCTCCACCGCAGGGGACGCCGCCCCGGCGGGTGACGGCGGCCCCGCCTCGGGGCCGGGATCAGCCGACACCGGCATCCGCGCGGGACGGGAACTCGAGTTCAGGCGGCCCGACGGGACCGAGGCGATGCTCCTGTTCCTGGGGGCGCCGCTCCGCCTCACGACCGAGCACCGGATCCTGGGGATCTTCATCGACATGACGGCCCAGCGGGCGGTCGAGCGCGAGAAGGCCCTCCTGCGGGAGCGGCTAAGCCGCGCCCAGGGCCTAGAGACCCTGGGCATCATGGCCTCGGAGACCGCGCACGAGCTGAACAACATCCTTTCCGGCATCACCGGCTACCCGGAGCTCCTGCTGCGGGAGGGGGGGCTCACGGCCTCCCAGCGGGCCTCGGTGGGCGAGATCCTCTCCGCGGGCAGGCGCGCCGCCGATGTGGTGGGGGATCTCCTGACCCTCGCCCAGGGCGTGGCAGTCAAGAGCGAGATCCTCGATCTCAACGAGATGGTGCGGGAGGTCCTGGCCGACCCCACCTCCCTCGCGGCCCCTGCCGGCCCGGGCCGGGGCGAGGCCGGGGCCGGCGCCCGCCCGGCGCGCGGGACGGTCACGGGCGGCCCGGATCCACCTGGCGGCCCCCAGGCGTCGGCGCCCTGTACGCAGGCCCCTGGCGCCCGCCCCCCCTCCGGGGACGGGCAGCCGGTGCCGGCGCCCGAGACGGCCTTCCATCCCGGGCCGCTCTGGGTGGAAGCCCCCCGGGCGCGTCTCCGGAAGGCCGTCCAGGCCATCGTCTCCAACGCCGTGAACGCCGCCGGCCTGGCCGAGGGGACCCGGCGCTGGGTGAGGATCGAGACGGCGGCGGAGCCCGGCGGGGGCGGCGCGGGGGCCCGCGCCGTCCTCAGGGTCTCCGACGGCGGCCCCGGCATCCCGCCGGAGGAGCGGGCGAGGGTGCTCGATCCTTTCTACACGGGCAGGCACTGGGCGGGGCGGGGGCTGGGGCTGACGCTGGCCGCCAACACCGTGCGGGGGCTGGGCGGCGATCTTGACTTCCGGACCGGGGACGCGGGCACGGAGTTCTCGCTGTGGCTCCCGGCCCGGGACGCCCCCCACGCCGGGCAACCCCGCCGCAGGGGCGGCGGGCCGGTCGTCAGCGACTCCTGGAAGGGCAAGGGGGAGAGGGTGCTGGTGGTGGACGACGTGGACATCCAGCGCAAGCTGGCCGGCAAGATGCTCCAGAGCCTCGGCTACTCCCCGGTCGCGGTCAGCTCCGGCGAGGAGGCGGTGGAGTACCTCAGGGACAACGACGCGGACGTCCTGCTCCTGGACATGATCATGCGCCCCGGCATCAACGGGCGGGAGGCCTACGAGAGGATCCTGGGCTTCAAGCCGGGCCAGAGGGCCGTCATCGCCTCGGGCATGGCCGAGGGCGACGAGGTGGAGAGGGCGCGGGCCCTGGGGGCTTCCCACTTCATCATGAAGCCCTACTCCCTGGAGGAGCTCGCCAGGATCCTGAAGCAGGCCCTCGCCGTGGCGCCGGAGGGGCCAGGGCCCCGGCCCGCCGAGCCGGAATAGGGTCCGCAGGCCGGGGGGGCGGCCCGGCCCGGGACGCCGGGGTTCCCGGCCGGGGCCGCCCGGGAACCCCCGAGGGAAAGACCCCGGCGGCGCGGTGGCCCCGTTGCGGCCAGGCCTGGCGCGGCCCCGGGCCCTGCCGCAGGCACGGGGCGTCCGGCGGGGACGGCGTCCGCAATCCTCCGTCCTGGCGCTTCATCTTGTGTGTTATGCATAATGTATTTCCATATGTGGTGTGCCAGGGTGAGATTGGCCCGCAGGGGCTGATTTCGGGGCCCAAAGCGGATATCATGAAGGCAGTCCCGCTTCCCCGACGGCCAGTACCCTCACGCCTGCCGGGCGGGGACGGCCTGGCCCGCAGCCGGAAGGCCCTGCCCCGCACGCAGGCGGGGGGGACGTCCTGATGAGCCACAAGGCAATCCCTGCCCCATACCCAACCCCGGCAAACCGCCCGACGCGCCGCGCCGCTACGGCCTCGACGGCCTCCGCCGGGCGCGATCGGCCTGACGCGCCGCCCGGCGGGGCCTGACGCGCGAGGCGCGGCGGGGGGCCGTTCCGGCGCCCCGCCCGGCAGGCGCGCCCTGCGGTCGGCGGGGCGGGCCGACCAAGATAAGGAGAGCGCTTGACCCTACCGAGCGACCAGGCGATGGGCGCGGACAGGGACCGCCTGGCGGGGCGGCTGGCCGCGGCCCTGAACGAGCTCACCGACGTCGACCTGCTGCTGGACAGGATCCTCTCCGACGCGAGGTCGCTGGTCGCCGCGGAGGCGGGCTCCGTCTACCTCAAGAGCGGCGAAGACGCCCTGGTGCTGGCCATCTGCCAGAACTCGTACCTGGAGCGCATCGTGGGGGGCCGGGGCGAGCTGCCCTTCCTGAACTACATCATCAAGCTCGACCGCGGCTCGCTCGCCGGCTACTCGGTGCTGGAAGGCGAGCCCCTGGTGGTCGACAACACGCTGGACATCGACCCCGACGCCCCGTACCAGCACAACACGGCCATCGACAACAGCACGAACTACGTCAGCCAGGCCGTCATGACCCTCCCGCTCATCAGCGCCCCCGGCGAGACCCTGGGTGCCATCCAGCTCATCAACCCGCTGGACGAAGGCTTCCGCGTGAAGCGCTTCACCGGGGAGGATCTCGCGGCCGAGAGCTTCTACGTCGGGATTGCCGCCAAGGCGCTCGCCAAGTCCATGATGTTCCGGAGCATGGCCGTCCGGAGCGTGGAGGTCGTCTCCGCCCACGACCCGCAGGAGACGCCGGCCCACGCCCAGCGCGTGGCCTGCGTGGCGACCGAGCTCTACGAGCACTGGGCGGCCCGGCGGAGCGTGCCGGAGGGAGAGCGCCTGCGGATTCTCGACATGCTCCCCCTGGCGGCCATGCTCCACGACGTGGGGAAGATGAGCGTCCCGACCGCCGTGCTCACCAAGCCCGGCCGGCTCGACCTCCGGGAGCGGGCCCTCATGGAGGCCCACGTCCTCATCGGGGCGCGGCTCTACCGGAAGGCGCGGACGCCCCTGGACCGCCTGACCTTCCAGGTCATACTCGACCACCACGAGCGCTGGGACGGCCAGGGCTACCCCGGCTGGGTGGACATCGACACCGGCCAGCCGCTCCCCGGCCGCGCCGGGCCCGGCGGCCGGGTCCAGGGCAAGCGCGGCGGGGAGATCTCCATCTACGGGAGGATCCTGGCCGTGGCCGACGTCTTCGACGCGCTGGTCTCCCGCAAGACCTACAAGGATTCCTTCGACGAGTCCCTCTCGATCCAGATAATGGAGCAGGAGAGCGGCCATCACTTCGATCCCGAGGTGGTGGAGTCGCTCATCGCCCGCAGGAACGTCCTCAGGAAGATCCAGGAGCGCTTCCCCGACCACCTGGAGACTTCGGAGCTGGCGGGGGAGGCCCCGCTCTCCAAGGCCCCGGTGGCCTATCCGGCGTTCAAGTACTGACGGCCGGGGGGGGGGGGCTCCCCGGGGCGCTCCGGGAAGGTGCCCGGGCGGCCGCCCGTCCGGGAGCAGGGCAAGGCGGCCCGGCGGCGCCGGTGAAGGCGGCCTGACCAGGGCCGCAGGCAGGAGTAGACGTGATGCTTCCGACGAACCCCGTGTCCCCGGACGGCCCCCCGTTCCCGGCGCGGCCCGCCCTCGCCCTGGCCTTCGCCTTCGCCGCGGCCTTCCTCGCCGCGTCGCCGTGCCTTCCCGCCGCCGCCCAGACGGCGGGCCCGGGCGAGTCCGAGTACCTCCGGCTCGCCCGCCGCCCGCCGGGGGCGACGCCCGTGCGGAACGAGAGGACGGTCCACAGGCGGGCTTGCCGCCGCGACACCTACACCTACGGCATCGGCTACGTGCGCGGCATCGACGGGGGCGGGCCGGTGGACAGGGCGGTGGCCGCCTTCGCCGGGGACTTATTCTCGGGCGCCGGGATGGAAAGCATCGACGAGTTCCGGGACGACGAGTCGCCCTGCGAGCCCGACGCCTGGGAGTACTTCTCGACGGGCTCCGCCGAGGCGTTCGTGGTCTCCCCCTCCGCCTACTCCGTGCTCTTCAGCACGTCCTGGTACACCGGCGGCACCCACCCGGTCCCGGGCTTCGCGGCCCTGAACCTCCGCGCCGACGGGAGCGAGATCACCCTGCACCAGCTTTTCCCGGACTCCGCGAGATCCCTCCCGCTGTTCACGGAGCGCGTCTACCGGGGGTTCTGCTCGCTGGGCCACGACAAGGCGCCGTTCATCTTCGGCTACGACAAGCCCTGCTGGGGCGCCTCGGCCGGGATACCGGAGTGGATCGAGTTCTCGGAGGACAGCCTCGATGCCGCTGGCCATTCCGTCCTCACCGAGATGGGCCTCAGCATCAACCTCATCGGCTACGAGGCCTTCTCCCATGCCGACGGCCCGCACTTCATGGACTTCCCCAAGGAAGTGCTCATCGAGCTGGGGGCCGACCCGGCCGTCTGGCGCTGACGGCGACGGCAGTCTGGCGCCGGCGCGGTATGGCGCCGGTGTAGTCCGGTGCCTATGCGGCATGGCACCGGCGAGGTGTGGTGCCGATGCCAGACGGCACCGATGCAGTATGGTGCCGGCGCGTTGTGGTGCCGGTGCAGTATGGCAGCGGCACCGGCGCCGCCCGGCGTCCGCGCGGGCGGCAGGGCCGGCCGGGATCCGTTCCGCAGGGGGAGTCATGAGGAAATACGGGAGGACGGGCCAGCGGGCCCTGAAGACGATCCACTTGGTATTCGCGTCCCTGTGGCTCGGCGGCGCCGTGGCGCTGAACGCGGTGATCCTGCTCACGGGCCCGGCCGGGGAGGGCGCCGAGCTGCTGGGCTACTGCCGGGCGGCCATCGTCGTCGACGACGCGGTGGTGATCCCCGGCGCCCTGGGCTGCCTGCTCACCGGGATCCTGATCTCGGGGTTCACCGGGTGGGGCTTCTTCAGGCACCGCTGGGTGACCGTGAAATACGTCCTGACGGTCGTCTGCATCTGCGTCGGAACCTTCCTCCTCGGGCCCACCGTGAACGGCCAGCCGGCCATCGCGAGCGAGCTCGGGGCCGCAGCCCAAGCCGACCCCGCCTATCGCGCCAACCACGCCAGGAGTCTCCTGGGCGGGGCCTTCCAGCTCGCGGCGATACTGTTCATGACGTCCCTGTCGACCTTCAAGCCGTGGCAGGGGAGGGACAGGGCCGGGCGCCCGGCGGGGGCGCCGGAGATCCCTGCCGCCCCGCCGGGCGTCCCGCGCTGAGACGGCCGCGCCCTCCCCGCCTCCGCGCGCGGCGGGGAGGGCGTCCCCGCGCGGGCCTGGGGGCCCGGCCCGGCTACGCCGCGGCCCTTCTCCGGCGCAGGAAGAAAGTCCCCCATGCCGTGAGCACCAGGAGCGGCCAGAACACCACCGGACCCCAGAAGAAGAGCCTCGCCAGGCCGTCGGTGACCAGGAGGACGGAACCCCGCCTCGGCTCGGCCAGGTCGTCCTCGGATCCCACGAGCCAGGAGACGAGCCCCGTCGCGAAGGCGAGGTTCCCCGCGAAGCCTATGTAGGAATTTGACATGAAGTCGCTGTCGGCCGCGAGCACGAGCCTGCCGCCACCGGCCAGGGTCGTGGCCGAGGCCAGGACCAGCGGGCCCAGCGGATCGCTCTCGCGGTCGAAATGCGGCTCCCTGCGCCCCACGGAGGCGCGGTCGGTCTCGAGGAAGGCCGCCTCGGAGGTGAGCGACGTGGCCCAGGTGTGCCCCCTGAGGGACTCCGGCACCTCTGGCGCGGCGCCGCCTGGTCCCCCTTCCCCCGGAGCCGCCGCGCCGCCGGCGGGGGGGGTGCCGCCACCGGGATCCCGCTGCCGGAAGCCGGGCGGGTGCGCCCCCGCCCCGGCCGCCCCCTCCGCCACGCCTGGCCCCGCTGCCCCCTGGCCCTGGGCGGCGGGGCCCCGGACGAAGACCGCCCCCGCGAGGGGGAAGATCACCGGCTCGCGCATGCCCATGGTCGCGGGGTGCGCGGGGAAGTCGGTCGACAGCACGAAGGAGTCCTCGGTGCCGGCCCAGCTCATGCTCTGGTCCACGGCGAGCCCCTCGGGCAGCCACAGATCCAGGGGCGCGAAGAGATCCGGGGGCAGGGCCGCCACCAGGGGATCGTTCAGGCTCATGAGCTTCCCCCCGCCCTCCAGGTACCGCAGCAGCTCGCCCCCCTGCCGCCCGTCCAGGGGCATCCGCGGGCCAGCCAATACCAGCGCGTCCGCGGCGCGGGGCAGGGCGCGGCCGTCCCCCCATTCCCAGTCGCGGACGTAGATGCCCCGGCGGCCGAGGTGCCGGGCCAGGTGCGAGAGGCCCCGCGGGCCCGTGTCCCCGGCCGACTTGGCCCCCGCCGCCATGAGGCAGTAGACGAGCCTGGGCGGCGAGACCAGGCGCCTCACCGCGGCGTCGATCTGGCGACGGCCCACCGGGGAGACCGTCTCCTCGAAGCCGGGGGAGGTGATCGTCACGGTGTCCTGGGTGGCGAGCCTGATGACGTCCCCCCCATCCTCGACCATCGAGCTGCCCTGGGCGTTCTCGACGCGGGCCCTGATCCTGGGGGACGCCTGCGCGTAGAGGCCCATGAGGTGGCGCGCGGGGCCGTCCGCAGGCGATCCCGACGCGACCCTGGCCACCATCTCGACGTCCCGGTCGAGCCTGGCCAGGAGATCGAGCGTCTCCCGGGGGAGGACGGCCTCCTCGGGGGCGGCGGCGTTCCAGGCGGGGAGCGACGTCAGGGCCCCCGCCCCGGTCAGGGCCGCGAGGGCCAGGGCGAGCCTCCCGAGCCCCCGGGCCGCCCTCCTCCCCCGCAGGGAGAGGAGGAGGCCCTTCCAGGCGCGGCGGTTCCTGAGGGCGGAGGCGCCGACAAGCAGGAGACCCGCGGCCGCGAAAGCCCCTGAGAGCCTGGGCAGCGACGGGGCGAAGGCGAGGGATCCCCCGGCGGTCATGAGGAGCAGGGCCCCCGCGAAGGCGGCCCCGCCCGGGCCGCCGCCCCGCACCCTACCGGCGGCCAAGGAGGATCCCCCGGAGCTCGGGGCGGAGCTCCTCGACTATCTCCCTCACCGCCTCGGAATAGGCGCGCACCAGGGCCTCGGCCCTGGTCTCGTCCGCGCCCTGGGGGGCGGGCACGCCTTTCACGTAGTCCCGCGCGAAGGCGGGCCTCGGGTTCATCCTCCTGAGGTCGCTCAAGGTGGCGGTTATCGCCAGCCTGGCCGTCATGGGCTCGGTGGTGAGATCGCCGTACATGTCCAGGAGGCTTATATCGAGCGACCAGTCGGGGCCGCCCGCCCCCTGGGCGCGCGACACCAGGATGGTGGGCTCGGAGAACTCGAGGAGCTTGGCGATGCCGTCCGCCACCGCCCGGGCGGGGGGGGCCGAGAGCTCGCTGTAGAAGTCAGCCACGAGCTCCCGGTTCTGGCGCAGGTAGACGAGCTTGCGGCCCTCGTAGGCCCCGGGCGGGGGGGAGGCCGTCACGATGAGCGAGGCGCGGGACGCCTTCGGCTCGGCCCGCGCCTCCAGGGCCTCGGGCCGATCCAGCGTGAAGGTGCGCACCAGGGGGTACGGGCGGGAGATCCCGCATCCCGCGAGGAGCGCCGTCCCGAGGGCGGCCGCGAGTACTGTCCGCAGGGCCGCAGGTCCCGGCGCGTGGGCGGTGGTGTTCTTCGTCATGGATACATGGCTCCTGTTCAGGGGGGGCGGACCCGCGATCCCTCGCGATCCCTGGCGATCCCTAGCGATCCATGGGAGGCGGGGGCGATCCCAGGATGAGGCTGCTGGGGTAGTCTCTGGCGGTCTCCGAGAGTGTCCGGAGGTTCTCGCTCATGACCCGGAGGTTGTCCAAGGTGGCGGGCAGGGACGCCTGGGGTATCCTGAGCACGGCGTCCAGGCGGCCGAGCGTCCGGCGGGCGTCCCGCAGGGCCGCCTCCAGCTCCTTGGCCTGGCCGCTGTCCGCGAAGGCCGCGATCTCGCCCTCGGCCGCCCGGGCGAGGCTCGAGATGTCCTGCGCGGCCTTCCTGGCCTCCCCGAGCGCCCCCACGAGCTCGTCCGAGAAGCCGCCGGTCTCCCGGTTGAGCCGCGCGGAGATCTCGTTCATGTTCCTCAGGAGCGAGACGGTCTCGCGGGAGATCGCCCGGAAGTCCACGTCGCGCACGGAGCGCATGATCTGGTTCAGGGACTCCCCCAGCTCCATGATGGATCCCGGCGCGCTGGGGATGAGGAGCCTGCCCTCGAAGAGGCCCCCGCCGGAATGGATGGGATCCAGGGCGTTCTGGGACTGCCCGCCGTCGGCGGTCTCCGCGGGCGGCGGGGCCGGGGCGGGGGGCTTCGGGGCCTCGGCGAGGTAGTCGAGGTTGAGCAGGCTCACCCCCGAGACCCCCTGGAAGCTGAAGAAGCACCGGAGCCCCGCCGCCATCTCCGCCATGATGAAGGCCGCCGCCTCGTTGGTGCCGCTGTCGGGGTTGCCGGTGATGAGCCTGGGCGTCACCGTGAAGGTCACGCGGACGAGCTTCTTGGGGGCGCTCTCCACCTCGAAGCCGGGCACCGAGGCCCCGTCCGCGACGGAGATGGAGGTCACCTGCCCCACCTGGAAGCCCCGGAAGCTCACCGCGGAGCCTTTCCCGAGGCCCTGGACCGAGTGGTCGAAGAAGGTGGAGCACTCCAGGACCGGCTGGAAGGCCTGGGAGATCCCGAAGAAGACCAGGCCCGCCGCCAGTACCGCGAAGGAGGCCAGGGAGAATACCCCGACCTTGAAATAGCTCGTTTTCCGGGACATGTGCCCTCGCTTGGCTGCCCCCCCCGCGCCCGCCGCAGGCGGCGCCCGCGCACGCGGGGGGGCGTGAAAACCCGGCCGGGAAGGCCGGAAGACGCCGGCACGGGTAGTGGCGCGGGGTCAGGGGATCCTGCCCGCCCCGCCCGCTCCCGCGAAGCCGCCGCCGGGATCGCCGGCGGCGGCGGTTTCGGGGAGGCCGTCGCCGCCCGGGGCGGCGGGCCGCGTCGCGGCGCCCGGGCCCGCGGGCGGGACCAGCCGGCGTCCGGTGTCCAGATCCCCGGTGTCCAGATCTCCGGCGTCCGGGATCCCCGCGCCCGGGCCGTCGGCATACGGGCCCTGAGGATCCGGCCGCTCGTCCCTGAGGAAGAAGGCCCGCGCCTCCGGGGCCTCGGACTCCCGGGCCAGGAAAGGGGGCGTCCCCTCGGCGACTATGCCCTTCCTCTTCCTGTCCAGGAGGATGGCGCGGTCCACCGCCCGCATGATGCTCCTCAGCTCGTGGGTGACCATGACGAAGGTGATGCCGAGGTTCCGGGAGAGGGACAGGATGAGGCCGTCCAGCGAGGCCGCGGTCACGGGATCGAGGCCCGCCGAGGGCTCGTCCAGGAAGAGGAGCCCCGGCTCGAGCGCCATGGCCCTCGCGATGGCGCAGCGCTTGCGCATGCCACCCGAGATCTCGGAGGGCATGTGCCGCTCGAAGCCCGAGAGGCCCACGAGCGACAGCTTCAGGGCGGCGGCCTCCTCCAGGGCACGGGGGGGCAGGCGCGTGAACTCCCTGAGGGGCATCCCGACGTTCTCCAGGAGGTTCATGTCCCCGAAGAGGGCGCCCCCCTGGTACATGACCCCGAAGCGCCTCCTGGCCCGGGCCAGGCCCCTTTCGCCGTCCGCGAAGATGTCCTCCCCGAACAGCCTGACCTTCCCGGCCCGCGGCTCCGCGAGCCCCACGAGATGGCGCAGGAGCGAGCTCTTGCCGCAGCCCGAGGGGCCCAGTATGCCCAGGATCTCCCCCCTCCCGGCCGTGAAGGTCACCCCCTCCAGGAGCGAGGGGGCGTCCCCGTGGGCCACCGTGAGGCCCGCGACCGCGAGCGGCGGGGGGCCGGGGGCGGCCCGTGGCGCCCCCGCGGCCCCCGCCCGGACGCCGGGGGCCGGCCCGCCGGGAGAGGCGGGGATGCCGCCCGCGCCCCGGCCGTCCCGGGCGGGCCCGTGAACCGCGCTACCAGTTGAGGACATAGAATACCACCGCGAAGAGCGAGTCCAGGACCGCCACGGCTATGATGTTGGTGACGACTCCCCGGGTGGTGGCCTCGCCCACCGCCTCCGGGGAGTCCCCGGCGTAGAGCCCCCGCTGGCAGCTGATGAGGGACACGGTGAAGCCGAAGACGAAGGACTTGAAGAGCCCCGTCGCGATGTCCGAGACGTCCAGGTGCCGGGAGAGCTCGTCCCAGAACACCGGGAAGGGGTGGCCGATGCTCATCATGACCAGGTTGCCGCCCAGCAGCCCCGCGAAGTCGGCGAGCACCGTCAGCAGGGGCGCCGCGAGGGTGAGGGCGAGGATCCGGGGGAGAGCCAGGTCCCGCGCGGGGGAGAGCCCCAGTGTGAGGATCGCGTCTATCTCCTGGTTGGACTTCATGGAGGCGAGCTCGGAGGAGTAGGCCGAGCCGCTCCTGCCCGCGAGGACGATGGCGGTGAGGAGGGTCCCCAGCTCGCGGATGACCGAGATCCCCACGAGATCCGCCACGAAGATGTCCACCCCGAAGACCTGCATCTGCATGGCGGACTGGAAGGCCAGGATCAGGCCCACCAGGAAGGCCACGAGGGCCGTGACCGGGAGCGCGTTCACCACGCTCGTCTCGGCGTGGCGGGCGACCGCCCCCCAGCGGGCGCTCCAGGGCCTGGCGGCGATCCCGGCCGCGGAGACCGCCACCTCGCCCAGGAAGGTCGCGAGCTCCCTGAAGTCCCTGAAGAAGGACGCCACCCCTTCCCCCAGCCTGGCCAGCTGCCCCGGATCCCTGGGGGAGGGGAGCGGGCCGGCGGCCTCGAAGCTCTCCTGCGCCAGCCGCCAGACGGGGAGGAGGGCCTCGGGCAGCCCCCCGAACTCGGGGCCGGCCGCCGGGGAGGCGGGGGGGGCGCCGTCCCCCCGGCGGGCGAGCGCCCAGCCGAGGGTCCTGAGATAGGCCGCGCCGTTGAGATCCAGATGGGTGAGGCCGGAGAGGTCCACCGCCTTCACCCTGCCCGCCGGGAAGGCCCGGGGCCTGATGAGGCGGGGCGGCGCCGTGAAGGCGGTGAGCTGGCCCCTGAGGCGCAGCACCCCCTCGCGGTCCGGGCCCTCCCAGGCGAAGGGGGCGGCCTTGGCCACTAGGAGCCCCCCCCCGCCAGCGAGAAGGCCCTGAGGAGTTCCAGGCGGGCCTCGACCTCGCCCTCGAAGAGGCCGCGGGCGACGTCGCCGCCGGCCGTCTCCCCGCTCACGAAGAAGGGTAGCCCCGAGGGGCTCGCGCCCGAGTACGAGGCGAGCCAGGCGACCAGCAGGGGCACACCCTCCTGGAGCCGTTCGGAGGTCTCGGCGGGGTAGTAGAACCCGAAGGCCTCGCGCACCCGGTGCCTGAGGCCCAGATCGGAGAACGAGGGCGCGTCGGGGAGGTTCGGGAGCCTCGGCCAGGGGGAGGCGCCGCCCGCCGCCCCCGGTCCCCAGCCGGCGTCCCCGAGCAGCATCGCCGCGCGGGGGCTCAGGCCCGCGTCGGCCAGGAAGGCGTAGCCCTCGTAGGGGAGGGCCAGGAATTCTCCGGGCTCCAGGGCCAGGTAGCAGGCGGCCCAGAGCCTCTCGCGGGCGGCGTGGTCCGGGGCGGGGGCGGGGCCGCCACCCCGCTCCCGCGGGGGTTCCCGCAGGGAGACTGCGGCGCCCAGGCCGCGCAGGGCGTCCAGGGCGAGAAGGGTGGGCCCCGGCACGGGGCGGAGCGACGGCGAGAGGAGCCGGGCGTGCGTGCCGGGGACGGGCCGGAGGCGCGGCGGGGGCGCCTGCGGCCCGTCCCCCCGGTAGAGCAGGATCGGGGCCCCGCTGGGGAAGAGGACGGCAGGCGCCAGCTCCGAGGCCTCGTAGGGGGCCAGATCCTGGAGCGGCCGGGTCACCGCCTCGTCGTAGCTCAGGAAGCCCAGGGTGAGGCCGTCAGGCTCGGCCAGCGCGGTCCTGGCGCCCGCGACCGCCCCGGGGCCCAGGAACTCCAGGCTGGCGTCCCAGGGGGTCAGGCGGGAGAGCTCACGCGTCCACTCTCCGAGGAGCCCGGCCCGCGGGTCGCCTTCAGGCAGGGAGGTGGGGATCTTCAGCACCGGGCCCGCCCGCAGGGACGCCGGGAAGGCCGCGGCCAGGGCCCCGGCCAGGGCGAGGCAGAGGATGGTCTTCCGGCGGGGGAGGGGGGGCATTTCGCGGGGGACTCCAACAGGCCCGCGGGTTGCGGGACGGGAGGGCCGGGGTCTTGCGGGCCGGGCTGCGGGAGGGCCGCCCGCGCCCGTCCGCGGCGGCCCGGGCGCAGGGGGCGCCCGCAGGGGAGCGCCGGCGAACCGTGCCTTGCCGGTCGGTGAAGGATGCGTCCTGAGCGATGATAGCATATCCTGGCACCGCATTCGTGTCACTGGCCGGAAGCGGGCCGGGGGGCGGGCGTCCGTTGCGGCCGGGCCGGGGCAAGGCGCGAGGCGGGAAGGGGAGGGCGCGGCGCGGCTGGGGCGGGGGCTCGTCAAGAAATTATGGTTAATATATTATTAAGTTAATATAATATATTTTTTTTTATCAGGTTTT
>JAITEZ010000086.1 GCA_031281735.1 Deltaproteobacteria bacterium | reverse complement strand
GTCTCCCTGATCCTCTCCCCCGCAGCGGCCAGGGAGGCCCTGAACCTCTCGAACTCCGGCCGCCAGGTCTTGAGCCACACGAGGTCGTCGCGGAAGCGCGAGAGCGCCGCCGGATCCGTCTCGCCGCCCCTGAAGACGGCGCCCCCGCCGGGCAGGAGCGACAGGGACCGGAGGGCCGGGAGGGCCGCGAGCCCGTCCGCGGCCCGCCGGGCGGAGGCGAGCTGGGCCAGGTCCCCGCGGACGTCGGGCGCGGTCCCGGCGCCTGCCGCCCCCGCGCCCGCCTTGGGGCCCCAGGCCCCGGGCGCCCCGGCGGGGGCGCGGGCCGCCGCCAGGGCTGCGCGCACCCTGCGCCGCCGCAGGAAGGCCGTGACGAAGAAGGCCCCCTCCGCCGAATCCCAGAGGACGGCGAGCCCGGAGTGATCCAGCGCCAGGGCCCGCGCCGGATCGTAGGCGGCGGTGAGCCCGGCGGTCGCCGCCGACAGCTCCCGCAGGAGATCGAGCGCAGCCGGCACCTCGGCTATCGCCCCGTCCGCGGCCCCCGCCCCCGCGAGGTTCCAGGCGGGGCGCAGGAGCCCGGGGTTGGCCAGGGCCTCGGCCGTGAGGAAGGCGAGGGCCTCGCGGCTGAAGCCCGCCGGATCCAGCCCGGCGCGGGCCTGGAGCGCCCCCGAGTGGGGCAGGAGACCGTCCAGGAGGGTCGCGAGGCGCGGGAACCCTCCCCCCGCGTCCCCGGAGAAGGCACCCATGACGGCGGAGGCCTCCTCCAGCAGCCTCGCGGCCTCGGCGAGCCCCGCCCTCTCCGCCGCGCCCGCGCCCGGGGCCGGGGCCGCCCCGCCGCCCGCGTCCCCCAGGGCGAAGGCCAGCCGCCCGCCCTGGGCCTTGGGGATGAGGCGCGCGAGGGCGAGGAGATCCCCGGCATGGGAGAGGGGGGTCCGCGAGAGCCCCGGCGCAGCGAGCGGGCCCAGGTCGCCCTCGAACGCGGAAAGGCGCCCCCAGAGGCCGAGGAGCCTCCCGGCGGAGGCCGCGACCCCCTCCTCCCAGGAAGGGGTCCAGGAGCTCCGGGCGAGATAGCGCATGAGGCTCCCCTTGCCGCAGGCGGCGCGCCCCAGGGCCCCGAGACGCGCTACGCAGTCCCGCATGGCCTCGAGGATCTCCCGGCCGAGGTCGAGTACCCCCGCGCCGGAGGCCTTGCCCCCCAGCTCCACGTCCGTGGCGTCCCAGCGCAGGAGCAGCCCCCCCACGGCCTCATAGAGGGAGAGGCCCGGGGCCCGCCGCCTGTGGAGGGACCGCGCGTACGAGTTGAGTGCGGCCCGGGCCTTCGCCACGGCGTCCGAGCGGAGCCCCCATTCCGGCCAGGGGGCGGCGGGGCTCCCCGCCGCCTCCTCGTGGAGGCGCCGGATCATCTCGCGCTTGTCCGAGCGGTTGGAATGGAGCTCCAGGCAGAAGCCTCCGAGGCCCTGCGCCTGGAGGCGGCGGTGGACGACGTTGAGTGCCGCCGCCTTCTCGGCAACGAAGAGCACGGTCTTCCCCGCCGCGATGCACTGGGCGATCATGTTGGCTATGGTCTGGCTCTTGCCGGTCCCCGGGGGGCCTATGAGCACGAAGGCCCCGCCCCGGGCGGCCCGGATAACGGCCGCCAGCTGGGAGGAGTCGGCCCGCAGGGGCAGGCACTCCTCCTCCGGCCGGAGGCGGTCGTCGAGTTCCTCCGGGGCGAGGAAGGGCTGGGCCTCCGCAGGGAGCTTCTGGCGGTTTATGAGGAGGTTGAGTACGGGGTTCTGGCGATCGAGGCCGGCGGCCTCGATGTCGGAGAGATCCTTCCACATGATGTGCTTGGTGAAGTTGAAGACCCCCAGGACGACCCGTTGCAGCACCCGCCAGCCGGGGAGCCTCGCCACGGCGGCGGCGGTGAGGTCGAAGATGGCCGCGATGTCGAGCCCGGAGCTGTCCCGGGGGAGCTCCAGCGCCAAGCCGTCCAGATCGCCGATGCCGTGCTCGCGCCGGAGCTTCTCTACCATGGTCAGGTTGAAGCGCGACTCGTCCCCCTCCGCCGCGGCGAGGCGGAAGAGGCTCCCCGCGCCCGCCCGGGAGAGGGACACCGGCACCAGCACGAGAGGCGCCTGGCGCTCCGTCTCCCCGTCCTGCCACGCGAGGAAGCCCAGCGCCAGGAAGAGCACGTTGCTGCCGCCCTCCTCCTGGTACGCCCGCGCCTGCCGGTACAGCTTGAGGATCCTGGAATACATGTCCTCCCCGCCGTGGCAGGCCACGAGCACGTTCCTGCCCGCTTTCTCCGCGGCCAGCCGCAGGAGGGCGTCGACCGCCGCCTCGCCCTCCTGGGCCTCCCGGGGAAGCTTCTTCAGGAGGTCGAGGCCCGCCTCGAGATCGAATTTCCTGCCCGCCGCGAGCCGATCCTCGATGCCGGGCAGATCCGCCGCCGCGAATTCCAGGCTCGCCTTCCTGGCCCGGAAGTTCAGAAGGGGGTTCCGGTTGGAGAGATCCAGGAGCCGCCTCTTCCAGGTCTCGAACTTCGTGAGCTGTTCCGGAGCGGCCTCGCCCGACGGCGGCTCCGGCGGGGAAGGCGGTGGCGGGACGTGCTCCGGCGGGACGTGCTCCGGCGGGAGGGGCAGCGGAGGAAGGGCCAGCGGCGGGAGGGGCTCCGGCGGGACGTCATTGCCCATGATTATGACCGGCGGGGGTTCGGGGAGGCGGTCGCCATCCGTGATCCCGGCCGGCGGAAAGGACGGCCCGGGCGGTGGAGGCACACCGGGGGAGACGGCCGTCCGCGGCCCGCCGCCCGCGCCCCGCGACGCCTCGGTGTAGATTATCGGGGGCCGGGCGGCGGGCGTGGGTACGCCAGGTGTCCCGCGCAGCGCCAAGGCGGCCAGTATGTCCAGGGTGCCGACGGGATCGCAGCCCCGGAGGCCCGCCCTTGTCCGGACGAGCTCGCGGGCGAAGCCTTCCGCCGCCCCAGGCTGGCAGGCCTCAGCCGGGTCGAAGGCTATGCCGTCCGGCATGGCCGCCGTCCGCGCGAGGAGGGAGCGGCCCGGGATCCAGGCGGCCGTGGCGGCCAGGGCGGCGGGCCTGAGCGCCACCAGCGCCCTCTCCCCGGCGAAGATCAGCGCCGGGGAGAGCCCTGCCTCCAAAAAGAGGCTCGCGAACAGGATCCCGAGATCGAGGGCCGTGCCCTCGCCCCGCGCGATCAGGGCCGCGGGGGTCTGCACCTCCGGTGCCCCGCGCGGCATCCGGGCGGCACCCTCCCCGCAGGGGGGCGCGAGGCGCAGGCCGGAGCCGCAGACCGCCCGCCAGGCGGCGGAGGCCGCCTCCTGGGGGCGGGCGGCCTCCCGGATGGGGCCCAGGGCACGGTCCGCGAGGGAGTCGGCCCTGGCCGCCCCGGCGAAGTAGGCGAGGGAAGGCTCCACCCCGCTCCCCGGGCCGGGCCAGAATCGGGGCGGCAGGAGGGTGACGGGGGAAGCGGCGGTATCGGAGGGGCAGCCGTTGCGCAGCAGGGTGGCCCGGATCTCGGCCGGGGAGGGGCCGGCGACCCGCGCGAGGAAGTCCCAGTCATAGCCGGGGCAGAGCGCGCCCGGGAGCGCCTCAGCGACCGCACCGGCCCGGATGAGGTTCAGGGGGTACGTGAAGGGCCGGAAGAAGGGGGGGGAGGCCTCCACCATGACCCCGTCCGCCGCCAGAAGATCCGTGCCGCAGTTCTCCACCTGCAGTAACCTGACAAGAGGCAGGAGATCGCAGACAGGGAGGGAGGCGACGGGCGCCGTCGCGAGACGGATGGCGGCCCGTGAGCCCTGTGGCGTGGCTGCGGGGGGCAGGGGCGGCATGCGGCGGAACTCCTCGCGGGCCTGGCGGACGGCAGACGTGAAGCGCTGCGCGAGAGGGAAGCGCGTACGGTGAAAGTCCGGGCGGCTGGGAAGCCATTTGCCGACCGGCTTTGACAAGTGCATATCCATCAAACCGTGGGGACAAACCACATCTTCAAAATATTAAAAAACAATAAATAATATATTTAAATTTTTTTATAGAAAATACAGATTTATATTAATGAAATTTTAACATGCATTGATATTTGAATAGAATGCTGTAAAGCCTCCTGGACATGCGGACGGCGTCAGGGCGACCGGCGGCGGGATCAAGGTTCCGGAGAGGTTCAGCAGAACCGGACGCCGCCGTAAAGGCGGGGCATTCCCGGAAAGGGCGCTTTCTGGCGAAAGGCCAGGGAAGCGTCAGCGGCCGCAGGTTGCGGAATCCGGAAAGCATAACACCGTATACCTTTGGGTGACAATACCGTAAACGCCTGCGGCACGCCCATCTGGCGGCTTCCTGCAAGCCAGGCGGGGTCGGCCGCCGCAGAGGGCCCCCCGGCGCCGGCCGCCCCCGGAACCCTCCCGGCAGGACTTTCCGGGAGGAAGGGCCGCGTCCCCCCTGCT
>JAITEZ010000084.1 GCA_031281735.1 Deltaproteobacteria bacterium | reverse complement strand
GTTCCCGTTGGGCTTCCTGAAAGGCTCCCCCACCGTCACCCGCTACCGGGTCGCCGACGCCCTGCCGGAGGAGTTCACGGAGGAGTTCGTGGGCGAGCGGCTCAGGAAGCACGCCTTCGCAGACATCGAGAACACCGCCGAGGAGTCCAGCCACGGCTGGGCCGAGATCCTGGACTCCCTCTCCCACTCCTTCCCGGAGGGGAGCTACCGTTTCGGCCCCAACTACGCCTTCACCCTCCGCCTGGACCAGAGGCGGCTCCCGGCCAAGATCCTGAACCGCTACTACGCCATCCGCGAGGCGGAGTTCGTCGAGAAGACCCACCGCAAGCCCAACAGCGTGAAGCGCAAGGACATGAAGGAGTCCCTCCGCCTGGAGCTCCTGCGCAAGACCCTCCTCACCTCCGACTTCTTCGAGGCGGTGTGGCTCACCGCCCGCTCAGAGGTCTGGCTCGCCGGCTCCGGGGAGAAGCTCCGGGCCCTCTTCGAGGACCACTGGGGCCGCACCTTCGGCCTCACCCTGCTGATGCTGGTCCCCGTCACCATGGGCCTCGAACTCCTGGACGAGGAGGGGAGGCTCCGCCTCCTGGATCTCGAGCCCAGCCTCTTCTGAGCCCCGCGCCGCCCGGCGGGCCGGAACCCTTCCCGGCCCGGCCGCGGGGATCTCGCCGCCGCGGGGGCCCCGGATCCCCGGCCCCGCAGGGCCGCCCCCCGTCGCGGATTCCAGACGCCGCACTACCAGCGAGGTCAGACCTTTGCCAAGCAGGAAGAAAGCCGCCGGGCGGGAGACATCCCTGGCCGGCATCATGGAAGGCAGGGACTTCCTGGAACTCTGGACCGGCAAGATGTTCCTGGGGGAGGAGTTCCTCACCTGGCTCTACCTCGCCTCCGAGTCCGCGGGCGGCACGGTGAGGCTCCCCTCGGGCGAGGCCGTGGAACTCTCCTTCGCGAACAGCCTGCGGCTCTCCGTCGGCCAGGGGCCCGCCAAGCGGAGCATCGCCATCACCACCCCCGAGGAGCCCGCCGACCCCGACTGGGACGAGGCCTACACGGCCCTCGTCAACCGCAAGAAAATCACGCGGGGCACCCTGCGGGTCCGTTCCGAGGGCCGCGAGTGGCGCCTGAGCCTGCCCTCCGACTCCATCTCGCCACAGGGCGTGAAACTCACCGCCGTCAAGGACGCCGCCGAGTCGGACTCCACCGGCCAGGCCGGCCTCTTCCTGGACCGCGTCGGCCTCCTGGCCGAGCTTCTGGACATCCTGGAGGCGCTCTTCTCGTCCTTCCTGCAGATCCGCCTCTCCCCCGCCTGGGAGACCGAGGAACTCCCCCGCCTGGAAAAGCACATCGCGTCCCGCCGGAGAGCCTGAAGCCCCGGCGTCCGGCCGGCGGCCGCCGGGCCGGGCGGACGCGGGGAGAGGCCTGCGCGGCGCCCGAGGCCGGCCGGGTCCCGCGTCAGCTCGCCTGCGGCGCCGCTGTCCCGCCCGGCGGCCCCGGCCCCGCCCCGGCTGAGGCATGCCCTCCCCTCCCGGCCCTCCTGCGGCGGCCGCTCCGCCCACGGGCCCGGCACGCCCCCCGCAACGCCAAGCCTCCAGGAGACACGCGTCTTCCCGCATGATCCGCCGCATCCTCCGCCTCCTGGCGAGACTTCTCCTCGCCGCCTGGTACCTCCCCCTGTTCCTCGTCATGACCGTGGGCGCGGGGGCGGTCTGCCTCGCGGTGAGCCTCTTCTCCAAGCGCCTGGCCCGGGTGGTATCGGGCCAGGTCTGGGCCTCAGTCGTCCTGGGCCCCGCCTTCATCGGCATGGACGTGAAGGGCGCGGAGCACATACCGGCGGGGGGAGGCTTCATCGTCTTCGCCAACCACCGCTCCCTCCTGGACATCCCGGCGGCCTCGCTCGCCGTCGAGAGGCCCCTCTCCTGGGTGGCCAAGGCGGCCCTGGGCCGCCTGCCCGTCTTCGGGTGGGTTCTCAGCCGGATCCACATGCTGGTCGAGCGGGAGGGGGGGGCGGACGCCGCGAGGAGGATGATCACCGAGGCCGAGGGCAGGCTCAGGGCGGGGGAGATTCTCGCCATATTCCCCGAGGGCACCCGCAACAGGGATCCCCTGACCCCGCTTCTCCCTTTCAAGAAGGGGGCCTTCATCATCGCCAAGCACACGGGGGCCCCCCTGCTCCCCCTCGCCGTCGTGAACTCAGGCAGGCTCTGGCCCTCGGGCAGCTACCTGCCCAGGCACGGGTCGCTCAAGGTGGCCATAGGCGAGCCCCTGGCCCCGGCCCCCCGGGAATCGCTCGCCGCCCTCACCCGGAGGGCGCGCGAGGCCCTGGAGCTGCTGTACCTGGAGGCCTCCTCCGCGGAGGCGGCCGAGGCCTCCCCCGCCCCCTCCGCGGAGGCTGAGGAGGCCTCCCCTGCGGGGACCCGCGATGCCGGGCCTGCCGGCACGAGGCCGGGGGACTCGCCGCCCCGGGACGCTTAGCGCGGCACGCGCCGCGGCAGTCCCGGCGGCCCCGACCGGGATCCGCAGGCGCCGGCGCCATGGAAGAGGCGGCGGGAAGGAAAGATCTGACGGCACCCTGATCATCCATTTTTTTCGGTGGGGGACGGAAAACCCATCCTTCAGGGTGGGGATACAAGCCGCCGGGATCTTGGCTCAATATTTACTTATAATATAACAGACTTGGATGGTGATTTATGTATTCATACATAACTTAGAAGTATAAAATACGATATTAAGAAAAAGTCTACATATAAAATGTGGAAATCGAACCGGGAGCCCCGGAACCTCATGGGCCTGTTCGCCGGGTGCCGGAGGCCCGCCACCAACGAAGGCGCGGCGGTGTTGAGGCCGTGCCTGGATAACAGGGAGAAGCTCCCGGCCGGGAACCGGCTGACCAACATGATTCCCGTGCTGAAGTGGGTCCGTCGGCCCGGACATGGGCGTCATGCGTCTCATCGCCCGGAGCTACGGCACTTTCGCCGGTTCCCCCCCGTGGCTCAGGGCGGGACCGATCGGCTCCCGGAGAGGAGGAGACGCATGCGGAGGGTCGCGGCCAGGCAGTACCGGGCCGCGAGAAAGAGGGCCGAAAGGCTCATGCGGGCGGGAAGGAAGGGAGACCCCGTGTCCCCGTAAGCGCGAGGCCCGGGAAGCCTTGCCGCAAGACGGCCGTGATTGGCCGCATGACTGCCGGCATCCGCGGGGATTCCCATCACAGGACCTCGGCCGCGATCAGCGAGGACCACGCGACCGCGGCGGCGGAGGATCTGGAGGCGAGGGACATTTCCCGCCTCGGCCGGGGGGACGCCGGAGGGGCCCGGCCGCCACCGGCGGCCGGGAGCGGTCTCTTCCGGACGATCCTGCGTCAGGGACGGGGCGCGTCCCTTGCGGTGCTGGAATGGAAGCCGGCCTTCCGGGGAGGCGGCCTGCCAGGGCCGATCCCAGCAGCGCCAGCCGGAAAGCCCCGCCTGCGGCCATGCCGAGAAGGGCGACCGCAGGACGCAGGCCGGATCCAGATGCCTGGGATGCGGTCACGGGAACAGCGCCGACACGGCCGGCGCGACGAACGTCCTGGCGGCCGGGCAGGCCGCCTCAATGCCCGGGGAGGCCAGGGCGCCCGAGGCCCGCCCTGATCCGGGTGCCCCGCGAGGGGACCCGGGAGCCCGTGCCCCGGGCCCGGCCGGGTATCCCCGTCCTCCAGGGCGGGGAGGATGTCAGCTCGATGCCGTCACCCGTGTTCCGGGATTTGCAGGCCCGGCGGTTCAGCCCTGCACCGGCCCGGGCGCGCTAAAGCCCTAATCCTGGATCCCCGCAAGGCCCTGGGCGCCGGTTGCGCGACATGCGGCGGCCCCGACCGGCTTCAGCGGGATCACGGGCGAATCGCCAGGCGGCCAGATCGCACTCACGCCGCGCATGTCCAGGACCTGGCAAGCGCCGTGCCGCGTCCTGTCGCGCCCCGTCCGCGCCCGCCTGGCCCCCCTGCCGATCCGGCCGGCGCGGGCGATCCGCCGGCCGCGGCGTCACGGCCATGGACGGCGGCAATCGCGCGGGAGCGGTGGGATCCCGCACGGGAGCGGCGGGATCCCGCAGGAGACGCCGCGGACGCCGCGGCGCCCCGCCGGAGGCCCGCCTCCTGCGGGGGGGGCCGCCGGGATGGTGCCGGCGGCGGTCTCCCGCGCCGTCAGAGCCCCTCCCGCTCCCGGATCTGCCGCGGGGGCTCCAGGGAAAGCGGGGGCCAGTCCGAGGGATCCTCGGCGGCGGGAGCCGCAGCGGGAGAGGCGCCCCCCGCCCTCCTCCCCGCGGGGGACGCCGGGGTCGGCGCGGGGGCGGCAGCCGGGGGCGCGGGAACGCGCGGGCCGAAGTACTCTGTGCACACTCCCAGGCGGTCCACCCACATGGGGGTCACCACCCGGGCTTCGTCCACCCCCATGTAGGTCCGGCACTCGTAGACCTGGTCGGGGGTGCGGACGAGATCCCATTCGCCTGACCACTGGTCGTGCTGATAGGAGACCCCGCCGGGGATCGTCTTCGCCTCCCGCCAGACGTAGCGGTAGAGCCCCCCGCCGACGGCCTCCACCGTCTCCGGCTGGCCCCAGGCGGCCAGGAGCTCGGCAAGGCCGCGCCCGCGCCAGGTCTCGAGGGCGGCCATCTGGGGGATGGCGTAGAAGTCCCCCGGGTTCGCGAGGCAGCGCTCGTCCACCGGCTGGCAGCTATTCCAGCCGCGGACGAGATCCTCGACGCGGTCGTGGAGGCGGCCGCAGGCCGAAGACAGGAGGGTTACGGCGGACAGCGCCGCGAGCGCCGCGGGGAGGGCGCGGAGCGGGGAGGGGATAGGGGGTGCGGCTGTCTGCATGGCGTTCAGGTTGCCTGTCGTCGCGGCCCGGCCCCGGAGCCGGCGCGGGAAGGCGGGCCAGCGGGATGGAGCGGCGGGGGGCTCGCCGGGGAAGGGGGCCCGGGGCGGGGACGCCCGGCCGCCGCCGTCCGCAGGGAGGTCAGCCCGCGGCGCCGCCCTCCGGCCGCGCCTCGGGGACCGCGTCGGCCGGGGACTCCGGGGCCTCGGCGGGGAACTTGGGGGGGATCCACTTGATCAGGGCCTGGAAGAGCTCGCCCACGTTGATGGGCTTGTTCACGTGGTCGTTCATGCCCGCCTTGAGGGAGAGCTCCCTGTCGCTCGACATGGCGTGCGCCGTCATGGCGACTATGGGGAGCCTGTCGAACCCCAGCTCGCGGATGGCCCTGGTCGCGGTGAGCCCGTCCATCACCGGCATCTGTATGTCCATGAGCACCAGGTCGAAGGATTCCTTCTGGACGACCTCGACGGCCTTGGCGCCGTCGGAGGCTATCGTGACCGAGAAGCCCGCGTTCCCGAGGATCTTGGAGGCCACGAGCTGGTTCACCTCGTTGTCCTCCACCAGGAGTATCCTGGCCCCCCGGATGGACTTCACCTCCTCGCCGCGGGCCTTGCCCTTGGCGGGCGTCCGCTTCCGCCTGCCGAAGAGCTCCATCAGGCAGTCGTGGACAGCCGACTCCGTGAGCGGCTTGTTCAGGACCTTCTTGACGCCCAGGGACTTGGCGCGGCTGAGGATCTCGTCGCGGTTGTAGGCGGTGATCATGATGACTACCGAGCTCTTCGCGAGCTCGGCCTCCTCGTTCATCCGCCGGATGGTCTCGATGCCGTCCAGCCCCGGCATCTTCCAGTCGACTATGATCAGCCCCGGCTTGGGCAGGGAGTTCCTGAGGCACATCACCGCCTCGTCCCCGGAGCTCACCGCCGTGACATGCCTGATGCCCAGCTTGCGTAGCGCCTCCTTCAGGAGCTCCAGGGCCGTGATGTTGTCGTCCACCGCGAGCACCCGCAGGTCCCTGAAGGTCGCCGCGACCGCCCCCCTCGCCTCCCGGGGCTCCTCGCTCCGCCTGAACCTCGCCGTGAAGTGGAAGGTCGAGCCCTGGCCCGGCGCCGACTCCACCCAGATGGCGCCGCCCATCATCTCCGCCAGGCGCTTGGAGATGGTGAGGCCCAGCCCCGTGCCGCCGTACTTGCGGGTGATGGACGTGTCGGCCTGGACGAAGGCCTTGAACAGCCCCGCCGCCTGCTCCGCGGTGAGGCCGATGCCCGTGTCGGAGACGGAGAACCTGAGCGTGACCTCGCCGTCCCCGCCCGGCCCCCCGCCGGGCGCGGCCTCGGGGGCCGCGTCCGCCCCCGGCGCGGCGGGCTCCGCGGCGGGCGCCCGGCCGTCCGTGCCGGAGGGCGCCGCCTCCTCCGGAGGGGAGGCGGCCGGCTCCCCGCCGTTCCCCGAGGCCCTGGCCTGGGGCGCCGGCCCTGGGGGGGCGGCGGCGGCCCCGTCCCCCGCCCCGCCGGCCGCGGGGGCCCCCTCCGGGAGGGGGCCGGGGGTCTCCACCCTCACGCGGACGGTCACGCCGCCCCGCTCAGTGAACTTTATGGCGTTGGAGAGGAGGTTGTTCAGGATCTGGCCCAGGCGCACCTGATCCCCCGTGAGCCAGCGGGGCACGTCCGGGGCGACCTCGACCTCCAGCGACAGCCCCTTGGCCTGGGCCTGGTTCCCCAGGAGCTTCAGCGCGGACTTCAGGAGGGAGTCCAGGCCGAAGACAGCCATCTCCATCTCCAGCTTCCCCGCCTCTATCTTCGAGAAGTCGAGGATGTCGTTTATGATGCGCAGCAGGGACTTGGCCGCGACCGAGATGCGGTTCAGGTACTCGCTCTGCTGATCGCTCAGCTCCGTCTCCAGGACCAGGTGGGTGAGGCCCAGGATGGCGTTCATGGGGGTGCGGATCTCGTGGGACATGTTGGCCAGGAACTCGCTCTTGGCCCGCGCGCTCTCCTCCGCGAGCTCGCGGGCGAGCCGGGCGTCGCGCTCCTGCTCGATCATCTTGTAGATGTCCTGCTCCATCTTCTTCTTCTCGGAGAAGTCGAAGTACCCCCCCATGAGCCGGACAGGCGCCCCGCTCTCGTCGCGCTCGACGGCGCGGCCGATGTTGTAGGTCCAGATGTAATGGCCGTCCTTGTGCCTGAGCCTCACCTCGCAGGCGAAGACGTCCAGGTCCCCCTCGAGGCACATCTCCAGGGCCGCCTTGGCGGCCGGCTCGTCGTCGGGGTGGACCAGGCCCTCCCACTCCTCGAGCGTCTCCGCGAGCTCGCCGGGCGCGTAGCCGAGGATCTTCATCAGTATGTGGTTGTAGCGGATGCGCCCCTCGTGGAGGTTCATGTCCCAGGTCCCGAACCGCGCGGCCTCGAAGACGAGGTCCATCTGCTCCTTGTTCTCCCTGAGGGCGCTCTCTATGGCCTTCTGGCGGGTCACGTCAAGCATGACGCCCAGGAGGCGCACGGGCTCCCCCTCCGGCCCGAACTCGACCACGCGGCCCCGGTCCTGGACCCAGACGACGGACCCGTCCTTGTGGAGCATGCGGTAGTCAGCCTCGTAGAAGGGCGTGAGCCCCGCCAGGTGGTCGGACAGGGCCGTCCTCGCGCGCTCGTAGTCCTTCGGGAGCACGAAACGCTTACGGTCGGAGAGGGTCTCGCCGAGCTCGCCCGCCTCGTAGCCCATGGCGGCCACCCACTGGGGGCTGTAGGAGACCTCGCCGGTCTTGACGTCGCAGTCCCAGGCGCCCAGGTTCGCGGCGTCTATCACGGCCGAGAGCCTCTTCTGCTCCAGGGCGAGAGCCCGCCCCGCCGCCTCCTTGTCCTGGAGCGCCCGGGTCAGGGCATGGCGCGCCAGGCGCTTCACGTGGATGTCCTGGACCACGCCGGCGAAGGAGAGAGATCCCCCGCCCTCCTCGCAGCGCACCAGCTCGCAGTTGAGGTTCACCCAGCGCCACTCGTCCCGCTTGTAGCACCAGAGCCGGTGCTCGAACTCGTAGTGGTCGTTCCGGCCCTGGATGAGCTCGTCCAGGCCCGACAGGAACACCCCCAGCTCGTCCGGGTGCACCCAGTTGCCGATGTACTCCTTGAGGCTCAGGGTCCGGCGCGAGAGGTCGTCCTCGCGGTTGCCCAGGAGCAGGAGGAAGCTCTCGTTGACCGTGATCCTGGCCTTCTCGACGTCGTCCTCGTAGAGCGTGAGCTCCCAGAGTCCTATACCGCTGAGAAAGAGATTGTTGGCCAGGGCCTCCAGCGTGAGCCGCCGGGGGGTGGTCTGAAGCCCGTCTTCAGGCATCTGGTCAAAGGCTCCGTGGCGCACAAGGGGTGCCGCGCCGGAAGGTGGGGGGTGCCCGGCCCGCGGGCCGGCGGCGGAAGGGGGGGGGCC
>JAITEZ010000076.1 GCA_031281735.1 Deltaproteobacteria bacterium | reverse complement strand
CCTTGTAGGGCGAGCCGGGCCCCAGGAAGCGTCCCTCCACCTCGGAGCCCAGCCTCAGGAACTTGAGGTTGTGGGTCCTGAGCGCCGTCCCCTTGGGCAGCCGGCGGGCGGCGCAGGCGACGCGCCTCAGGGCGCGCCGGTCCTCGCCGTGGAAGATGCGCTTGATGCGCTGGCCGTAGTACAGCGACTCCCGGGCGGCTGCCTCCAGCAGGGGGCCCCCGGCGGGGGGCATGGCGGACTTGGCGCCCCCGGTGATGATCGAGACATGCTCCGGCAGGAGGCTCATGAAGTTGTCCCCGCCCGGCAGCGTCCGGTCGGTGGTGAAGTGCTTCTCCACCGTGACCGCCCCCAGGGCGTAGGCGAAGAGCGGCCCCGAGACGCCCATGCTGTGGTCGGAGAAGCCGGCGGGGAGCCCCTGGGAGAGCCACTCCGCCATGACCGCCAGATAGCAGCTGGTGGCGGGGGCGGGGTAGAGGGAGGTGCACTGGAGGATGGCCGCGGGCCTCTTGGCCATGGAGTTGAGCAGGCCCAGGACCCTCCGCACGTCCTTGCTGGTGGAGGCGCCAGTGGAGAGGATGAGCGGCGGGCCGGCGTTCGCGGCCTCGCGGATGAGGGCGAGGTAGTTGATGTCGCCGGAGGCGATCTTGATGAAGTCCGCCTTGCACGCGAGGGCCCGGTCGATGCCCTCGGGGCTGAAGACGGTGACCCCGCACTGCATGCCGAGGTCGTGGGCGAGCTTCGCCATGTCCTCGATGAGCCCGTGCGGCATCTCGCCCGCCTGCATCTCCCTGTAGACCTTGTTCTCGGGGTGGATAAGGTCGGTCACCTTGAAGGCCTGGAACTTCACGGCGGGCGCCCCCGCGGCCGCGGCGGCGCGGACCATGTCGGCGGCGAGCTCGCGGCTGCCCGAGGGGTTGGCCCCGATGTCCAGGATGAGGTAGGGGAGCCGGGACTCCTCCGCGGAGAGCCGCCAGCCGTAATTGTGCTTCGCCGGCTGCTGGGCCTCGTGCGGCCTGGCCCCCTGCTGGGGCGGCGCGGGGGGCTGGGGCTGCGAGACCTCGGCCCGAGGCTGCGGCGGCTCCGGCCCCGGGGCCCCGGGCTCCCGGCCGTCAGGGGCTGCCCCCTCGCCCGCGGCAGGCTGCGGCGCCCCGGGGGGCGTCCCTGCGGAGGTCGCGCTCTCGCCCCCCCCGTCCCGGTCCGGCTCGCCTGACTCCCGCAGCTGGCCCCCGGCGACGTCCCCGGGGGCGGCGGGCGTCCCGGCCCCCTCGCCGGCCTCGGGCCGGATCCCGGTCTCTCCCGGCGCGGCGGGGTACGGGTCCCCGGGCCCGCCGGGCGAGGCCGGGGGCGTACCGGCCGCCGTCTCTTGGTTCAGCGTGTCGGCGCCGGGCGGAGGGGCGTCCGCCCCCGAGGCCGGCGCCGGACGGGGATCTTTGGTGTCGTCCGTTGACAATGTGGTGTCCCCCTTTTCTGTCGTATCGGGTCAGGCCGATGCGGGGATTAAGGCGTCCGGCGCGGATGAGCAGTCCGCCGGAGCGGGTATGGAGGGAAAGCCAGGAAGCGGGTCGAGTCCAGAGAGGGATGCTGGTCCGCCTGGCGCCCGGGGGGTCCCCGGGCGTTTCCTGGGTATTGCCGTAGGAGGTGGTTTTGCCGGGGGGAGGGCCGCCTTCTCCTGCGGGCGGTTCCCCGGCGAGGCCGGGTCCCGGCGGCCCCGCCGGGCGGCGGCGGGGCCGGGTGATCCGTCCCGGGGGAGGGGCGGGCCCGTGCGGCCCGGGGGTCGGAGGGAAGGGCTGACAGACCGGGCGGCAGGGTTCCGGGGCGGGCCCGGTGATCCCTGCCGCCCCGCGAGGCCCGGCGGCCGGGCCGGCCGCCGGGGAGTCCGGGCCCGGCAAGCCCCGGTTTTCGCAGGATGTCCGTCCGGGATGAAGATAGATTCTATCACGGCGCCCTGGATAAACAACAGGATGCCCGGGTAGCGCCCGTGACAGCGCCCGCGGCCGGCGGCCCGGGGGGTGCGCCCGGGGCCGCAGCCCCGGAGACGGGGAAGGGGGCGCGGCGGCCGGCGCGGGGATCGCGGGGCCGGAAGGAGGCCGGGTGGACCCGGCCTCACGCGGCCCCGGAACCGCCTACGGCGCCCTCCCCGGCCATGGCGGGGGCGAGGGCCTCCATCTTGATTATCACCCCCTCGAGCCGGATGAGCCCCGAGGCGTTGAACTCCCGGCGGTCCACGGAGAAGAGGTAGGCGCTCTCCATGAGGGCCGGGCAGAGGCTGGAGAGGAGGTGCTTCTTGAAGTTGGCCTGGCTGACGAGGTTCAGGACGGAGACCTGGGGGAGCGCGTCGGGGTCGAACTCGGTGAGGGCCGGGCACTTGAAGATCCGCGAGGGCGGGCAGCGCTCCAGGAGGGGCGTGATGTTCACGGCGTCCTTGGGCACGCAGCCCAGGAGCACCGTCCCGCGGGCCTCGGAGAAGTGCCTCCGGCCCACGGCCCGGACGCGCATGCCCCCCTCCGAGTCGATCTCGATGTTCTTGTAGTTGCTCCCCAGGAGCCAGGAGGCGTGGCGGATGTTGTTCTTGATGGCGACGTCCTGGAGGCCCAGCAGGACGTTGCGGGCCCAGGGGAGCGCGACCGTCCAGGCGGTGCCCGCGTCCTGGGCCCCGCCCGCGCCGGCGAGCAGGAAGCTCAGGTAGCCCTCGGCGAGCCTCTCCTCCCGGGCGGCCTGCCTGTTCAGGCTCTCGGAGAGTTCCGTGGCCTTCTTCTGCAGGTGCGCGGGGTGCCGGTCCTGGAGATAGCTCCGGCGGTGCCTGCGGAAGGAGGGGCGGTTCTTGTCGAGGTTCAGGGCCTCGAATGCGAGGTTCAGCTCGACGGCCCGGTCACGGCCGCCCTCGCGGTCGCTGCGGCCCCTGCGGCGGGCCGTGTCGGGGTGGAAGGCCTTCTGGAGGTTCCGGTACAGGCCTTTGAGCACCTCGAAGAGCTCGCGCTCGCTGAGCTCCTCCACGATGGAGGGCGTGAGGCCGAATATTTCGAAAGGGTTGCTGGGCACGGGGGACACCGGTCGGAGTGCATCTCGGCAAGGCCGCCCCGCCGCCGGCGGGGCATCGAGGCGGGTGGGTGGAGGGGAGGGGGCGGTCTGCCGGCGCCCGCTGGCCCCGCGGCCCCGGAGGGGGCGCCGGTCGCGGGATCGGGTGCCGGCCGTTGCCGCGGAGGCCAGCAGGCTGTAGCTGCATCCTCCTCGGCCGGGGCTCTTCAGGCTGTCTCTGCGTGTCCCCGGCCGGCCGTCTCAGCCCGTCTCCGGCGCCCGGGGAGGAAGGTGGGTCAGCCGATCCCGGACGGGAAATCCCTGACGAGGCGCTCCAGGGTCTCCGGGTCGGTCCCTACGGGCCTGATGGGGGAGAGGGTCACGCGGCCGCCCGAGAAGAGGTCGACGTCCGTGCCGGGGCCGCAGGAGACCGGCGTGTCCCTCCGCTGGCGGGTGCACTTCAGCACGCCAGGCTCCCGCTCCTCGCGGAGGTAGGTCTCCTTGGCAGGGCGGGGGTTGACGGGGCACCAGAAGTAGCCCTCGTGGCGGATCCTGGAGGGGATGTTGAGGTTGACCACCGTGCCGGGGGGGATGTTCCAGCCGGCGAGCCGCGACACCACGTCCACCAGGATGGCGCTGTCCCTCTCCCACTGGAAGGGCTCCGACCTCTCCACCGAGGCGGCGACGGTCGGCACGAAGGCGGCGGCCGCCTCCAGCGCGGCGCCCACCGTGCCCGAGTAGTTCGTGTCGAAGCCCAGGTTGAGGTCGTTGTTGAAGCCCGAGATCATCAGGTCGAAGGGGGGATCCGCGAAGAGCTCGAGGCCGATGCGCACCGAGTCGGCGGGGCTCCCGCCCACGGCCCAGCCCTCCGCGCCGTCCGGCATCGCGCAGCGCTTCACGTCCAGGGGCCAGCGGAGGTTGACGGAGTGGGAGCTCCCGCTCCTCTCCCCGTCGGGGGCGCAGGCCAGCACCTCGTGGCCGGCGGCCTTGAGCGACGCGTAGGCGGCGCGGAGCCCGTCCGCCTGGATGCCGTCGTCGTTGGAAAGGAGGATCCGCATCTCAGCCGACCTCCCCCGGGGCCCCCCCGGGGACGGGGGGGGGATCCGCGCCGGGCGCCGGGGCGGCGGCGGGGGGCCTGCCCACCTTCCCCTTCAGGGCGAGGCGGAAGCGGGGGTTCTCGGCATCGTTGGAGATCACGGTCACGACCTTGAAATAGTCCATGCCTGCCCATTCCCGGTAGAGGTCGAGGGACACCGAAACCTTGCCGGTCATGCCGGGGGCGATGAAGTTGTCGTAGCTGTTGACGGTGCAGGTGCAGCCCGGGACCACGGAATGGATGAGCAGGGGCTCGTCCCCGGTGTTCTCGATGACGAAGTCATGCACCAGCGTGCTCCCGGGGGGCTGGATCGCGGCCTGGAACAGCGGGCCAGGCTCGAGGACAAGGGCCCTCGGGCCGGACACGGGGGCCTCCCCCGGGGCGGGGCCCCCCGCAGAAGTCCCGGACGCCGGGGGGGCGCCGGCCGACGCGGGCCCTTCCTGGGCCCGCAGCGCGGCAGGGCTCAGGACGATGCCGGCGAGGAGCGCGGCGGCCAGGGCGGGCAGGAGGAGTGGGTGTCTCATGTTACCTCGGGGGTTCGCGACGGGGCGGGGCACCTTGCGGCCGGGGTGGCGGGGCCGCCCCGCAGACTCCCTCCCCCTTACGGTGGGACGCGGGTACCCGCCGGAACGTGGGGCCGCACTGCCCGGACGACGGGGGCCTCCGGCGCCCTTCAGCGCCGGGCATCGACAGGCCACGCCGCATCGTGTCCGGGACGGTGCCGCGAGGGCCGTCATCCTCCCGGCGCTGAGGACGGGGCTGGCCGCACGTGTCGGTCGAGTGGGAGGATCCGGGCCAGGCAGTCCGGGAACGCCAATCGGCACGCCATCAGGTCGGTTCCGGTCCGCATGTGGCCATTCTACATCTTCCCCGGATAAAATTCAGCCCTTCGGTCCCGGGTCGGGAGGCGGGCCGCCGGGGCGCGGGAGCCTTGCATCGCCTGGAGCGGATCCGGCCGCCCCGCCCGGAGAGGACCCGGGCCGGGCAGGAGAGAGACGGACTGGTTCCGCCCAATCCCCGACAGTATGCCGGGGTTGCTCGCTTCGCCGAAAGAGCGACCTGCCCGCCCTCCGGTTCACAAGCGGATTTACGTGCCTTGCGCCCGGCACCCTTGCCGTTTTCGGGTGGCGCGGGGGTGTCAGAACGGCGGTGAGTAAGGAGGGAGGGTTGGAGAGTGGGAGAGTGGGAGAGGGAGGGAGAGAGAGGAAAGATGAGAGAGCTTGGAGAAAGTAGAGAGAATGGAGAGGCAGGGAGAAGGGAGAGGCAGGGAGAAGGGAGAGGCAGGGAGAAGGGAGAGGCAGGGAGAAGGGAGAGGCAGGGAGAAGGGAGAGGCAGGGAGAAGGGAGAGGCAGGGAGAA
>JAITEZ010000038.1 GCA_031281735.1 Deltaproteobacteria bacterium | reverse complement strand
GGGATGGGTCCCGGGGGGCCGGGGGGGGGGGGGGTGGAGGGCCCCCCCTCCCCCCCTCCCGTGGAGAGGAGCTCTAGGCCGGTCCCCGCCGCCTGCAGGAGCTCGCGGTAGTCCCGGCGAGCGGCTGCGTCCGGGCCGGCGGCCCAGGGGAGGCCGCCGGCCCCGCCTCCCGGCGGTCCGTAGGGGCCGAGGGCGTCGGGATCCGGAACCGCGCCGGCGTGGGTGCCGGCGTCCCCGCCTGGGGCGCCGTCCCCTCCTGGAGGTTGGGTGCCGTCCGCGCCTCCCACCCCCGGCGGGACGCCGTCGCCCCCGGCCGCCGCCTCGCCGGGGGGGGCGTAGGCCGCCGGGCCCTCGGCGGAGAGCTTGAGGACGGCGGCCAGGGCCAGTGCGAAGCGGCAGTCGGGGTCGTCCGGACGCAGGGAGGCGAGCCTCCGGCAGATCTCCACCAGCAGGCGGTAGGCCTGGGCCTTCTGCCCCGGGGCGGTCAGGGCCGCGCGGTAGACGAGATCCGCCATCTCGTTAAGCTCCGGGACGAAGGGGCTGTGGGACCTGAGGTTCTGGCGGAAGGCCGCCAGGGCCTCGGCCACGGCCCTTTCCCGGGCCACCGGGGTCGGGAAGGAGGGGACGAGGGTGAGCAGGCTCCTGCCCCACTCGTAGAAGGCGCCGGCGCTGTCCGGCTCGCGGGAGGCGACGGAAAGGGCGAGGGAGAGCGCGTTGTCGAAATGGGCGAGGAAGGCCGCGTCGTCCCGGGCCAGGGAGGCCAGCCCCAGGTAAGACCGGGAGAGGGCCCGGGCGTAGAGCACGGAGCCGGGGGCCAGCTCCAGCGCCGCCCGGTGGCAGGCCGCCGCGGACTGGAGCACCCGCCGGCGCCTCGCGGCGTGATCCTCGGGGGAGAGGCCCAGCATCAGCTCGGTCATCCTCCCCGTGTTGCGCTCCAGGGACTCCCCCTGGCGGAAGTGCGCGCGGGCGAGGCGGCCCGGCCCCTCCAGGGCCCGGGCCGCCGCCTCCGGCGGGAGGGGGGGCTCGGCCGGGGGCCTGCGCCCGGCGGGCTGGCGGGCGGGCGGCGGTGCCCCGGCGGCGGCTGCCCCGGGCGCGGGTATCTCCCCCAGGTAGGCGGCGTAGCGGGCGTCCCCCTCGGAGAGGTAGTGCTCGAAGAGCCGGGCGTCCGGCTGGCGGTCGGCCCTGGCGTACAGGTCGTCGCCCCACAGGGCGTTCACCTCCGCCGGCCGCCCCTTGCGGGCGAGCCAGCGGGCGAAGAGGCGGTCCTTCAGGTCCCAGAGGGCCTGGGAGGCCGCGCGGTCCGGCGCCTCCGGCTCCGCGCGATCCAGGCTCGCGAGAAGCTCCCCCGTCTCGTGGTCGTCCAGCGGGAGGGAGAGACCCAGCTCGAGGAGCCTCAGGGTCTCGGCGAAGAGCCTGTCCCTGAGGCCGTGATCCGGCTCCGCGGTGGAGAGGGACAGCACCGCCCCCGCCCAGGCCCTCAGCGCCTCCGTTTTCTTGGCCTTCTGGAGCCCTCCGCGCTGGGAGGCGCGCCAGTAGAGCTCGACGGGCATGTCGCGCCACGTCCTGGCGAAGGCGTCCCGGGCCTCGGCGAAGAGCGCCTCGCGGGCCGCCGCGTCCTCGCCAGCCTGTATGATGTGAAGCCGGTCGGCCCAGAAGCGGGGGTTGCGCTCCGCCGGGAGGCCCTCCGAGCCGTGGCGGCGGGCGAGCTCGTCCAGGGTCGCCTCCCCGCGCTTGAGCCTCCCCTCGAAGGCCAGCTCCGAGATGATGGGCCCGGAGGGGGGGGGGCCGCCGGGCCTCCCGGGCCGGGAGGCCCGGCGGTCGAAGGCCGACTCGAACTCCAGCCGCGCGGCCCGCAGGAACTGGGCCTGGGCGCCGTCCAGGAGCTCCCGGCGATCCCAGGGGTCGGTGGCGAAGAGGGCCCGGATCTCGAAAAGCCTCCCCAGGACGCGGAACCACTCGGGATTCGCGGGGTCCGCCCCCGCCGCCCGGAAGTACAGCACCGTGGCCTTCTCCACCCGGGCGAGGAAGGCCGATCCGTCCGCCTCCGCCGGGTCGGCGGGATCCCCGCGGGCGAAGAGGTTCAGGCGGGCCTCCTCCCGCAGGAGGCCGAGGCTCGCGGGGTCTGGGGGAGGTGTGGGGGAGGCGGCTTCCAGGGCGCCGGGGGAGACGAAGACCGGGCTCCCGGGGGAAAGGGCCACCCCCGGGGCCCCGGCGGGAGTCCCGTGAGCGGCGTCCGCCGCGCTCCCGGGCGGGGCCGGGCCCGGCCGGGCGGGGAGCGCCACCTCCGGAGCCGCGGCGGGGGACGGCGCCGGGAGGGCCCCCCCGCCCTGCGCGGCGAGTTCCGCCGGGGCCGGGGCGGGGGAAAGCCACAGGAGGGCCAGGAGGGCCGCGGCGGTCAGGGGTGCGGCCGGCGGCGGGTGGAGGAGGCGCGGGCGTGCGGGGGGCATGGATCCCTACCTTCCTCGGGATGCGGACGGCGGGTCCCGGGCCGCTTGCGGCCGAGGGGTCGTCAGAGGCTCGCGGCGGAGAAGATCCTCTCCCGGCCGGAGTAATCCAGGGCGGGGGGCCGGGGGGAGAGCCCGCAGGCCCTCGCGGCGGCCTCCAGGGCGGGGAACTGGTCCGGCTGGCACTCCAGGAACACCGCGCCGCCGGGCCTGAGGCGGCCGGCCGCCTGGGGCAGGAGCCTCCGGTGCAGGGCCAGCCCGTCCGGGCCGCCGTCCAGGGCCGAGCGGGGCTCGTAGTCCCGGACGTCGGGGGGGAGGCCCGCTATCATGGAGCTGGGGATGTAGGGGAGGTTCGCGCAGACGGCGTCGAAGAGGTGCGACCGGAAGGGCGCGTCCAGGAGGTCCCCCTCGACCAGGTTGACCCGGTCCGCGAGGCCCAGGGCCGCCAGGTTCTCGCGGGCGCAGGCCAGGGCGCCGGGCGAGACGTCCGAGGCCTCGACGGAGGCCTGCGGGAGGTTTCGCGCGAGCGCGGCGGCGATGGCCCCGCAGCCGGTCCCGACGTCGCAGAGGGCCGCCGCCGGGGCGGCGGCCGGGCCGGGCCGGGGGGCGGTGAGGCCCCTCACGAAAAGCACGGCCTCGTCCACCAGGTGCTCGGTCTCCGGGCGGGGGATGAGGGTGCAGGGAGTGACCTTGAAGGGGAGCGAGTAGAACTCCCGCTCGCCCAGGATGTAGGCGGCGGGCTCGTGCCCCGCCCTCCGGCGCACGAGCTCGCGGTAACCGTCCACCTCTTCCGCGGTGAGCTCGCGGGCGGGGCTCACGCTGAGCCCGATCCTGCTCAGCCCCAGGGCGCGGCCCAGGAGGAGCTCGGCCTCGAGGCGCGGGGAGGCGATGCCCTTGCCCCCGAGGAACCCGGACGTGACGGAGAGCATCCCGGCCACTGTCCAGGTCCGCCGGGGCTCGCTCACAGCCCTGCCCCCCCGGCGGCCAGCTGCCGGGCCTGGAAGAAGCTCCCCAGCTGGGCCAGGAGCTCGTCAAGGTCGCCGTCCAGCACGGAGGCCAGCTTGTAGAGGGTGAGGTTGATGCGGTGATCGGTGACCCTGCCCTGGGGGAAGTTGTAGGTGCGGATGCGCTCCGAGCGGTCGCCCGTGCCGACCTGGCCCCGGCGCTCCTCGGAGATCTTCCTGCGCTGCTCGGAGTTCTTGAGGTCGTAGAGCCGCGCCCGCAGGACCGTCAGGGCCTTCAGCTTGTTCTTGAGCTGGCTCTTCTCGTCCTGGCAGGTCACGACCAGGCCGGTGGGCAGGTGGGTCACCCTCACCGCGGAGTCGGTGGTGTTGACGCTCTGGCCGCCGGGCCCGGAGGAGCGGAAGACGTCCACCTTGATCTCGTCCGGGCGGATCTCGACCTCCACCTCCTCGGCCTCGGGAAGGACCGCCACGGTGACGGCCGAGGTGTGGATCCTGCCCTGGGTCTCGGTCGCCGGCACCCGCTGGACCCGGTGGACGCCCGACTCGTGCTTGAGCACCGAGTAGACGCGGTCGCCCTCCACCATGAAGACCACTTCCTTGTATGCCCCCGGCTCGCCCGCCGGGCTGGCCGAAAGGAACTCGCTCTTCCAGCCCCGGCGCTCGGAGAAGCGGATGTACATCCGTAGCAGATCCCCCGCGAAGAGCGCCGCCTCCTCGCCCCCGGTGCCGGCGCGGATCTCCACGACGGTGTTCTTCTCGTCGTTGGGATCCTTGGGGAGCAGGAGGAGCTTGAGCTCCTCCTCGATCCTGCGGCGCCCGTCCAGGAGCCCGTCCAGGTCGCCCTGGGCCATGGCGCGGATCTCGGGTGAGGGGTCCGCGAGGAGCTCCCTCGCCCCGGCGATGTCGGAGTCGGTCTTGACGAGCCCGCGCCAGCACTCGAGGATCCTCCCCAGCTCCTTGTGCCGGCGCACCTGCTGGGAGTACTCCCGTGAGGCGTGGGAGGCCTGGGGGCTCGAGATGGACTCCTCGAGCGCGGCGTGCTGCTCCTGGAGGGCCTTGAACTGCTCAAGCTGGGAGGGGTCTTCGAACATGGGTGCGCGGGTCCAGGTGGAGGCGGCGGCCGCCGGCGGTGGGTGAGGCGGGTCCGGTCGGGGTGACGTCAAGGCGGCCCGGCCAGGGGGCGGTGGGCGAAAAAAAACCAGGGAGGCCTGAACCGCCCCGGTGTCCTGAGCCTTCCGGCCGGGCAGGGCGCCGCGCTTCCCGGGGGCCGGCGGCCGCCGGATTGGGGCGCCGCCCCCGGCGGCGCTCCCGGGCCCGCGTGTCAGGGGTATCCCGGAGCCCCGCCCCGCAGGCCCGGCGGGGAGCGCCGCGCCCGCGGCGGCCCTTTCCCGGCCGCAGGCCGGGGATCAGCGATGGGCGCGGGGGGGGGCGCCCGTCAGGCCGCCTGGGGCGCGGGCCCCGGCGCCGGGCCTAGGGCTGCGCCTGGCCCTCGGGAGCCGCCTCGGCGGGCTGGTCGGCGGGCTTGGGCGCGGGCTTGGCAGCGCCCTTGGCCCTCTTGCCCCTGCCGGCGGTCTGGGAGACGTTGGCGTACTTGCGCTGGAAGCGCTCCACGCGTCCGGCCGTGTCGATAAGCTTCTGCTTGCCGGTGAAGAAGGGGTGGCAGGCGGAGCAGATCTCGACCCTGATGGAGTCCAGGACGGAGCCCGTCTTGAACTCGTTGCCGCAGGCGCAGGCCGCGGTCACTTCCTTGAAGTTGGGGTGGATGTCCTTTTTCATTTATATGCCCTGGGTAGGCCTCCGGCTCAGCCGGGGGCGGTTGGCTGCACCCTGCCGTTTCCGGCCCTGAAGACCAAAAAAGCCGGGGGCGGAGCCGCGGCCCCGGGCCATTCGGCGGGGGTGGCGGGAGCCCGGCTTAGATTCAACCATGTATTATGGCACATCCGTGCGGCGGGGTCAATCCAGACAGATCATGGCCGGTTCGCGAGGGAGGGGGCGGGCCAGGCGTCCGGGGCGGGCGGGGACTAAGGGCGCGGGGGGCGGGCAGCGGCCTGCCGGCTGAAGGGGCG
>JAITEZ010000005.1 GCA_031281735.1 Deltaproteobacteria bacterium | reverse complement strand
AAGATAAAAATATCATATCGCCATTAACTGCTGAACAAAAAACTATTTATGATTACTTTAAGTGCCCCCATCCTTTAACTTTTTCTTCGTAGTATTAACAGCTTTCCGGGATTTCAGGTAACACACGTCACCTCAATGGCGCCCCGTGTTCATGGAACAGGGCGCACATGCACTGAAAGGGACGGCTGGACGTCCCGGCATGGCTCCAGTCTAATGCGAAAGTGCCGGCGCCGTCCCCCTCAGCGGAATGACCTGGATTGATCAGGATCCCGAAAGCAGGCCTGACAGGCCACCCTGGAGCGAAAAGCCTCTGCGGGCTGACCCCCCCGATTGCCAGGATCATCCGCTTGAGGTTACCCATGTTCCTGAAACAGCAAGCCCTGCGGATCAACGCCTTGATCCTCGTGTCGAGCCCCTCAGGCGGCGCGGCGGTGATCCGGTGCCTGTACCAGCCCAATATTCCCTCGGAGTGCCTCTCGGATTCGGCGGCCAGAGCCGCCAGCGTTCTCACGCCCGAAGCCCTGGCCTGCGAGATCCATCCCTCAAGGCAGGCTGTCCCTTCCTCGAGAGTCTCCCCTTCCCAGACCTGCCTCAGGGACTCTTTCAGGATGCAAGCCGTGGTCAGGGGAATGTTCATCGCGAGGAGCCTGTCGAGCCTAGCCCTCTCACCCCTGTCGTCAGAGAGGCTGGACTCGTCCCTGAGGAGAAGGTACCTGCCCCCCGGAGGACGTCCTTAGCTTCCTGCGGGCCCCGCGCGAAGACCGCCAGCCTCATCCCGTCAAGGCGGCCGTTCTTGAGCCTGGCGACGTGGAAGTGATCAAGAATGACCGCTGCGTTCGGGAGGTTCTCCCTGACTGACTTCATGAAGGCGGGGCTCATGTCGATGGCACCGCCTCGATCCGCCCGCGCCTCCCGCCGAGCAGCTCCCAGAGTGGTTTCAAAGCCGTGCCGGATTTCCCGTCCCCCACGAACACGGGATCGCCGCTGTCAAGATCATCGCCGATGGTGACGGCTTTTCCTCTTCCGCCAATATAAGTTTCGTCTATGCCTATCCTGCGTATCTTTCTCAGTTCTGATCTGGAGTGTTTCCTTTCCAGGCGCCCCTGAAGGATGCCGTTGATCGTGTGCCAGCCCACTTTCATGATGGAAGCCGCATGCTCGATGCCCTGCCCGCGCAGAAGCATCATTGCGGCCTTCGCGAACTGTCTCGCGTCTCTCTTCCCCGGCTCCGATTATGCGCTTGGTCGATCAGCCTGAGTGTGTTGCATATCCTGCAATGCACACGGGGGACATCCACATTGAGCACGTCGGCCTTCCTGGTGACGACGGGCACGCCGAGCAGCTGTCTTACTACCGATCCGCTGGTTTCGACTTTTGGAGACCCGCAACAAGGGCAACGGACGAGCCTGTCCTGAGGCGTGATCCGGTAGTGCACTCATTCCCCACATACCGAACCATCCCTTTTTGCGTGTAGCCTACTGTGCCCTGTAAATGGCAAAGTCTGCCCGTTGTCATGGCCAGATATAAAATATAGATATATGAGATTATAAATATATGCTATCAGAAAACATATGTCAACTAGACATAGCTGAGTAGCCCGCCCCTAGCGTCCCTGACGATCGTTTTTCCGCGAAGAGCCAGGAATACGGACATCCCTAGTGCAAATCTGACTTTTTTACCCTTACCCTTGTTCAAAAATAATGAGCTATTAATTAAATATAATATATATTTTATACTTTTTAATATTTCCACCCATTTTTTGGAGGATTCTTGAGTCCAGGACTCAAGACAGGCGGGAGTGCCGGCGCTTCCTCAGCAGGAGCCCCGGAGATGACCCGAGCCAAAAGCCCCCCGGCGATCCCGCAGTCCCCCGGACTAGCCATCCGGGCCGCGGATCATCGCCCGGCTTCACCAGGCGGGGCGAATCTGGTAGCATCTGCCCTAAGGCGGCCCTTCGGCAGAGGGGTCCGTCACGTCTCCCGCCCGCCTCGGCGAAGCCCCCGCACGGGGCTGCCCCGGCCCCGTCCCCGGCGCTGCCCCCGTCCCGCGTCGCCGGCCACCCGTCCGGCACCGCCACCCCCGGGCGGGGCGCCCCGCGAGCCATCCCGCCCGGACGCCCCGGAACCAGGTCCCCATGCCCTCCCCGCCCGCCGCCATCTTCGATCTGGACGGCACCCTGCTCGACACCCTCCCCGACCTCCACGGGGCCCTCAACCGGACCCTGGCGGCCTTCGGGATGCCGGGGCACACGCCGGAGGGGTGCCGGGCCCTGGTGGGCCACGGCATCGCCCGGCTGGTGAGGGACGCCCTGCCGGAGGGCCGCCGCGGGGACGGGGCGCTCCTGGACGCCATGAGGGCCCGCTTCCGGGAGGACTACAGGGAGCACCAGCTGGATCTCACCCGCCCCTACCCGGGGATCACGGGGCTCCTGGAGCGGCTCCGGGGCGAGGGCTGGCCCCTGGCGGTGCTCTCCAACAAGGATCACGACAACGCCTGCGCCGTGGTGGGGCACTTCTTCCCGGGGGTATTCGCGGCCACGCTGGGGCCGACCCGCGAGCGCCCCCCCAAGCCGGATCCCCGCGGGGCGCTGGAGGCGGCCGCCATCCTGGGCAGGGCGCCCGTGGACGTCTGCTACCTCGGGGACTCCGAGGTGGACATGGGCCTCGCCGTCACCTGCGGCTTCGTCCCCATCGGCGTCACCTGGGGCTTCCGGCCTGCCGGGACCGTCCGCGCGGCGGGCGCCCGGTACCTGATCGACAGCCCCGGCGAGTTCCCCGGGATCCTGGAGGAAGGCCGTGGACGGAAGAAAGCCACCTAGACCCGAGAGGCGCCCCCCCGAGCCGCCCCCGCCCCCCTGGGCGGCCGACCCCGAGGGCCTCCTGGTGTCGCGGCCGGGCGCGGTGCGGATGGCCCTGACCGGGGGCATCGCCTCGGGCAAGTCCACCGTGGCGGAGCTCCTGCGCACCTTCGGGGCCAGGGTGATAGACTTCGATCTGCTGGCCAGGGAGGCCCTGGCCCCGGAGGGGGCCTGCTTCGACGCGGCGAGGGGCCTCTTCGGCCCCAGGAGCGTCCGCGGGGACGGCACCCTGGACCGGGCCCTCGTCGCGAGGAAGGTCTTCAAGGACGAGGGCCTGCGCCTGGAGCTGGAGGCCCTGGTACACCCCTACACGTGGAGGCGCATGCTGGAGGAGCTCGAGGGCATGAGGGAGGCCCCCTTCGTCCTCGCCGACATACCGCTCCTCTTCGAGGCGCGGCTGCACACCCTCTTCCGCCCGACCGTCCTCTGCTTCGCGAGCCCGGCCGTGCAGTTCAAGAGGCTCCGCGACCGCGACGCCTCCCTTTCCGGCCGCGCGGCCCGGCGCATCCTCCGGAGCCAGCTCCCCCCCGCCGAGAAGCTCCGCCTCGCCGACTGCGTCATATCCAACGACGGCCCCCTGAAGGACACCATCCGCCAGGCCAGGGCCCTCTGGGACCGCCTGACGGCCCCGGACGCTGGCCCCCCCGGGCGCTGCCAGGCCCCGCCGCCCGCCTGACCGGCCCGCGGCCGCACCGCAAGGCAACCATGCCACTTTTCCCGCCCAGCCCACCCGCGGAGCCCCGCGGCAGGAAGGCCCGGCCCGCCGCCGATCCCGGCGGGGACGGGGCGGATCCCGCCCTCGCCCCCCTGGCCCAGAGGCTCCGGCCCAGGACCATAGAGGAGTTCGCGGGGCAGCGGCACCTCCTGGGCGAGGGCAGGCTCCTGCGCCTCCTCTACGAGAGCGGGAGGGTGGCCTCCCTCATCCTCTGGGGGCCCCCCGGCACGGGCAAGACCAGCCTCGCGCGGCTCCTCACCCGCAAGGCGGACGCGGCCTTCGTGGAGTTCTCGGCGGTGCTCTCGGGCATCAAGGACGTGCGCGAGGTGGTCCTCAGGGCCCGGGAGACCCGCAAGCTCGCGGGGAGGCCCACCGTCCTCTTCGTGGACGAGATCCACCGCTTCAACAAGGCCCAGCAGGACGCCTTCCTGCCGCACGTGGAGTCGGGGCTGATAACGCTCATCGGCGCCACCACCGAGAACCCCTCCTTCGAGATCATCCCCGCGCTCGTCTCCCGGGCCCGGGTGCTGGTGCTGGAGCCGCTCTCCCGCCCGGAGCTCGAGGGCATCATGGATCTGGCCCTCGCGGACGGGGAGCGGGGCCTGGGCAGGCTGGGGCTCGCCGTCGAGCCGAGGGCGCGGGACTTCCTCGTCATGAGCTCCGGGGGGGACGCCCGGTCGCTCCTGAACGCCCTGGAGCTCTCGGCGGAGCTCGCCTGCCGGGCGGCCGGGCGCGCCGGCCGCGAGGGCGAGGGGGTGGGAGGCCCGGGCGGGGGCGGGACGGGGGGGGTCATCACCGAGGCCGTGGTCTCCGAGGCCGTCCAGAGGAAGGCCTGGCGCTACGACAAGGGCGGCGAGGAGCACTACAACCTCATCTCAGCGGTCCACAAGTCACTGCGCGACAGCGACCCCGACGGGGCGCTGTACTGGATAGCCCGCATGCTCGAGGGCGGCGAGGATCCGGTGTACCTGCTGAGGCGCATGATCCGCTTCGCCTCGGAGGACGTGGGCGAGGCCGACCCGGAATCGCTCGTCCTGGGCGTCTCGGCCCTCGAGAGCTACCGCCTCCTGGGCTCCCCGGAGGGGGACCTGGCCCTGGCCCAGCTGGCGGTGCACCTGGCCCTCGCCCCCAAGTCCAACGCCGTCTACAAGGCCTTCGGCAGGGCGAGGAGCGACGCCAGGACGCGGGGCCCTCTCCCGGTCCCCCTCCACATCCGGAACGCCCCCACCCGGCTCATGAAGGAACTCGGCTACGGCAGGGGCTACCAGTACGCCCACGACTTCCCCGATGCCGAGACGGATCAGGAGCACCTGCCGGACGAGCTCCTGGGCGAGGAGTACTACCGCCCCGGGCAGCGGGGCCGCGAGAAGGCCTACGGCCCCCCCCTACGGGCACGGAGGGCCAGGCTGTCCCTCAAGAGGGCCGAGGAGGAGAGCCAGGCCGGCCCGCCGGTCGCGGGGACGGGCTTCCCGGAGGCCCTCGAGGACTTCCCCTACGGGCCCGGCGATCCGGACGTCCCGGACGATCCGGACGATACGGGCGGCTACCCGGAGGATCCGGGCCTCCCTGCCGGACCGGGCGCCCCTGAAGTCACGGGCGATCTTGACTTTCCGGGCGTTCCGGAAGTGTCTAGCGTTCCTGGCGATCAGGAAGTATCCGGAGTCCTGGACGTTCCGGGCGATCAGGAAGTATCCGGAGTCCAGGACGATCCGGGCGATCCGGACGTCCCTGGCATTCAGGACTATCCGGGCGATCCGGACGAACCCGGCGGCTGTCCTGAGGATCCGGAACGCCTCCCGTCCGGGCCCGCCGCCGGGGATCTCCCGGAAGATCCGGGCGGTCGCCGGGCCGGCACCGTCGCCGCAGGCCTCCCGGCCGGGACTGGCAACGAGGACGGCGGCCACGGGGCCGGGGCGGCCGCGGGCGCCACCCCGGGCCATCCCGCCCCGCCGGGGAATACGCCGGGTGCCAGAGGCCGCTCCCGGTCCGGCAAGGCGGGCCGCTGATCCCAGGTCTCGCACGGGCTGACGTCAAGAATCTTCCCCGCCCGGGGAGGCGGCATTGCGGCACCGGGCCCCGCGGAGGGCCAGCGACGCCCGTCCGCGCGGCGGCCGCAACCGGCACCGTGAAGACTGAGAGCAAGAGCCACCCCATGCCCGAACCAGCCGCACCCGCCCCGCGCCGCGCCGCCCTACCCGGCAGGCCTCTCCCGCCCCGGCCGCCGGTGACCGTGCTCCTGCCGGCGGGACTGTCGGGGACCGAACTCCTGGAGCGGCTGGGAGGCGCGGGGGCCCCTTACGCAGACGCCTTCCCGGAACTCTACTCCGCGCGGTCCCTGGTGGACGCGGGGCTGGAGGCGCTCGCCGTGGCCGCCCTGGCGGAGTGGCCCTCCTGGTTCGAGACGGGGGAGGCTCCCGACGGCGCCTCTCCCGGGGCCCTCCTGCCCCTGGACGGTAGCGTCCCCGGCGCCCGCAAGGCGATCCTCCGGGCTGCCCGGGCGGCGCTGGCCGACCCGGGCTGGCTCGAGGCCGCGCTGACACACGGGGTGTTCCTGGGGACCCCCCCCTGTTTCCCTGACGCCCCCGCCGAACTCCAGGCCCGCCAGCTCTCCCTCGCGCTGGGCCGGAGAAGGGGGATCCTGCGCGTCTTCCCGCCCCGCGAGAGGGGCCCGTCGGACGTCTCCCTGCGGGACTACGCCAGGGGCATCGAATGGCTGGCGGGGGAGACGGGGATGCTGGTCGTGGCGCTCGTCCCGGGCGCCCACCGGGACCGCTCCGGGCTGGAGTCCCTGCTACGCAGGTGCCGCGAGCTTCCGGGGCCGGGCGAGGCCCTCGGCCCGGAGACCCTGGGCGGCCCGGGCTCGCCGCCGACGCCCGCCACGCCCGGCGGGCGGGGCCCGGCCGCAGGGCCCCCCGCCCGGACGCCCGAAGGCGGGGGCGAGGCCTCCGCCGCAGGCGGAAGCGGCGGGAAGGCCGCGGCCGTCCCCATGGCCGCGGCCGCCGGCGGGCACGGTGACACACCCCCGTCCGGCACCCTGCCGGCAGGCTCGCGACGCAGGCCCGGATCTTCCGCCGGACAGGACACGGGACGTGCCCTCCCCGTCCGGATCCCCGGGGCCGAAGGCAGAGGCGAAGCCGCCGCGGCCGGAGGCGGCAAGAAGAGCGAGCCGGTCCCAGGGGGCCCTACCGCAGGTGATAGCTGTGACGCAACCCCGTCCGGCCCGGCGCCGGCGGCCTCGCGGCCCGAGCCAGACGCCGGTGGCCCGGGGGCGTGCGACGGCGGGGGGCGGGCCGGCAGGGGCTCCAACCCCTTCCGGGACATGGAGGGCAGCCCCAACCCGCGGAGCCCCGGCGAGATGCTGCTAGCGGAGCGCCTGGCGGGGGAGCCGGATCTCGCGGGCCTCTTCGAGTTCAACGCCGCGGTGGACGCCGCCGGGGGTGGGAGGTTCATCGCCGACCTCCTCTGGCGGGAAGGGAGGCTCGTCATAGAGGTGGACGGCTACGGACCCCACAGTTCGCTTCAGGCGTTCTGCCGGGACCGCGACCGCGACTTCCGGCTGCTCCTCTCGGGATACAGGGTGGTGAGGATCCCGCACGGCGAGCTGTCCGCGTCTCCCGAAGGCGCGCTGGGCAAGATCCGGATGGCCGTCCGCTACGTGCGCGGCCTCGCGCCCTGACGGCCGTGCCCGGCGGATCGGGGAACCTTGCTCTCTTTCCGGAACCGGACAGCCAGCGGCCCGGGAGGCCCGCACCGCCTGTCAAGTTCATTCGTGCAATTCCACGGAATGAATCCCGTAATCTCCCCAAGGGGGGGG
>JAITEZ010000349.1 GCA_031281735.1 Deltaproteobacteria bacterium | reverse complement strand
AAGACTCCTGGGAACGGGCCAGGGGCCGAGGGGGGGGGCGGATCCCCCGTCCGGCCGGGAGGGGGGACGGACAGGAGGCGGTGGCGGGATTCCCCCCCGTCCCCGCAGGCGGGCCCGCGACAGGCGCAGGGACGCCCCCGGAGGCCGGGGCGGCCCCCGCGCCTTGTTTTCGGGCGGGCCGTACCCTATCATGAGCCTTTCCGCGGGAGGCACATGCCCAGTTTCAGCGAGATGCGGGAGGGCGACTACGCCGAGAGGACGGTCGCGGTGACGGAGGCGGTCCTCGAGGCCTTCGCCGCCGTGAGCGGGGACTACAACCCCATGCACATGGACGAGTCCTACGCCTCCCGCTCCGTCTTCCGCCGCCGGGTGGCCCACGGGATGCTCCCGGGGGCCTTCGTGGGGGCGGTGCTGGGCACCCTGCTCCCCGGGCCCGGGACCGTCTATCTCTCCCAGACCCTGATCTTCAGGGCCCCTGTCTACATAGGCGACTCCGTCACCGCCCGCGTCGAGATAGCCTCCAAGGACGAGGGCACGGGCAGGATCCTCCTGCGCACCACGGCCCGGGGCCCCGGCGGGGCCCTCGTCCTGGACGGCGAGGCCGTCATACTCTTCCGGCCCGCGGACGGCGCCTAGGCGGCCCGGGGCCGGCCGCCCGGATCCCTCCCGCCGGGGCGACCGGGCCCCGCCGGGCCCACCGGGCCCGCCGGGCCTGCGGGAAGCCGGGCCGCGGAAAGGAACCCCCCACTTGCCCCCGAGGCCACTCATCGGCTTGAGCTGCAGCCTGGGCGCCACCGAGGACTGGGACGGGCGCCGGACGCTCCCCCAGGCGCGCATAAACTCCAACTACGCCGACGCGCTCTACCTCGCGGGCGCCGCCGCGGCCGTCCTGCCCACCCCCCTGCTGGACCCGGCCTTCCTCGCGGAGGGGGCGCCCCCCCCGCCGCCGGAGGACGGGCGCGAGTTCAGGCTCATCCGCAGGCCTCCAGAGGGCTGGCCGCCCGGCCACTACCAGGTGGGCAAGGGCCGCGTGCCGTCGGGGACCACCGGCGGCGAGGTGGACGGCCACGAGGCCTACCTGCCTCTCGCCCGGGAGTGCCTGGCGGGCGGCCTGGGCGGGCTGATCCTGTCCGGCGGCGGCGACGTGGGGGCGGACCCCCTGGACAAGCCCGGCCTCCAGCCCGAGCTGAGCGCCCAGGACAAGGCCCGCGACCGCTGGGAGGCGGCGCTGTTCGCGGCGGCGCTGGAGCTGGACCTCCCCGTCCTGGGGGTGTGCCGGGGGCTCCAGCTCATGAACGTGGCCCGCGGCGGCACCCTCTGGGAGGACATCGGGGCGCAGGTCGAGGGTGCGCTGGATCACCGCCAGCGCTCGCCCCGCGCGCGCCACGGCCACGCGGTGCGCCTCGCGCCGGGGAGCCTCGCGGCCCGGCTCTCGGGCGCGGAGGAGCTGCAGGTCAACAGCGGGCATCACCAGGCGGTGTGCCTCGCGGGCGAGGGCCTGGAGGTCACCGGCGTCTCCCCGGACGGCCTGTGCGAGGCCCTGGAGCTCCCTGGCCGCGCTTTCGTGCTCGGGGTGCAGTGGCACCCCGAGGGTCTCGCCCGCTCGGATCCGAGGGCGCTGGCGCTCTTCCGGGGCCTCGCGGCGGCGGCGCGGGAGAGGCTGGCGGCGGGGCCGCCGGGGGGGGAGGCCCGCGGCGGGTGAGGGCGGGCGTCTCCGGGGGCGGCGCGGCGCCGGGGGCGGGGGAGGCCCCCGGGCCCGGCTTCGTCGGCTACCAGCTCAAGAACATCGGCGACGCCCTCGTGTGCCTGCCCGCGCTCGCCCTGCTGAAGAGGGCCGTCCCCGGTGCCCGGACGGCCCTGGTGACGCGGCCCGGGGCGGCGGAGCTCCTGGCCGGGAGCCCCGACGTCGACAGGGTCCACGTGGCCTCCCACGGCACCCGCAGCCTGGGGCTCCGGGGGACCCTCGCCCTCGCCGGGGAGATCGCCCGCGGCCGGTGGGGGACGGCCTTCGGCTTCGATCACAAGAGGCGCTCGGGGATCCTGAGCCTGCTGGCCGGCCAGCGGCGCAGGGTGGCCTCGCCCGTGCCGGGCTACGAGGCCCCCGCCTGGCCCTGGGCGACCCTGGAGGCGCCGGCGGGCCCGCGGGCCCCCGGGCTCGTGCACATGGCGGAGCACCAGGCCCGCCTCTGCGCCCTGGCCCTGGGCGTCCCCTACCGGGAGGGGCCCGGCCACCTCCTGCGGCCCCGGCTCGCCCCCCCGACCCCGGAGGCCTTCCGCGAGGCGGCCGGGCTCCTGGCGGGGATGCCCGCGCGGGGCCCCCGGGCCGGCCTCTGCCTCCAGGGCCGCCAGCCGGAGAAGAGCTGGCACCTGGCCAACTGGAGGCTCCTCGCCGAGGCCCTCCACTCCCGCCGCGGCGTCAGCTTCTGCGTGACCGGGGGGCCGGGGGACGGGCCCGCCGCCCGGGCCCTGGCCTCCATGACCAGGGCGCCGGTGGCCGACTTCACCGGGCGGACGGGGCTGGGGGGCTTCCGGGCCCTCTGCAGGGGACTGGATCTCTTCCTCACCGTGGACACCGGGGCCGCCCACCTGGCCGCCGAGGCCGGGACGCCCCTCCTGGTGGTCTACACCGCCTCCAGCCCCGCCCTCTGGGCCCCCCTCGGGGACAGGATCCGGCTCCTGTGTTATAATTGGGCGCTGTTGCGGCACGGGCTCCCCCTCTCCCCCCCTGCGGACAGCCCCCGCTGGGAGGCCTGCGGCATACCCGGGCCCGAGGAGGCCCTGGCCGCGGCGGAGAGCCTCCTGGACCAGGGGCCCGGCCCGGGGCGGGGGGACGTCCGGGATCGGGGGCCCGCCCCGGCCCCGCAGGCCCCTTAGGCGGCGGGGAGGCCGGCCTTCCGGGGCCGGGGGGGCAGGGACGGCGCCGGGCCGGCGAAGGGGGCCGCCCACCGGGCGGCCCCCTCTTCGTCACTGTCCCGCAGGGGCTGCGGCGGGCGGCCTCCTCTTCGTCACCGTACCGCTGGCGCCTGCGGCGGGCGGCCCCCTTTCGTCACCCTCCCGCGGGGGGCCTGCGGCGGGCGGCCCCCTTTCGTCACCCTCCCGCGGGGGGCCCGCGGCGGGCGGCCCCCTTTCGTCACCCTCCCGCGAGGGGCCCGCGGCGGGCCACCCTTTCGACACCATCCA
>JAITEZ010000324.1 GCA_031281735.1 Deltaproteobacteria bacterium | reverse complement strand
CTGCCAGGTAAGCGGCGTTGGCGAGCGCCAGGCCGGGTTCCGGGGAGGCGAGGGAGGGCGCCATGGCGGCGACGGAGCTGGCCGCCACGAAGACGCCCAGGATCACGGCGAAGGCGAGCGCGCACAAGACGTTCAGGTGCGAGGGCCAGGCCTTGAGGGTCCGGTCGAGCGCGAGGGCCTCGCGGAAGAGCCCGCCCAGGCCGGGGTGATCCGAGATGCGGAAGTAGACGAAGAACTGGAGGAAGAGGTACCTCCGCGCGGCGGGCCAGACGAGCTTGATCCACAGGGCCGCGGCGCCCGCGAGCGCGAGGGCGCCCAGAAGGAGCCCGCCGGCCGTGCCCCGCGCGAAGGCCCAGAACGGGAGCACCGCCAGCGCGGTCAGGCTCCCCAGGCCCAGGCCGTAGACGCTCAGCGCCGCGAAGACCGCGAGCGCCCTCATGTAGCAGGCCAGGGAGAGGGTCAGGTCCGAGGCGGCGGGGGCGTAGCCGTCCCACAGCGAGATGGCCGCCCGGCACACCGCGAAGCTCACGAAGGGCATGAGCAGTAACGGGAGGGCCAGCCCCGCCGCGAGCCTGCCGCCCCCGTGGACGTCGGCGGCAGCGGCCATACCGGACACGGCACCCGGGTCGCCGGGCCCCTTGGACATGAGCTCCGCCATGGCGGGGCCGAAGGGCTCCAGCAGCGCGGAGACGGCGCGGTCCCCCAGGGTCTCGATGACCGCGAGCGCCGCGACGTAGAGGACGGTGGGGAGGGGCCTCTCCCAGACCACCGGCCAGGCGTGCCTGAAGATGTCCAGGATCTCGGGGGGCTCGATGCCCGCTGTCGCGGGCGGCCCACCCCCGGCGGGTTCCTTGTCCTGGAAGTGGTTCATACGGTCTGCGGGGGGCCTTTCCCTGGGAGGGCCGCCGGGGCGCGCGGGGCGCGCGGGGCGGGGGCGGATCCGCCGGGCGGTGATGCGCGGCGGGGGCGCCCGCTCAGGCGCCCCCGGTCGCGGCCCCCTCGGCGATGGCGAGATAGGCGAAGATCTCGGCCAGGATCTGCCGGTATCCGTTGTAGAGGTCGATCAGGTTGCTGTTGGGCTTGTAGTCCGGGATGCTCAGGAGGACCACGGGGAGCCTGGCCGCGAGGTTGTAGAGTGCGGCTATCCCGCAGAAGGCCTGGTACTCCTCCGCGGTGAGGTCTCGCGGCGAGGTGTTCTTCATGACGTTCCTCAGGTCGGGGACGTAGCCGCCCAGGGCCTTGGCGTCCCGGAAGGCCAGATCCTGGAGCTGGGAATCCCGCGGGAACTCGTCCGGGGGGTTCAGGGAGGCGAGGAGCTGATCCCAGAGCTCGCCGTCCAGGCCGGAGGCCAGGCCTATCAGGCGGCGGTGGAGTTCTGCGAAGGTCTTCACGGTGTGGCCAGCCTTTGTCGGTGATGCTTCCCCGTGGGATCCGCCGCGGGACGTGCGGGGAGGGGAGGGAGGTCTCGGAGCGCGGTTTCGCGGCCCTGCCGCCACGAGGGCGGCGTCCGCCGCGCGTCCCGGCCGATCATAGCATAAGTCCGCGGGGCGTGGCAGCCCCGGGGGCCGGGGGGCCCTGGCCACGGGCGGAGGCGCGGTCACCCGGGGTCGTTCCCGTCCGGAGGCGGCCGGCGAGGCGGGCGGGACCCCGCAGGGGGAAGGGGGTCCGGCGCGCGGGGGGACCGTGTCCGGCGCGGGGGGTACCGGGTTCAGTACGCGAGGATATTGGGGTGTTCGCAGTTGTCCCGGCCGGCGACGGCGGTGAGCTCCGCCAGTTCCGCCGCCGCCCTCGCGTCCAGGGCCTCCGGGCCGGGGAGGCGCCACTCCCAGTTGCCGGAGGCCGTGCTGGGGACGTTCAGGCGGGCCCGCTCGTCCAGGCCGAGGAGATCCTGGACGGTGGTCATGGCAATCGCCGCAGGCGACATCCAGGCCATGGCCACCATGGCCCTGGCGACGGTAGCCTCGGAGATCCGGAAGCCCGCGAGCGTGTCCAGGGCGGCGCGCCCCCCGGCGTCCAGCTCCCTGCGGTACCAGCCGCGGCAGGTGTTGTTGTCGTGGGTGGACGTGTAGCAGACGTTGTCCGGCTCTATGCGGAAGGGGCAGTGGATGGAGAGCCCCGCCGGGTCCCCGGCGCCGAACTGCAGGACGCGCATGCCGGGGAAGTCCAGGGACCGCCTGAGGCGGGTGACGTCCGGGGTGATGAAGCCCAGATCCTCGGCGATGATGTTGAGCCTGGCCCCTCCCGACGCGGCGGCGAAGAGCTCGGCCCCCGGCCCCGGCAACCAGGAGCCTCCCCTGGCGGTGGCCTCTCCGGCGGGGACGGCCCAGCACGCGGCGAAGGCACGGAAATGATCCAGGCGCGTCCAGTCGAATAGGCCCAGGTTGTGGAGCAAGCGGCGGCGCCACCAGCCGTAGCCGCTCGCCCGGTGGCAGGGCCAGTCGTAGACGGGGTTCCCCCAGAGCTGGCCGTCCTCGGAGTAGTAGTCGGGGGGCACCCCCGCCGCCACGGCGGGCATCCCCTGGGCGTCCAGGCGGAAGAGGCCGCGGTTGGCCCAGACGTCGGCGGAGTCGTGGCTCACGTAGAAGGCGGCGTCGCCTATGAGGCCCGTCCCCATCTCCGCCAGCAGGGATTTCAGGCGCGAGAGCTGCCGGAAGAAGAGCCACTGCCCGAACTTGCATCTCAGGATCTGCCGGGAGAGCCTGGTGCCCCAGTATCTCAGGGCGTCCTCGCGGCGGTCCCTCAGATCCTCCGGGAAGGTGATCCAGGAGCCCCCCCCGAACTCCCCCTTGGCGGCCATGTAGAGGGCGTAGTCGTCGAGCCAGCCCGCGTTGTAGGCGAGGAAGCCCTGGAAGCCGGGGTCGTCCAGGAGCCCCGCCTCCGCCCTGGCGAAGGCCCGGTCCAGCGCCTCGCGCTTGGCCGCCAGGGCCCTAGGGTAGTCCACCCGGGTCCCGGCGGGCAAGGCGAGATCCCGCAGGTCCGCGGTCCCGAGCAGGCCGTCCTCGGCGAGGAGCTCCGGGCTCACGTAGAGCTCCCAGCCCGCGAAGGCCGAGAAGCCGGAGTAGGGCGAGTTGCCCAGGGAGGGTGCCGTGGGGTTGGCGGGGAGGATCTGCCAGAAATGGAGCCCCGCCCTCTTGAGGAACCGCGCGAACGCCTCCGCCTGCGGCCCCAGATCCCCCGCCCCGAAGGCGGAGGGGAGAGAGCTCAGGGGCAGGAGCATCCCCGCCGCCCGCCAGCCCTCGCAGAATCTGCTCATCAGGACACCCCTCGCGACGCTGAGCCGCGTCATCCGCCGGCGTGGCGGCGGAGGCAACAGCCGCCCGCCCCGGGGGGCGGGATCGGCGCCGCCCCGGCGCGGGAGAGGCCAGCGGGGGCCGTCTGCCCGGGGGCGGCGGGCGGCCCCTGGGCCCGGGGGCGGCGGGGCGGGAGAGGCCGGGAGGCGGCAGCGGCGGCGGGGGGGACGGGAGCGGCCTGCCGGGCCTCCGCCCGGGCGGGCCAGTCCGCGCCCGGGGCCGGGGGGCTCCGGGAGGGGGACGGTCGGCCGGGGGCGGCGGGGAAGGACGCCCGTCCGGGATCCCGGCCGGGGCGCGCTCAGCGGGTCCGGCGGGGGCGCGGGCGATCCGGCGCGGGGGGCGCCGGCGCCGGGAACTTGACGAGCTCGAGGGAGGGAGTCCGGCGGGCGGGGGGTTTCCCGCCCTTGGGGCGGGACCCCGCCGCGGGGGGGAGCACCGGGGTCACCCCGACCGGGGCGGGCCGGCGGCGGGTGGCGGGCCGCTTCCGGGAGTTGAGCTGGTTGACCCTCTCGCCGAACTGGATGTTCTTGATGCGGCAGGCGTTGATCAGGAAGTACATGACCACCGCCTCCTCCCACTCGCCGATGGTCTCGAAGTTCTCCATCCGGTGCTGGTAGACGGGCAGGAGCTCCATGAGGTCGCACTCGCTCATGGAGAGGATCTCCCTCACGATTTCCTTGAGTTTCTTTTCGGTAGCGGTCATAGGGCACCCGTGCAGTGACCGCCCGTCGCGGGGAATAGGCTGCGGGCGGCTGGGAGGGCGTTAACCGGTTGCCCGGCCATTATATGTCCAATCCGCCGCGGCGGCAACACCCGCCGGGCGTGACGGGAGGCGGGGGGCGGGCGCGCGGCGCCGGTCCCGCCGGGCCGGCGCGGGGGGACTTGCCGATCCGGAGCCGGGCGGGCCGGGGCCGGGGCGCGGAAAGGAGCGCCCGGGGCCGGAAAAACGGCGATCAGCGGGAGGCTTGAAATTCCTTACAAATAAGATAAACTTGAGAGGAACGTGTTGTGTGCTGACCGGCTCCCTTCCGGTGAAGGGAGCAGCCGGACCGGCCTTCCCGGACGGGCTCCGGCCCGCCCCCGGTCGCTCCCCGCCGCGCGTTCGCCGGCGCGTCGGAGGCACCCGGCCTCCGGGCCGCCCCCGAGCGCCTCCCTCCGGAGAAAGGGACATAAATGACCGAAAAGAGAACGAAACCTCCCGTCAAAGAGGAGACCGACGAGTTCCTTACCCTGGATTACAACTGCCTCACCTCGGAGGCGCTGGGCGCGGGCAAGGGCCTGGGGCCCGAGGATCTCGCCGAGATGAAGGCGACGCTCGCGGCGGCCTACAAGGACATCGAGGCCCGGTACCGCAAGGGGCTGCTTCCCTTCATGGATCTCCCGCGCGACCCCGACACCCCCAAGGCGGCGAGGAAGCTCGCCGAGATGGGCCGGAAGCGCTTCGAGACCGTGGTGGTGCTGGGGATAGGCGGGAGCGCCCTGGGGGCGGCGGCGGTCTTCAACGCCCTCCGGCCCCTGAACCACAACGATCTCCCCCCGGCCAAGCGCGGCTGGCCGCGGCTCGTCGTCTGCGACAACGTGGATCCCGAGGGCTTCGCCTCGATCCTGGACGGGCTCGATCTCAAGAACACCTTCTTCAACGTCATCTCCAAGTCCGGCGCCACGGCCGAGACCATGGCGCAGTTCATGATCGTCTTCGACCAGCTCCAGAGGACGCTCGGGCGCTCGGCCATCAAGGAACACCTGCTTATCACCACCGACCCCGAGGGCGGGGTGCTCAGGAAGATCGCCGATTCCGGGGACTACGCCTCGCTTCCCGTGCCCAAGGGGGTGGGCGGCAGGTTCTCGGTGCTCTCGTCCGTGGGGATCGCCCCCCTGGCCATGGTGGGCGTGAACATAACCGACCTCCTGGCGGGCGCCGCCCGGGCCCAGGAGGACGCCCGCAAGCCCCCCGCCGCCAACAAGGCCTACCTCTTCGCGGGCCTGAACCACCTGATGACGACCGCCAAGGGGCGCAACATCCTGGTCATGATGCCCTACGCGGACTCGCTCGCCCGCACCGCCGACTGGTTCGGCCAGCTCTGGAACGAGTCCCTGGGCAAGGCCAGCAGGCTGGACGGCACCCCCAACCCCTGGGCCCAGACCGCCGTCAAGGCCCTCGGCGCCACGGATCAGCACAGCCAGCTCCAGATGTACATGGAGGGGACGGAGGAGAAGACGATCTGCTTCCTGGGCGTGGACGGCTTCCGCCACCAGGTAAACATCCCCTCCATCTTCCGCGACCACGAGGAGCTCGCCTACCTGGGCGGGCACTCCCTGGGGGAGCTGCTGTCCTTCGAGCGGCAGGGCACGGCCAGGGCCCTGGCCGAGAACGGCAGGCCCAGCCTGACGCTGTCGATTCCCAAGATTTCCGCCGCCACCGTGGGCTACCTCCTCCAGACCCTCGAGGTGGCGGCGGTGGTCTCGGGGAGCCTCTACGGCATCGACCCCCTCGACCAGCCGGGGGTGGAGCTCGGCAAGCAGTTCACCTACGGGCTCATGGGGCGCCAGGGCTTCGCCTCCTTCAAGGAGAGGTACGCAAAGGGCCTCTCCGCCAAGAAGAAGTTCATCCTCCGGTAGCCCCGCACCCGGGACCCCCCCGCCGCCCGGGACGGCAGGCCCGGCGGCGGAGGCCGCCTGACCGCGCCCCTGGCAGTCCACCCCTCCTGCATGGAGCGCCGAGCACCCATCCCCGCAGACCGCGAATATAACCGGGCCCCCCCCGACGGCGGGGCCGCCGCGAGCGCCCGGGGGCCCCTCCCCGCAGGCGGAGCCGCGGGCCCCGGCACCCCCGCCGGCCGCCGGGTCGCCCGTGAAGGCCGGGAGGCGCGGGGCGCGGCGCCGGGGGGGCCCGGGATCCCCCTGAGTCCGGAAGGGGCCTGGGAGGGGGGCGCCGGGGACGGGAAGCCCGGGGGGCCCGGGGAGGCGGCGGGGGAGGCAGGCGAGGGCCCGGGCGGAGAGGCGCTCCGATCCCCCCTGGACCAGGAGAAGAAGTTCCGGCTGGTCAAGTACTTCTCGTCCGTGGCCATAGCGGTAATCTTCGCGAGCTGCCTGGCCCTCGCGGCCATCATGAGCGGGGAGGCGGAGGACATCATCTATTCCAGGATCGTCGACGACACCGTGATGATCATGGACAACCTGAACTACCAGATGTTCAACCACTTCCTGCTGCCCATCTACCGCGAGAAGGGCAACGCGCGGCTCTCGGAGCCCGAGGCGTACACCTTCCTCAACTCCGTCATCGAGGACACCGTCTACGGCTTCGACATCAGCCGGGTAGCCCTCTACGATGCCCGCTACGGCATGCGGATCTACACCTCCGACTCCAGCGAGCCGGTGGTGACCTACCGCCCCTCGCCCGAGACGGGGGAGCTCCTGCCGCAGGGGGAGTTCGCGGAGCCCATGGGGGCCTACCTGGAGGCCATCACCAAGGCCACGCTCCCCAGGCCCGCCCCGGGGCTGGTGCCGGGGCGGGCCGGCACGGTGTACGGCGGGCTCATGAGCGTCTGGCGGGAGACCGGGCGGGCGGGGCGCGAGGAGCAC
>JAITEZ010000316.1 GCA_031281735.1 Deltaproteobacteria bacterium | reverse complement strand
CTACTGTACACGCACGACCAGCTCCGGGAGGAGGGGATCCTCGATCTCCCCGAGATCGAGGAGTTCCGGCCGGAGAAGGCGGAAGACGCCGATGCCGAGCGGGTGCACTTCTTCCCCCTGGGGCTCGCCGCGGTGGCGGCCCTCCCGCACATGATAAGCGCCGGGGGGGCGATAACCGCCGGCAGGCTGGTGGCCGAGGGGAGGGCCCGGAAGGCCTTCGCCCTGGTGCGCCCGCCGGGGCATCACGCGGGCAAGGTGGTCCACGGCGGCAGGGGCTTCTGCAACATCAACAACGAGGCGATCATGATCGAGCGCCTCCGGAGGGATTACGGCTACCGGCGGGTGGCGGTAGTCGACACCGACTGCCACCACGGGGACGGCACCCAGGACATCTACTGGCACGACCCGGACACACTGTTCATCAGCCTCCACCAGGACGGCAGGACCCTGTACCCCGGGACCGGCGCCATGGGCGAGCTGGGGGGGCCCCGCGCCTGGGGCGCCACCGTGAACATCCCCCTGCCGCCGGAGACAGGGGACGAGGGCTTCCTGCTGGCGGTCAGGGAGATCGTCCGGCCCGTCCTGGACGAGTGGAAGCCGGATCTGGTCATCAACTCCGCGGGCCAGGACAACCACTTCACGGATCCCATCACCAACATGAAGCTCACCGCCCTGGGCTACGCCGAGATGTCGGAGCTCATCGGCCCCGACATAGCGGTCCTGGAGGGGGGCTACGCCATCCAGGGGGCGCTCCCCTACACGAACCTGGCCATCATCCTCTCCATGGCGGGCCTCGACTGGCGGCAGGTCAGGGAGCCCCTCCCGCCCGGAGGCAGGCCCGCGACCTCCCGGAGGACCCTCGACTACGTGAAGGATCTCGCGGACTTCGTCCACCGGAAGCGCGCCGGGGCGCCGGACCCCTCCCTGCACGGCTCGCGGCCCAGGGACGGCTGGTTCTTCCGCGAACGCCGGATCTTCTACGACAGCCACCCCGCCGACCCCGCCGCCCAGCCTGACTGGCCCTCCTATATCGACGAGCGCCGCGAGGAGCTCCTGCGGGACTGCCCGGACTGCCCGGGCATCCTGCTCATCCGGACATCGTCGGGCCTCTGCGGGCCCAGGGTCTTCGCCTCGCTGCCCCACGAGCCCTGCGCCAGGTGCCAGGCCCTCGCCGAGGAGGCCCGCGCCACCGGGAAGTGGCCCTCCTAGCCGGGAGGCGGCCTTTCAGGATGGCCCGCCACTCCCGCGCCGAGCGGACGCCGCGGGGCGCGGGACCGGGCACCCGGCGCGGGGGGCCGCGCGCCGTCCCCGGCGGGCACCCCCGTTCTTTAATTCCTGGCGTTCGGCTGACTCCCTTCCTTCCGGGCTATCCGGGGAAGGGGCGCCGTCGCCCGCAGGGGAAGGACGGAAGATCCTCGGGGGAAGGCGGCGCCCCGCCCGGCGCCACCCGCCCAGGCAACGGGGGGGACGCCCCCTGCTGGACGCCGCCGGGTCAGGGCAGGAAGCGGCTTCCGCTTATGCATTCCCGCCTGTCCGCCGGCCCAACGCCATGCAGCCGTCCTTTGCGGGTAACACCCACTAAAACCGATATCGCCAAAGCCCAGGACCTGGGGACGATGCCCCGGAAAAAAAATAGTTGACAAAAGAACCGCGAAGGATTACATAACTAGAATACTCAGCAAGGTGCCTTTACGGCCTAACAGGGAACCCCGTTGAAATCGGGGACGGAACCACCGCTGTAAGCGGCGATTTCCCGGCGCATTCCACGCCACTGGTACCCCGCGAGGGGAGATCGGGAAGGCGCGTCCGGGAGAGCCAGAGCCGCAAGTCAGAAGACCTGCCTTGCCCTTTTCTCAGCTTTTCCAGGGGGAGCCCCCGCCCGGCCGCCGGAACGGTGGTGTCCCATGGACGGAGGCGCTCCATGAAGGAAGCCTCCATCGGGATCGAAAATGGGATCCCGGGGCGCGTCACGCGTCCCGGGATCTTTTTTTTAGCTCCCGTCCGCCTTTCGCTACCGCCCCCATCCCTTCCCGCGCGGACTCCCCCGGCCCGGACTAGCTTCCTTACCCGGCCCACTCGCTGACACCGGGGCCCGCCGTTCCCGATTCCGCCCGATCCCCCAGGCGCACACCCCTTCGGGGAGCCCTCCTTCCCGGCCCCGCACGATCCCCCGGAGGCGCACACCCCCGCGGGGAGCCGCCGTTTCCCGGTTCCGCCCGGTCCCCGCGGAGGCGCACGCCCCCTGGGGAACCGCCTTTCCCGTCCCGCCCGGGCCCGCGCCGGGGCGGGACGCCCATGCCGCAGGCCGCACCCCGCACGCCGTGGGAGCATCCTCGGGGGGAACCCGCCGCAGGCCGTCCGCCAGGGCCGCCCACAGGAGGAGGGCCTCCTGAAGGCCATGCCCCCCCGGCGCCGGCGCCGTCAACGCAAACCCGCACCAGGGACTCCGGCACCCTCCCTGGGAGCCCGGCCGCGCCGCCCGAGGGGACGGCGCGCGCCCGCAGGCCTCCCGGCCCCCGCCGGAGCGTCGGGCGGAAAGGCCCGAATCCCGCAAGCCCAACGGAAAGACGGACAATCATGAAGAGAATCTCGCTACCCATCGCCCTCTCCGCCGCCCTGCTCCTCACCGCCGCAATTCTCAGCCCCGCCGCCGAAGCCCAGGCGCCCGGCGCCAGGAAGGCCCTGAACTTCGGCGTGTTCAGCCATATCGACACCGTCGACCCGACCCATGGCTGGGACTCCTGGTACATCGTCCGCATAGGCGCGGGCGAGAACCTCGTCCAGTTCTCCAAGACCATGGCCCCCGAGCCCTGGCTGGCGGAGTCCTGGTCCCTCGCCGACGACAGGCTCACCTGGACCTTCAAGATCCGCGAGGGGGTGAAGTTCTCCAACGGCAAGCCCCTGGACGCCGCGGCCGTCAAGAAGAGCATCGAGCGGGTGACTAGGCTAGCGTCCAGCCGCTTCGAATCCGAGTTCTTCAGGTACGAGTCCATAGGCGCGGACGGCCAGTCGCTCACCATCAAGACCAAGGAGCCCACCCCCGGCCTGCCCGGCATGCTCGGCGACCCGCTCTTCCTCATCATAGACGCCGACGCCAGCGACGACGAGATCAAGGCCTCCGGCCCCGTGTGCACCGGGCCCTACAAGTACCTGCCCCGGACCGACGAGAACATCAGGGCCGTGAGGAACGACATCTACTGGCGCGGCAGGCCCCCCCTGGACGAGGTGAACTTCATACCCGTGACCGATCCCAACACCAGGGCCCTGGCGCTCCAGTCCGGCGACGTGGACATGGCCACGAACATGAGCGCCAACGACGTCCAGCTGTTCCTGAACGACCCCAACTTCGGGGTGGTGGAGATCGACTCCCTGAGGCTTGTGATGGCCTACATGAACCTCACCGGGCCCATGAAGGACGTGAGCCTGAGGAGGGCCGTCAAGAGCGCACTCGATCGCAAGACCTGGTGCGCCACCCTCCTCTCCGGGCGCTTCACGCCCGCCGTGGGCCCGCTCCCGCCCTCCCTGGGCTTCCCCAACGACATGCTGAAGGATCCCAACTCGTTCGACACGGCAAGGGCCAAGGCGCTCCTGGCCGAGGGCGGCTGGACCGACTCCAACGGCGACGGCGTCCTGGACAAGGACGGGGAGCCCGCCGAGATGACCTTCGTGTACTACACCTCCCGCCAGGAGCTCCCCCTGCTCGCCGAGGCCACCCAGGACACGCTCGCGGCCCTGGGGATCAAGGTGAACCTGCAGGTCACGGAGTCAATCAACAATTACGCCGAGTCCGGCAATTTCGGCCTGATCATCTCCAGCGTCATCACCGCCGGCACGGGCGACCCGCAGAGCTTCCTCGTGAGCCAGTACGGGACCGGCGGGTACAACAACTGGAACAAGTACTCCAACCCCGAGCTGGACGCGATCTTCGAGGAGCTCAAGGCGGAGTTCGACAATGACAGGCGCTCGGCCCTGGTGACGCGGGCCCAGCAGTCCCTCCTGGACAACCCGGGCCATATCTTCTTCGTGCACCCGAACGCCAACATCATCTACAACAAGAAGATCACCGGGGTCCAGGTCTATCCCGCCGACTACTACTGGGTCACCTACGACATCGACATGGCCAAGTAGGCTTCCCGCCGGATGGAGGGCGTCCCGCCGGTCCTGCCGGGAGGGCGCAGGGAGAGAGGGGCGGGATACCTCCGGGCGCTCGCCCGGACGGATCCCGCCCCCCCGATCCCCGCGCCGGGGGGCGGCCCGGAGCGGGGCCTCCCGCCTGGCGGGCGCCCAGTGCCCTCAGGCGGGGAGCGTCCGGCCCCCCAGCCTCACTGCCGGGCGAACTCGCAGCCTGCCTTCTCCGCCTCCTCCAGCTGCCCGGCCGTGAACTTGTCCGGGGTCTCTATCTGCCGGAAGCTCAGGACAGGGAAGGTCTTGGGGAAGGCTATGGAGTCGAAGAGGTACTTGACCGCCAGCGTCACGGGCACGAAGAGGTCCTTGCCCTTGGTGGCCCCGCAGGCCAGCAGGAAGCCCTTGGCGCCGGGCACGCCCTCCTTGTTCTGGTTCAGCATGTAGCGCCGGGACCAGAAGGCCTGGCTCCGGTCCAGTATCGCCTTGCCCTGCGAGGGCATGTCGTAGAAGAAGACCGGGGTGGCGACCACGATCCGCGTGGCCGTCTCCCAGGCGGAGTAGACGGCCGCCATGTCGTCGTCCACGAACACGCAGGCGCCCGTCTCGTTGCATTTGCCGCACTCGGCGCATCCCCTGATGTCGAGCTTCGACACCGAGAGGATCTCCACCGAGGCCCCCGCCCTCTTCGCGCCCTCCGAGAACCTCTCCAGCAGGAGAGCCGAGCTACCCTTCTCTCTGGGGCTCATGTGGAGACCCAGGATCTTCACACCGGAACCCTGATCCATAAGTAACACCTCCTGGCAGTCCCGGGCAGCCCGGCCCGGGGATGATGGGCGGTCCCCCTGCGGGAGTCCTCTCGGCGCCCCGCGGCCCCCGCCCCAGCCGGAGCCGGCGACCCGGCCCGCCTGGCTGAATGCATGGCGCGGCGCCGTAGCGCCGCGGCCGTCCAGAAAAAGGCCCCCGGGTCCGGCACCGCTCTGCGGCCGTGCCTGCCCGGCACCCGGCTTGCCGCTTCCCGTCCCGCCCGCACCGGGCACCTCCCGTGCCGCGGCTCCCGGCGCCCCCGTGCCGCCGGACCCCCCGCCGCCGCGATACCGGGTGTAACCGAGCCGCGAGGCCCCCACGCGTCCCTCGCCCCCCTGCACCACCCTCCCCGCGAAAACCCTTACGGCACCACGCTTCGGGCGAATCGATCCCCCGCCCCCAGGCCCTCCCCTCCCGGCGCCTTCCTTCCCGCTGAAACCCTCATGCCGCCGCGGTTTCGGCGGCACCCGCCCCGCGTGAAACCCCCGCTACGCGACTCTCCCGGCGCCTCCCTTCCCGCTGAGACCCTCATGCCGCCGCGGTTTCGGCGGCACCCGCCCCGCGTGAAACCCCCGCTACGCGACTCTCCCGGCGCCTCCCTTCCCGCTGAGACCCTTATGACACCCCGTAGTGGGCGAATCAATCCCGCGCCGCGCCGTCCGCCTTGGCGCGTCCGGCACCCCCGGCAGGAGCCCGGAAGCGGCGGAGCGCAGGTTGTACCGGCAGTTCCGCCCGGAAGGGGCCCGGCCGGGGGATCCCCTTCCGCCCGTCCCTGCCGGCGGTTCGGGCTCAGGCGGCGGGGACGCCCCCGTCGCGGGAGAGCGCGGCCCGGAGACCCTCCCGGAGGCGGTCCAGCACGGCGGCGGTGAGCGTGCTGTTGTCCCTCACCCAGGTCAGGGGGACTTCCTTGTTGGCGCCGTGGAAGTCGGAGCCGCAGGTGGGAACCAGGCCTATCCGGTCCGCCAGCTCCCGGAAGAAGGCTGAGAGGAGCGGGTGGTGGTCGGGATGGTAGACCTCCAGCCCCACGAGGCCCCAGCCCTTCCAGCGCTTAAGCGTCTCGGGGTACTCCTCGATGGGGATCCGCAGGGTCACCGGGTGGGCCAGCACCGGGCACCAGCCCGCGCCCAGCATGAGCCCCAGCGCCTCGGGGGGGGAGAGGCGGCGCTTCCTGACGTAGGCGGGCCTGCCCAGGCCGAGGTAGAGCTCGAAGGCCTCCTGGCGGCTGGACACGTACCCCCGCTCCACCATGGCCAGCGCGAAATGGGGCTTGCCGGTCTGTCCCTCGCCGGCTAGCTCGGCAACTCGCTGCCGGTCCACGGGCCTGCCCAGGGACTCCAGGGCCCTGTGGAGGCTCTCGTTGCGCTCGGCGCGGCACTTCTGCAGGAACCCGAGATCCAGGGGGCGGGAGGACTCGGGCGCTACGTCCAGGCCGAGAAGATGCGTGATCCCCTTGTATTCGAGGGAGAGCTCCGTCCCGGCCAGGGCGAGGAAGCCTTTCCGGCGGGCCGCCTCGAGGAAGGGCCCCGCGCCCTCCACCGTGTCGTGATCGGTGAGCGCGAGTCCGGCGAGACCGGCGGATGCCGCCGCCGCCACCAGCTGGTATGGCTCGAGCGTCCCGTCGGAGAAGGTCGAGTGGCAGTGGAAGTCGATGTTCCGCATGAGGATCCTCAACGGCGCGAGGGGCCGGGGCACCGGACGCCTCGGATGGGGCTGACGGAGGCGCGGGGCTCCCGGCCTGGAGGGCGGCCCCGCCCGGGGACGCCCCCGGCCCGGCGGGAACCGCGACCCCCGGCGCCCCTCCCGGCGGGGGACGCCGCAGGGCGCGGGGACGCCCCGCGGGCCCGCGCCGCGGAGGGCGGCGCCTTTCATGGGAGAGGCTGGTATCCCTTGAGCTTCACGAACTCCTCGGCCATGGTCGTATGTACCTTCCCCTCGCGGAAGGGCTCGTGCCTTACCAGCGCCCTCACGAACCCTATGTTGGTCCTGACCCCCTCCACGGCGAACTCCCCCAGCGCGTCGGACAGGAGATCCAGGGCCGCCAGGCGGTCAGGGCCCCTGGCTATCACCTGGGCGATCATGGGGTCGTAGAAGGGGGTCACCGCCCCCCCCTCGCGGAAGCCCGTCTCCACCCGGATCCCGGGGCCCCGCGGCGGCCGGAAGACCTTCAGGGCGCCGGGGGAAGGGAGGAAGCGCACCGGATCCTCGGCGTAGATCCGCGCCTCGACGGCATGGCCGGAGAAGGGCGGCGGCGCGGGGAGGAGCTCGGGGACGGGGGAGCCCGCCGCCAGGCGCACCTGGAGCTCCACGAGATCCACCCCCGTCAACTCCTCGGTAACCGCGTGCTCCACCTGGAGCCGGGGGTTCACCTCCAGGAAGCCGAAGCCCGCCTCCGGCGAGTACAGGGTCTCGACGGTGCCCAGGTGGTCGTAGCCGCTCCCGGCCAGGATGGCGGCCGCCTTGGCGGCCATCGCCTCCAGCTCCGGCCGGGGGATGCCCTGGGCCCCCGCCTCCTCCACCACCTTCTGCCGGCGGCGCTGGACGCTGCAGTCCCTCTCGTGGAGGTGGACCGCCGTCCGGCCGTCCGCCGCCACCTGGAACTCCACGTGCCTGGGGGACACGAGAAGCCTCTCGGCGTAGAGATCCGCCCTCCCGAAGCCCCGCTCGGCCTGGGAGGCGGCGGTCGCCAGGGCCTGGGCGAGCCTCTCGGGCCCCGAGACCGGCACCATGCCGATGCCGCCGCCCCCCCCGGCCGGCTTGATGAGGAGAGGGAAGCCCAGGGCCTCGCACTCCCGCGCCATCTCCTCGGCCGTGCCCCGGAGGATCCCCGTGGACGGGCACAGGGGGAGGCCCTTCCCGCCCATTAGCCTGCGGGAGGCGACCTTGTCGCCCATGACCCGGAGCCAGGCCGGGGAGGGGCCTATGAACCGCAGTCCCTTCCCGGCGCAGAGCTCCGCGAACAGGGCGTCCTCCGACAGGAACCCGTAACCGGGATGGACGGCGTCGCAGCCGGCGGCGAGGGCGGCCTCCGCCACCCTCTCCCGATCCAGGTAGCTCTCCCTGGGCGGCGGCGGCCCGATGACGGTGAAGCCGTCCGCCTCCGTAACGTAGGGATTGTCACGGTCGGCCTCGGAGCACAGGACGTGGGAGGGGACGCCGAGACCCGCGAGGGCCCGGACGAGCCTCGCGGCGATGGTCCCGCGGTTGGCCACCGCGACCTTCTTAAACACGGGCGCCTCCCTCGCCGGCGGCGACTCGGGGAGGGCGCGGGGCGGGAAAGGGGCCGGGAAAGCGGGCGCGCCGGTCGAGGGGGCTGTCGGAAGCCCTTCCCGGCAGGGCGGGCGAGGCGCAAGGCATGGAGCACTCCATCGGCCTCCCGGGGGCGCGGGGGGCCGGATAGTCAGGGTTCTTCAGGATCGGCGCGGCATCCGGCATTATAGCCGACGGGCCGGGAACGGGCAAGGCCGGGACACCGGCCGGCGGAACGCCGGGGACCGGGGGAGGAGAGCGGAGGGGGATCCGGCCGCCGTCCCGGCGGTCGCCTTCCGGGATCCCGCCGGGGAACCGGCCCGGCTCCCCAGGCATGCCCCCCTCCGGAGGCTGCCGTCCCTCCGTCCGGCAACCGGGCGGCGGGACGCCCACGGCCGGGATCCTCCGTCACGGCCCGCGGGATCCCCCGGCCGCTCCCCTTCATCCGGACAGGCGCCGCCTCCCCCCCCCAGGCGCACCAGCCACCCCCGCGCCGCTTCCCGGCGTCCCGGTAGCCGGTTCCCGCGCTATCCGCAGTCCCCCGGAGACCTCAGGGGCGGACCCGCAGGCGCCGGGCAACCCCCGCTCCGGGACGCCGGAAGCGCCCTCCAGCCGGAATCCCGTCACCCTACCGGTCGAAAAAAATGGCCCGTTTCTTGATGTCTACCCCTGCCGGAACCGCGCCCCCGCCGCCGGAACCGCTGCCCCGCCCGGGATCCAGGCGCCGCCCCGCCGCAGAACATGTCCCGCTTCTTGATCTCAGTGCCCGCCGGGACCGCGCCACCGCCGCCGGAAGCCGCCCACCCCCACTCAGGGGAAGGGTGCTCCCGGGGGAGGCGAAGCGCGGTCCGGGGACGCCTCGCAAAACACCATGCACTCCGCGAAAGGATCCCCTATGAACTCCATAGACGCAGCCAAGGGCGCCCTGGTGCCGTCCCAGACGCGCTCCCCCCGGGAGACGCTCCGCGAGGAGATACTGGGGGAGATTTTCGGGAGGGGCCGGGGCCGCCGCGAGAAGGCCGAGGCCAGGCCGGAACCCGTCCGCCGTCAGGCCCCAGTCTCCCAGGGCAAGGGGTACTATGTCGATCTGTACGTCTGAAGCGGCCGCCGGCGGCCCACCCGGAACCCTCGCGGGCGCGGAGTCCGTCCCCTGCGCCGTCCCCCCGCCCGCCTACTCCCCCCGGGGACGCGTGCACCTCTTCGAGTCCGAGGCCGTATCGCTGCTCGCGAGGCTCGCGGGCTGCGAGACGGTCGTGGAGCTCCCCGGGGGCCTGCGGCCCCGGCTGGATCTCTCCTCCGCCCCCGGGGCGAGGCTCCTGGACCGCTTCACGGGGGACGCCGGAGGCCCCGGCGGGCCCTGCCCGGACTGCGGGCCACTGGCGGATCTCTCGGTCTCCCGCCGCTTCGGTACGCCGGGGGAACCACCGTCCCCCGGGGAGGCCAAGGAGGAGATGGCCAGGCTCTTCTCCCTCACGGGGCGCCTCGCCCTCGCCCTCTATCCCGCCAAGGCCCGCCCCACGCTGGGCGAAATCGCCTCCGGGCTCTGGCACCCCCTTACACTCGAGGGCTTCATGCCGCACCGCTACCCCGTGACCTTCCACGACAGGGGCGAGGCCGGCGCGGGCGACATCTACGTCTTCGCCCTCGAGGGCGAGGCCGTGCCCGCCCCCTTCAGGGCGGCGGGCGGCCGCTTCTCCCGCAGGCCCCACCGGCCCTTGGCCAAGGGCGGCGGGCCTGACGATCCCGAAAGGCTGCTGAGTGCAGTCAAGGAACTCGTCTCCCGCAGGCGCGCCGGGGAGGCCGTGCCCCTGCTCTCGCGCCTGATCGGGATGCGGCCCGGGGAGCCGCGCCTGCGGCTCAACCTGGGCTATCTCCACCTCAGCACGGGGAGCCACGACGAGGCCGCGGAAGCCTTCCGGAGCGTCCTCGCCGAGGATCCGGACAACGGCGAGGCCCGCCGGGCACTCGCGGGCATCCACCTCAGCCGCTCGGAGTGGAGCTCCCTGCGCGCCTTCCTCCCGGAACTCCTGATACTCAAGGCCACGAGCCCTAAGGTGCTGGAATCCTGGCCCTCGATCCGGAAGGCCTTCCTGGAGCTGGAGACCGGTGCCTGACGGGATCCCCTCGTGATCCCCCTTCCCCGCACAGGCCGCCCGTCCCGCCGCCCGCCGCAGGCAACCGCCTCCGCCGCCCCGGGGCCGCCCGGCGCCTCCGCGGAAAAACGAGGCGCGACGCCAGGGGGCCGAGGAACCGGCCCGTCCCGGCTCCGCGGCCCCCTCGTCACCGTAACGGCGTCACCGGATTGGCGTCACTGGACGGATGCCGGGCCGGCGCGGCTCACTGCTCGGGCATGTCCGGGCTCCAGGTGGGCAGGGTCTGTGGCCCCGCGAACTCAGGGATGAGGGGCTGCTGGCGGTCGCCGTTGGCGGCCATGACGTAGAGCTGGCTCTTGCCGCCGCGGGTGGAGGAGAAGACTATCATGCGGCCGTCCGGCGAGAAGCTGGGATGGCGGTTGACGCCCTGGCCGCCGGTGAGCTGGGCGTAGCCGCCGCCTCCGGCCCCGACCACCGCGATGTCGCGCTCGCGCACCACATAGGCTATCTTGTCGCCCTTGGGCGACCAGGAGGGATCGGTGCTCTTGCCGCCCGGGGAGATGCGGGTGCCCGCGCCCCCAGAGCCGGAGGACACGTAGATGCCCGCGGAGCCGCCCTGGTCGGAGACGTAGGCCATCTGGGCGCCGTCCGGCGAGAAGGTGGGGGAGATCTCGATGCCCCCGCCGTGCGTGATGACCCGGGGCCTGCCGCCCTCGAAGAGGGCGATGTTGGTGCTGACGGGGCCGGAAAAGCCCGCGGCCACCACCCCGTCCGGCCGGAAGGCCGGGGCTATGACCAGGTCACCCGAGTAGATCGTCTTGCCGTCCACGACGAGCTCGCAGGCCCGCTTGCCGCGGCGTATCCAGGCGGTGCGGTTGCCCCGCCCCAGGGTGGGGAAGGAGATGCCGAAGCCGCCCCCGGAGATCCCGAAGGCCTCGTCTGAGCCCAGTTCCGTCATCATGACGGAGTTGCCCGACTGGAAGATTATCTTGGAGCCGAAGACCCCGGGCTCGCCCGTCACCGCGAGGATGACCTCGTTGGTGAAGCGGTTGATCATCTGGCGGGCCTCCTTGGTGGGGCCCGTGTAGCGCTTGGCGAGCTTCTGGGCGCCGGTCGCGACGTCGAAGAGCCTCAGTTCCATGGTGGTCTTGGAGGACGAGGACTGGACCGCCCCCTTGATGACGAAGTTGGCCCCGATCTGCGCCCAGGGGCCGTAGTCCATGGGCACCTCCTCGAAGAGGCCCGCCCTGGGGTCGGGTTCGAGGGACGCCCGGGGATCCAGCAGCAGGAAGTAGCCGGTCATGTCGAGGTTGAGGCCCAGCCTCCGGTTCCAGCGGTCGGCCTCGCCCGTGCCGCCCGAACCCAGCGGCTGGAAGGCGGGGATGGCCAGGTTGAAGCGGTTGAAGGTGCCGGACAGATCCACCGGGATGACCACGCTGGGGTTCTGGTACTCCAGGCCCTCCTGGGCCCGGAGGGCGGCAGGGAGGAGGAGCGCCGCCGCGAGGAGGGCGGCGAATAGGGCCGGGATTCTTTTTTTCATCCTGAACATAACCTCCGGGGGAAGACGCGGCAACGCCGCGCCCGAGGGAAGGCCGCCGCGGATGGCGGCCGCAGGCGGCGGGTGCGGCGCGGCAGACGAGGCGGCGGCGCGGGTGCCTGCGGCCTGCCGGCGGGACGGCGGCAGGGCAAGGCCTCCACCGGCGGGAGGGGCGCGGCGGGGCATTGCCGCCGATGGCGGGGGGCCCGGCCGGGAAGGGCCCCCGTCTGGGGCGGCGGGCGCAACTGGGCGGCGCCCCTTCCGGCGGCGGCGGTCGCAGCCAGGCGAGACCGAAGGCGGCGGGGGGACGGGACAGGGCAGGATCTTTGTCGACGCGGGGGGGCGCGACAGGGCGGGACCGTCGCCGGCGGGGGGCACGGCAGGGCACGACGCCTCTGCCACTGAATTAAGAGCGCAGGGCCAGGCCCCTGCTGGCGTGGGCAGCCGCAGGCCAGGCCCGCCGCAGGCGGCGGGACGGTGCCGGGCACGCTCCCGCACCCGGCGTACGCCGCAGAGGCGGGCGCGACCCGCTCCGCAGGCGGCCGGGCCGGCCGGACTCGCGCCGGGCGGCGGAAGCCGACGGCAGGGGCCCCGGGCCCGCAGGCGGGGCTGCCCGGGTCGCCAGGGAGGGATCTCACCCCCCCGGGCGGAAAACGTTTCATTATAGGCGCTCCCGCCCCCGTCATTCAAACCCCGCGAGGATCCCGCCCGGGGCCCCCCCGCGCCGCAGGCGGGCGGGGAGGCCGTCCCTGGGGCGGCTAACCGGCGCGGGAAGGGGTGGCGGGGGGACGGGAGGCGCGGGGGGCCACGGGGCGGCCCGCGCTAGAACATGGCTCCCATGGAGAACTCCCAGCGGCCAGCGGGCTCGCCGGGGTAGGGATCCATGGCCTTGCCGTACTCGATCCTCAGCGGACCCATGGGGGAGAGGTATCTCAGGCCCGCCCCGTAGCTCTTCTTGAGGCCGCCCGAGCCCCAGCCCTGGTCCTTGGTCCAGACGTTGCCCATGTCGTAGAAGAAGACGCCGTAGAGCCCGCTGTCCCTGATTATGGGGAAGGAGAACTCCACGTTGGCCAGGCCCATCTTCTCGCCGCCGATGGACTCGCCGGTATCTGGATCCCTGGGCGAGATCTCGAACCAGTCGTAGCCGCGGACGGTGTTGAGGCCGCCCAGCATGTACTTCTCGTAGACGGGGAGGCCACCCTCCCTGTTCTGGCTGAGCAGGCCCACCTGCATGTGGCCCATGAGCGCGGCCCCCCGCCAGAAGGGCATGGGTACCCACTTGGCCAGCTCCAGCTCGTAGCGGGAGTAGGAGGTCTGGCCGCCCAGGACGCTAGTGGCGATGCCGTAGGTGAGCCGCATGGTGGACCCGGCCGAGGGCTGGAAGAAGTGGTTGCGGGTGTCGCGGCGCAGCGACACCGAGAAGACGCTGTTCTTGGACTGGCCCATCATCTCCCGGAGGAACCGGGAGGAGACCACGGAGACGTCAGTGATGTCGATGTCCTCCCAGGTGTAGCTGCCCGAGAGGTAGAACTTCTCGAAGACGGGGTAGCCCGCCCGGAGCGAGAAGCCCTGGGACTCCTTGCGGTAGTAGTCGTACTCGTTGAAGGTCTTGAAGAGGTCGAAGCCCATCATGAGCGGGATGTCGCCCACCCAGGGGTCGGTGAAGGACAGGTTGAACAGGCTGTAGTTGCCGCCGACGTTGGCGTCGAGGGAGATGCGCCTGCCGTAGCCGAAGAGGTTGTCCTGGGAGAGCCTCACCGTGCCGAAGATGCTGGAGTAGTTGCTGTAGCCCGCGCCTATCTGGAAGGCCCCCGTGGGCCGCTCCTTGACCTCCACCCGGAGGTTGAGGAGATCCTCGGGGTTCTCGGAGGAGGGGCTGGGGGTGATCGCCACGTCTTCGAAGAAGGAGGAGCGCAGGAGGTTCTCCTGGCTGTCCTGGAGCTTGGTCTGGGAGGTGAGATCCCCCTCCGCCACCTCCAGGTGCCTGCGGATGACCTTGTCGCGGGTCTTCTCGTTGCCCACGATGGTTATCCGGTCATAATAGACGAGGCTCCTGGGGGAGATCTCGTACTGGAGGTCCAGCACGTCGTCCTCGGTGGGCTGGCCGAAGCGCGGCTCCACCTCCGCGTGGTAGTAGCCCTTGTCCTTGTAGTAGGCGAGGAGCCTGTTCTGATCCTCCAGGATGATCTCGCGGCTGAGGTAGTCCTCGTCCCTGATGTGGAGAAGCTTCGTGAGCTTCTCCTCGTCGTCGTCCTCCCTGAGATCGCCCCCCAGGGTGACCTCGCCCACCTTGAAGCGCCTCCCCTCCACGATCGGGAAGATGATGGTGTAGGAGTCCGGCTTGTCGGCGGGCAGGACCTCGGGCTCCCCCACGCGGGCCTGGAGGAAGCCGTTGTTGTTGTAGAAGACGGTCAGGAGCTGGACGTCGTTGGCGAGCTTCTCCCGGTCGAGCCTCCCCGAGCCCGTGATGAAGGAGATGAAGCCCTTGGTCTTGCTCTCGATGACCCCGGAGAGCTTCCAGTCGGAGTAAAACTCGTTGCCGACGAAATCGATTTCCCGGATGTAGATCTTGCCGCCCCCGGAGATCCGGAAGATCAGCTTGGCCCGCCCCTCCCCCGCCGGCTCCAGGTCGTAGGTGATGCGGGCCTGGGAGTAGCCCTTCTCGGCGTAGAAGCGCTGGAGGTTGGCCACGGCCTGGAGGAGGCGGTCGTCCGAGGCCACGTCCATGATCTTGACGCCCACCACGTCGCCCAGGTCTTCGTCGTCGTACTTCTCGTTGCCCTCGTACTCGATGAGCAGGATCTGGGGCCGCTCGGTGACGATGAAGTGGACGGCCTTGCCGCCGGGCACGTCGGTCGTCTCGACCTCGACCGTCTCGAAGTACCCGAGGGAGTAGAGCCGCCTGATGTCCGAGGCCGCCTTGGCCTCGTTGTAGGTGCCGCCCTGGCGGATGCGCAGGGAGTTCAGGATCGCCTGGTTATCCAGCATCTGGGAGCCCGTGATGTTTACCGAGACCACCCTGGGCCCGGTGCCGAAGAGGTGGTCGGTCACCATGTAGACCAGGCGCTCGGCCGTCTGGGGGAGCCCCTCTGTGCCGGAGGCGAAGACGTCCATCCGGGGGGAGCTGGAGCCCGCGTCGGTGAGCGCCGTCAGCTGCCCCGACATGGTGTAGCTGTCCGCCGTCCGGGTGAGGGTGGGCGCGAACAGGAAATCCGCCCCCAGTTCCCTCGCCTGGGCCTGGACGGAGGTGGAGACCGCCGCGAGCGACTGGCTCCCCATGGCCAGGGCCACGAAGCCCTGGGACTGGAAGGACTGCACGGTGAGCTCCATGAGCCCCCGGCTCACGTTGGCCAGATGCTCCAGCTGGGTGCCGGTCACGCCCACGATGTTGTAGGGCGTCACGGCGACCTTGAGGCCCTCCTGGGCCGAGGCGGTCACGGGGAGCGCGCAGGCGGCCGCCAGGAGGGCGGCCGCCAGGGGGGGGAGGCGGATCCCGCGGGCCCGTGCGGCCTGGCGGGCAGGTGCGGCCTGGCGTGAAAGCCTGCGGGAGGAGCTGGGCTGGAGCTGGTGGTGGAACATAGAAGCTATCCCTCGCGGGGGGCCGGGGAGGCGCGCCCGGCAGGGCCGGGGCCTCCGTGGCCCTGAACTCTTCGGCAACGGTTCACTTCGGGTGGGGGAGGCGAGACGGCGAGGCCGTCCGGAAGGCCCAGATGACGTCCGCCGGGCACGGGTATCGTCCGCAGGGCCCTGATGCCGCCCGCGGGCCGGACAGGCATCGGGGGAGCCCGGAAAGGCCCGGGTTGTCCCGGGCCGCGTCCCTGCGGATCCCACGACCGTGACGGTCCCGGGGTCAGCGATCACCGAGCCGCCTGCGGGGCGGGTCCCGTCTTTCCGTGGTTCTTACAGGTGAGGCCGACAGCAGACAGGTCTTTCAAAGGGGATAGTTTACCCGATCTTGTTAGGCCTTTCCAGCCCAAAACAGCATCTGGAAGGAACGGAAACGCATCATGCCCACTATCCAAGGGAAGCCGGGGGCCAGCCGGGCCGTCAGCGCCCGGGCTGGCCCCCGGCGGGCGCCGCCTGCCGCGCCTACCCCTCCTTCAGCGACCCGCCCTCCAGGACCAGCCTCCGGTCCAGGGTGTCGGCGAGGCGGGCGTTATGGGTGACCACCACGGCGGCCATGCCCCCGTCCCTGGCGAGGTCGACTATGAGGGCGTTCACCATGGCTGCGTTGCGACCGTCGAGGTTCCCCGTGGGCTCGTCCGCCAGGAGGATCCGGGGCCCCAGGGCCAGGGCCCGGGCCAGGGCCACCCTCTGCTGCTCGCCGCCGGACAGGAGGCCGGGGCGGTGGGTGAGGCGCCTGGCGAGCCCCACCCGCTCGAGAAGCGGGCGGGCGCGCCCGACGGCCTCGTCCCGGGAGGCCCCCGCGAGCCTCAGGGGCATGGCAACGTTCTCCAGTGCGTCGAACTCAGGAAGCAGGTGGTGGAACTGGAACACGAAACCCACGGACAGGGCGCGCCACCTCGCCCTCTGGGCGTCCGTGAGTGAGTAGATCGCGCGGCCCTCGGAGAGGACCTCGCCTGAGGTGGGCCTCTCGAGGCCTCCCAGGATATACAGCAGCGTTGACTTGCCGCTCCCCGAGCTCCCCAGGATCGCGAGCGACACCCCGGGCTCCACCGCGAGATCCAGCCGGTCGAGGACCAGGATGTCCTCCTGGCCGCTCCGGAACGCCTTGGTGAGACCGCGGGCCTCGAGGAGGGCCCCGGAGGACCCCGGCCCGCCGGATCCTCCCCCCGAGCCGTCGGGGGGCGGGCCACCTTCCGGGAGGCGGGGCGGGCCTTGCCCCCTCCCGTCCACGCCGCCGCTACTCATAGCGGATCGCCTCCACGGGATCTAGCCGCGCCGCCTGGGAGGAGGGGTACAGGGTGGCGAGCCAGCTTATGAGCAGCGATACCGCGGTGATGGCCGCTATCTGGAGGGGCCTCATCTCCACTGGGAGGGTGCTCATGAGGTAGACCTCCGGGGGGAGCTTGATGAACTCGTAACGCGCCAGGAGCAGGCACAGCGCGACTCCGGCGACGAGCCCGCCCAGGGTGCCCGCCCCGCCAACGGCCAGGCCCTGGATGGTGAAAATCCGGCGTATCTGGGACGAGCTCGCGCCCATGGCCTTCAGGATGGCGATGTCCCGGGTCTTCTCGGTCACCATCATGACCAGGGTGGAGGCGATGTTGAAGGCGGCCACCAGGATGATGAGGGTGAGTATCACGAACATCGCCGTCTGCTCGAGCTTCAGGGCCGAGAAGAGGCTCATGTTCATCTGCATCCAGTCCCGGCCCCAGTACTCGGGGCCCAGGGCGGAAAGCACCCTCTGGCGCACCTCGCCCGCCTGGTATATGTCATCGGTCATGATCTCTATGGCCGAGACCTCGTCGTCCATGCCCAGAAGATCCTGCGCGTCCCTGATGGTGGTGTAGGCCACCCGGCTGTCGTAGTCGAAGAGGTTGGTCTTGAAGACCCCCGCCACCCGGAAGATGTCGGAGAGCGGCATGCGCTTGCCTATGGGGGTGACCATCCCGAAGGGCGAGATCACGTTCACCTGCCCCAGGGCCCCCTGGCCGACCAGCATGGAGAGCTCGGAACCCAGGATGACGGCACGCTCGGGAGGGAGCTCTGGGGGCGCCGCCGGCCCCGGCGGACCGTCCGGCAGGGGGACCGGGGGCCCGCCAGCCGGCGGCGCCACGCCGGAGGGCGCACCTAGGTCGAAGGTGGCCTCGCTGGAGCCGGAAGGGCCCGCCTCCCCGCCGCCGCGGAGGCCCGGTGGGCCTGCGGCCCCGCCGGGAACAGGGGCGGGGGCGTCGGCAGAGGGTTCAGGGATATCGGAGGACGCTATCCGCCCCGTCCCTTCCAGTTCCGACCCTGCGGTCAGCCCCGTCCCTTCCTGTCCCTCCCCCGCGGGCTGAACCTCCCCTCCGGGCTGAACCGCCCCTCCGGGCTGAACCGCCCCTCCGGTCTGCTCCCCCCCTCCTGGCTGGGCCGCCCCAAACGGCCTTTCCGCGCCACCGGGCAACCCCGCGCCGTCGCCCGGCGACCGCTCTTCCCCGGCGGCATACCACAGGGCGTCCGCACCGGGGGCGTAATCCGGGATCTCCAGCTCTTCCCCGTCCATGAACGCGTCGTCCTCGAAGGGCGAGGGCGGCGGGGGCGGATAGGGGCTGATCATGGGCCTACTGGTGAGGTTTTCGAGGCCGTGCGGCGAGAGGTTCATGGGGCCGAAGAAATCGGCCTCGCGGGCCAGCTCGGGGTCTATGCCCATGAGGATCACCCCCGTCGCCCCGGAGGAGGAGGCGGCCATCACCTGGCCCGTGGCTATCGGCTGGACGGAGGCCACGCCGGGAACGCGGGACACGAGCCGCACGGCCTCGCGCCAGCCGGATATGTTGGAGGCGGGCTTGAAGACGGTCACGTGGGCCTGGAGCCCCAGGAGCTTCTCCTTGAGGTTGGTCTCGAAGCCCGCGAGCACCGCGAGCACCACGATCAGTGCCGCCACCCCCAAACCCACGCCCAGCACGGCCAGGACCGAGATGAGGGAGAGGAGCCGGCTCCGGCGCTTGCTCCTGAGATACCTCAGGGCTATGAAAGCCTCGGCCCCTATGCCAAAGCGCCCGTCGCCCCGGCCGCCGGGGGCACCCGGGGCCGGGCCGGCGGGGCCGCAGTCGGGGGCGCCCGGGCCGGCGGGGAGGGCCCTGGCGGTGCCTCCGGCAGCCACGCGTCCCCGGGGCCCGGGGCCTTTGCCGGGGACGGCGCCGCCCCCGGGGTGGGGGGGCTTGCCCGCAGGGCCGCCCCCGGCTCCGCGACGTGCCTTCACAGAGTCTCCGGGCGCAACTGGGGGAAGAGTATCACGTCCCGGATGCTGGCCGAGTCGGTCAGGAGCATGACCAGCCTGTCCACCCCCACGCCCTCGCCCGCAGCCGGCGGCATGCCGTACATGAGCGCGCGCACGTAGTCGCGGTCGAGATACATGCCCTCCTGATCCCCCGCCTCGCGCTTCGCGGCCTGCTCGGCGAAGCGGGCGTACTGATCCAGAGGGTCGTTCAGCTCGGAGAAGGCGTTGGCTATCTCGCGGCCGCAGATGAAGAGCTCGAAACGGTCGGTGAGATCGGGGGCCGCGTCGCTGCGGCGTGCCAGGGGGCTCATATCCGCAGGGTAGTCGGTCACGAAGGTGGGGAAGACCAGCTTCTTTTCCACCGCGAGATCGAAGATGAGCTCGTGGAGGGAGGCCAGGGAGGCCCCGACCCCCGGATCCGCCGCGGGATCGAGGGACCTGACGTAGGCCGCCGCGGCCTCAGGAGAGACCAGCGCCTCCTCCGGGGCTCCCCCGATCCCCGTCAGGGCCGCCCTCCAGGTCACCCTACGGAAGGGAGCCGCGAAGGAGGTCTTCTCTCCCTGGTATTCGAAATCGGTCGCGCCCAGGACGTCCAGGGCCAGCCCCGAGAGCATCTCCTCGGTGAGGCTCATGAGTTCCTCGTAGTCCGCGTAGCTCTGGTAGAACTCCATCATGGTGAACTCGGGGTTGTGCTTGACGGAGATGCCCTCGTTGCGGAAGTTGCGGTTGATCTCGAACACCCGCCCGAAGCCGCCCACCAGGAGCCTCTTGAGATATAGCTCGGGGGCCACGCGCAGGTAGAGGTCGGCCTTCAGGGCGTTGTGCCGCGTGACGAACGGCTGCGCGTTGGCCCCGCCCGGTATGGGGTGCATCATGGGGGTCTCGACCTCGATGAAGCCCCGCGACGACATGAAGCGCCTCAGGTAGTCGACGGTGCCAGCGCGGATCTCGAAGGCGCGGCGCGAGGCGGGGTTCATGATGAGATCCACGTAGCGCCTGCGGTAGCGCATCTCCACGTCCATCTCGTGGAACTTCTCCGGCAGCGGCCAGAGGGCCTTGGTCACCAGCTCGAGCCCCGTCACGTGGAGTGAGAGCTCGCCGGTCCTGGTCTTGAAGACTATCCCGGTGACGCCCGCTATGTCCCCCAGATCCAGCTTCTGGGCGAGCTCCCAGACCTCGGGGGCGAGCTCGTCCCGCCGCAGGTAAAGCTGGATCCTGCCCTCCGGATCCTGGAGAGTGAAGAACACGGTCTTGCCGTGTGAGCGGCGGGCCATGAGCCTGCCCGCCAGCTTCCTCGCGGGCTTGAGCCCCTCCAGCTCCTCACGGGACGTCTCCCCGAACTCCTCGCGCACGGCCCGCGTGCCGTGCTCGGGGCGAAAGGTGTTGGGGTAGAGGCGGACGCCCTCCTCCCTCATCTGCAGGGCCCTGGCCGTCTGGGCCTGGATGACGGGAGGGAGCTCCCTCACGAAGGCCGGCAGCTCCGGGGCGCCCACGGGGGGGCTGGGCCCGGCGCCGCCTGTAGTCCCTGCCCCGGCCCCGCCGGGCGCGGTTTCCGTTTCTTCCTTGGTACTGGTCATCGGGAAGCCAACCTCAGCAATCCATGGTCTTTCGACTTCAGAGACAGCGGCGCGCCCCCCGGCCTGGCAGGGGGGCGCGTCCATGATGGCCCGCGCGGCGGGAGGGGCTGCGGGCAGCGATGCCGGGAGGCATCGGGAGGCCCGCCCGCCGCGGGGACCTGCGGAGGGCGGGACGGGCCGGCGGCGGACCTGAGGACGCCGAGCCGGGGCGAGAGCGGCCCGGCGGGCCTGGGGCCAGGAGGGAACCGCGCCAACGGGGGGCCGGGGCGGGATCAGGCCGCCCGCGCCGGGTAGGCCGGGGAACAGGAGCGGAGGCTCCCTCCGGGACGGGGGAGGAGCCCGCAGGGGGCAACGCTCCCCGCGCCGGGAGGCGCTTTCCCGTGCCGGCGCCCGCTTTCGCGAGCCGGGCGGGCGCCTGCCGGTGGCGCGGGAGCGGCGGCAGGGGCGCCACGCCCCTCCCGCCGCAGGCGGAGGTCAGCGGGTCAGCGGCGGGAAGGCGAGCCGGGAGGCCTCAGGAGAGGGTGGCCGGGGCTTCGGAAGCGTGGAGCCAGCGCCGGAGAGGAAGATCCGGGGGCACGGGACGTGGGGCGGGGGGCCCGGGACGGGGATCCAGGGGAGGAACCTCAGCCCTCGCCCTCGTTCCTCCATGCGGTGAGATAGCTGACAAGCTCGTCCAGCTTGGCCTTCAGGTCGGCCAGGGCCTCGTCGACACCGGCGAGATCGTTGTTGCGGCCCATGAACTCCAGCTTCTTGGACGCCTCGTAGGGCTCGCCGGTGGTGAAGTAGCCCACCATGCCCTTGATCGTGTGGCCCTCCTCCATGACCTTCTGGGCATCCCTGGCCTTGACCGCCCCTTCCAGGGAGGAGCAGCGCGCGGCGGCGCTCGTGAGGAAGGTGTCAATGCTCTCGAAGAGAAGCTCCTCGTCGTCCATGAAATTCTCGAGAATGGCTTCCCGGTTTATATCTAAAGCCACTTCGCCACCTCCGGAGGCTAAAGGCGACTGGCGGACGCCTGTCTGCTCGGGTTTTGCGGGACACTTGAGGGGGGGCGGGTAGCCCCCGCAACGCTCCTGAGAGGTCGCCGCCGGGGACGGGCCCGCCCCTTTATAACACCATCGGCGGCCCAGTTAAAGATCGGCCGGCCTCCGGAAGACGCCCTGGCCGCCCGGACGGAAGGCGCGGGGATCCGTCCGCTGCGGGACGGGGGCGGAGGGAGGCGCACCGCAGGGCCTGCCCGGGGACGACGTGCGGAGCCCAGCGGCAGGGCGCGGCCCGAACCGGAAAAAAAGCCCCGGCGTGGGCCCGGGGAGCGGAGGGGGGGGGGCGCGCCCGCCGTGGAGCGTCCCAGGAGGGGCGGGGAGGCGATACGATCCGGGCCCGCCCCCGAGGCCGGGACGCGGCCAGGGGGCACGGTGCCGGCCCGGGCCCGCACCGCCCCAGCCCTAGTCCAGCCCGAAGATCCTCCGCACCATGCCGAGGTTGGACTCCGCTCTAAGGTGGCGGTGGCAGGACTTGGTGAACATGAGGGGGTGGTGGAGGAGCCGGCGGACCAGGGCGCGGGTCATTACGTCCAGCGACTGTATCTCCTTATCGGTGAAGT
>JAITEZ010000297.1 GCA_031281735.1 Deltaproteobacteria bacterium | reverse complement strand
GAGGTCAAGGGCCTCAATCCAGAGATTGTCATGAAGGTGGTTCTGGCAGGTCTCGTTGTCGGTCAGGCGGAGGAAATGCCGGAGGATCAGGCATCCCGTCACGGCCCGGAGGTCTTTGGCGGGGCGGCTGTTATTCCGGAAGTAACGCTGGCGGATCCTCTCCATGGGCAGGCTGGACAGGATCAGCGTCTTGAAGTCCGAGGCCCACGTCCCGTCTGTTTCCGCCTGAATGCTGTTCAGGTGGGAACGACTTAACAAGGAACTTGTGTAATGGACGGTATCCATAAGCTGTTCCCTCAAAATTATCAACTTATGGAAAGCATTGTAACCTAAAAGGACATGGAAATCAAGATAAAAACATGCCTTTTTAAAAAAAATAGCGAGATAATTGGCGTGTTGGCATACTTTATGATAAGTGATAAAATGTCGGGCTTGAGATCTTATTTATCACGAATATAGATCTTTGGTAGACTCCTGCCCCCATAGAGGGGGGTTTCAGCGAAAGCATCCTCCCTCTTCATACTTAATCTTCTTCCTTGCCTCCTTAATCTTAGAACTCTGGCGCACCGGTATTCCGATGCGGAAAGGCCCCATGCCGTGAGGGCATAGGGCCTTTCGGAGACGGATGAGTCCAAGAGGAAGGGGCCGGGGTTACATGACGGAACCTGCTGAACCCACTGGGGGCGCCTTGAGGCTCCGCTCCTCGGCGGGGGCCTCGTAGGAGCCCAGGATGTGGCATTTCTCGGTGGCGGAAGAGAGGGCGTCGAGGCCGACCTTGACCTTCTCGTCCTGGAAGTGGCCCTCCAGCTCCAGGAAGAAGAAGTACTCCCAGGGCGTGGCGGGGTTGGGCCGCGAGTGGAGGCGGGTCATGTTCACGCCGGTGGTGGCCAGGGGCTGGAGGCACTTGTAGAGGCCGCCGGAGCTATGGGGCGCGGAGAACCACACCAGGGAGCGGTCGTTCCCCGTTGGGGGCGAGTCATCCCGGCTCATGATGAGGAAGCAGGTCTGGTTGTGCTGGATGTCCTGGATGTCCCCGCTCATCACCGAGAGGTTGTAGAAGGACGCGAGCGCGGGGTGGCCTATCACCGCCACCGAGTCATCGGCGAGTGCCATGGTGGCCCCGGCGGCCGTCGAGACGGAGGGCCTCAGTTCCGCTCCGGGCATGTTCAGGGCCAGCCAGTTGCGGCACTGGGCGAGGGCCTGAGGGTGCGAGCTCACGGCCTTGATGCGGGCCAGGTCCCCGTGGGCGCTCATGAGGGTGAGCTGCACCTTGAGGTTCAGCATGGCCTGGACACGGAGTTCCGTCTGGGTCATGAGATCCAGGGTCTGCCCCACGATACCCTCGGTGGTGTTCTCGAAGGGCACGATGGCGAACTCTGCCTCGTCGTCCCCCGCGGCCTTGAAGACCTGGGCGAGATCGTCGCAGGGGATGAAGTGGGCAAGCCGGCCGAACTGCTGGAGGGCCGCGGCGTGGCTGAAGGTCCCCGCCGGGCCCAGGAAGGACACCTTGGTGGGGGCCTGGGCGGCCCGGCAGGCCTTGATGATCTCGGTGTAGACCGAGAGCACGGCGTCCAGGGTGAGGCCCTCGCCTGGTTTCACCTTGTTCGTGAAGCGCGCTAGGACCTGCTTTTCGCGCGAGAGATCCATGATGGGGAAGGAGCTCTTCTTCTTGAGCTTGCCGAGCTCGATGGCCGTCAAGGCCCGCTTCTGGATGAGCTCCAGGATCTGATCGTCCAGGGCGTCTATCCGGGTGCGCAAGGGCGCCAGGATCTCCGCCGCCTTCTGTCTGGAATCCTCTGACATGGGTGAGCCTCTTTCAGTCGTTGGAGGCCGCAGCCGCGGCGGCGGCCTTGTCCTGCGTGGCGAGGGTGGAGATTTTCCTGCCGAAGTGGGGGGCGAGGGCCTGCAGGGTCTCCATGAGCTCCCGGAAGGCCTGGGGGGTGAGGGACTCCTCCCCGTCGCACAGGGCGGTCTCGGGGGAGCAGTGGACCTCGATCATGAGCCCGTCCGCGCCCACTGCCAGGGCCGCCCTGGCGAGGGGGGCTACGTAGTGGGCCCTGCCGCTCGCGTGGCTCGGGTCCACGATCACCGGCAGGTGGCTCCTCTCCTTGACGGCGAGCACGGCCGAGAGGTCGAGGGTGTTGCGGGTGGCCGTCTCGAAGGTGCGGATGCCGCGCTCGCAGAGGATTACGCGGTCGTTGCCGCCCGCGAGCAGGTACTCCGCCGAGCATAGGAACTCCTCGATGGTGTTCATGAGACCGCGCTTCAGGAGCACCGGCTTGCGGGACTTGGCCAGGCGCTTCAGGAGGGAGAAGTTCTGGGAGTTGCGCGCCCCCACCTGGAGGATGTCCGCGTAGGACTCCACGAGGTCGATGTCCGTAGAGTCCATGACCTCGGTGACTATGGCGAGGCCGGTGAGCTCGCGGGCTTTGGAGAGCATCTTAAGCCCCTCCTCGGCCAGGCCCTGGAAGCTGTAGGGCGAGCTCCGGGGCTTGAAGGCGCCGCCGCGGATTATGTGGGCGCCGGAGACCTTGACGTCCCAGGCGGTGCCCAGCATCTGCGGGTCGTGCTCGACCGAGCATGGCCCGGCCATGACGATGAACTCTGGGCCGCCTATCTCGTACTCTCCGACCCTGAAGCGGGTGTCCTCGGGGTGGGTGATGCGGCTGGTGAGCTTGTAGGGCGGGAGTTTCTTGGGCGGCGCGGGCAGCGGGGTCGCGGTGGCGGTCATCGGGAGGTTCCTCCTTTGGGGATCCCCTCCCCGGCCGGACGGCCGGGGAGGGGATGGTGCGGTATAACGCCCCGGCACCCGAGGCGCCGGTGGTTGGGGTAGCAGGCCGGGTGGGCCAGGACGGGAGGCGCGGGATACGGGGCCGGGACACCGGCGGCCCGGACCGGGCCGGGAGGGGAATGCAGAGGCCGGGGCGGCGAGGCCAGATGGAGAGCGCCTGGCAGGGTAAGGCAGTAGCGGCGCGAAAAAAAAGGCCGCCAGCGGTTTCGAGTCCCGCTGGCGGCCCTTGAGATCCTCTCGGTTCAATAACGCGCCGTCATGCGGAACCCTCGCCGTAGGGGTAAAACCCCCAGAAGCCGAAGAAATAAAAAAAGCCGCCAAGGGAGGCGCTGTAGGCGATCCTGGCGGCGTGGAGAGGAGAGGGGACACCCATGCATACCCGGGGGGAACTGGAAATGCAACCGGCGTTCCCGGGTGTCGGGCGATGGTTTTCGGCGTCTTGACCTGTCATCTCTCGGGTTCCTGGGCCCCGAATCCGGGGCGCTCCCGCTGTCCGGCATCCGGAGGCGGGTACTAAGGGCACAAAAGGAATGATAACCAGACCGCGGAAAAAGTCAAGAGGTTTCTTTCCTTTCACGGCGGAGAGAGCCGGGCCAGCCGTTAGCAGGATGCCGGAGGCGCGGCCCCAAGACGGCCATCCCCCGCCGGGAAGCTGGCACCTGGGCGTCTGAGCCTTCCTGAGGCGGGCGGATCATCCAGGCCGTACTCCCGCATCCCAGGCAGTGGCCGGGCTCTGCCCGGGCGGTGCGCCGGACGGCGGGGGCGCCTCCCCTGGCTAGGTGGCAGGGGCGGCAGGAGTCTCCCCGGCGGGGGCTGGCTCAGAGGCAGGGGGAGCCTCGGCGGGGGGCCGGGATGTCGCGGGAGCGTTGGGCGGGGCCGCCGCGGGGGGGCCGGCGGGCGGGACACCGGGGGGTCTGCGGTAGGGTGACTGGTATGGGGGGATGCCGCCCGCCCGCACCGCAGGTGTGCCGCCGATGGCGGGACGCCTCCCGGTGGCCGGATCCACCGTTGGGGGCTGGAAGATGGGGCCCCGGATTCCGCCTCTCGCTGGGGTGCCGCCTTGGATGCCGCTCGCGTCTCCGGGGCCGAACTGGTGGTAGCCGGCGGAATAGCGGCCCTGGTCGGTCATGTAACCCACGCCCATGTTCACAATCTCTACGCGACGGTTGCGACCGTTCTCGGGATCCAGGTTGGGGAGCGGCCGCGATTTCCCGTAGGCCTCGGTGATGAGCTGCCAGGAGCCGATGCCGAAATTGTCCATTAAGAATGCCTGCACCCGGTTGGCCCGGCGCTGTGATAGGCCTATGTTGTACTCGACCGTTCCCTTGGCATCGGTGTGTCCCTCCAGCTTGAAGGTCCTGCCCGCGAGCTCGGGGGAGGTCATGGCCTTGCCCAGGGTGTTCAGGACACGCACGTCGTCGGCGGTCAGGGTGTCCTTGTCGAAGTCGAAGAGGATGTTCAGCGCGAGCCTGGGGGCGTCGTCGGCCAGATCGGGCGGGGGTGTCCCCCCCCGGGCGATGGTGAGAGCCGCCCGCTCGGCCGGGCTCAGGCCAGGGCGCGGGCCGCCCGTGAGAGCCCTGATCATGTCTTCCACCGATGGATCGCGCTTGTCCGTCAGGTCGGTGAAGCGCCTGGCGTTGACGTACCTGAAGGGGTAGTTGATGAAGGTCCAGAGGGGCAGGGGCATCTCGGAGAAGGGCGGTTCCTTGTTCTCGAAGGCGCCTGAGCCGTCGTAGTCAACTATCTGGAAGTCCCAGGGATCGGTCAGATCGTGATCCGCCACGTAGCAGAAGACCCGGCCGTTGTGGCTCAGGCGGTAGACTCGCCCCCCCTCGTTGGGCAGGATGAACTCCTCCCGGCGGGTCTCCTCCCCCTCCACGGCAGGATCGAAGTCGATCATCTCGTCCTGGATCCGCAACGCCCCGTAGAGGACCGGCTTGTACCAGCCGTAAGGGAAGTACTCGTGGTGGTTAGTCATGGCGGCCAGGGGGGCGGCCGCCGACAGGAGGGCCGCGAACGGCAGGCAGAGGACGGCCAGGGCGCCCAGGAGCGAGAGTGGCCCCGGCGGGCCCTTTTGCGCCGTGCCCATGGGGGTCTCCGGGTGCCGCAGGAGAGAGACGTCCCTGTGGCCGCCGATCGCTTCAGGATCTGTACCGGTCGCGCCCGTCCAGTCGGCGAGGGAGCCCGTCCCGTCGGCGCGGGGGGATTGTCCGGAGGCCGTGCCACGTACTCCGCCCACCAAGCGGCGGGTGGACCGTCCCCGCCGCGCCGGGGCGGAAACGCCGAGTTCCCGTCCCTCGCTGGCGGGGGGCGTGCCTCCGTTTTCTGGGGGGCGGGGTAGTCCCGCTCCCTGACCTGCCGGCGATAGGCCCGGGTCGGGCCGATGGCTGCATCTTGGCCGCACTGGATCTCTCTTTCGGAAGGGGCGGGGGCCCCTTCACCTCTCTTTATCGGAAGGCGAAAAAAAAATCTTGAAAAGGTCTTGCATTCCGCTGTTTATGTCTTAATATATCGTTAACATGGCCTTCTGGAGCCATTTCCGGACGGCACTTCAAGGACGCTTCCGGAATCCCGGCCGACGCGGGTTCCGACATCCCCCTCCCGACCATAGCAGAGCTAGCTCTCCTTCCATTCCGGGTCCCCGCGCCCGGTTCCCGCCCCTTCCAGGGCCCCTCTTTCCGCCAGTGCCCCGGGCCGCCCGGCCTCCTTCCGCCAGTCCCCCGTGCCTTTCGATCCTTCCCTCCCGGCGGGGGTTACCGCACCCCGGCCCCCATCTGGCTTCCCGCCTCACGGCCCGCCGTTCCACGTATCCGGTCGACGGGGGTAGTCGCGTCCTGATGACCGTGACCGCCCCGCGTACCGCCAGCCGCCCCGGCTCACGGGGCCGCCAGCTGCCCTTCCAGGGCGAGACCTCCCCGGTCGCGGCACCCCCGTGCCACGGGGAGGACGCACGGGCCGATCCTTTGCCTTACTTCTCCGAACAGACTATAGCTCAGGTGCGGGACGCGACCGACCTCCTGGCCCTGGTATCGGAACGCGTCCAGCTCCAGCGGGCTGGCCCTGACAGCTACAAGGGGCTCTGCCCCTTCCACAGCGAGAAGACCCCCTCCTTCACCGTGAGCCCGACCAAGGGCTTCTTCTACTGCTTTGGTTGCAACGTCGGCGGCGACGCGATACGCTTCCTGCGGCTCTCCTCCGGACTCAGCTTCCCCGAGGCCGTGCGCGAGCTGGCCCGCCGCAACGGGATCCCGCTCCCAGAGACAGGGGAGCGTGATTCTCTGGACGGTGGCCGCGCCAAGGCCCGCAGGCTCTACGAGCTCATGGATCGGGCCGCGAAGTACTTCTCGGACAACCTCTGGGATTCGGCGGGCACCCGGATCCGCAACTACCTCCGCAAAAGGGGGGTGGGGGACGGCATCGCCAGGGACTTCCGCCTGGGTTACAGCCTCCCCGGCTGGGACGGTCTCACCAAGGCGCTGGTCAAGGAGGGATGGGAGGAGGCGCTTCTCCTGGAGGCCGGCCTCGCCAAGCCCCGTGAGATCGGAGGCGTCTACGACACCTTCCGGGATCGGCTGATGATCCCCGTGCTTGAGCGCGATGGCCGCACGGCGGCCTTCGCCGGCCGCGTAATGGACAGCCCGGCCGCCCGCGAGGCACGGGCCTCCCGGAGCGGGGACGGGCCCGGTTTCGAGCCCCCCAAGTACATCAATTCCCCCGCCACCCCCATTTACACCAAAGGGAGGCTCCTCTACGGCCTGCCCCAGGCTGCCCCCTTCCTCCCCGCCGCCGGTTGCGTCTTCCTGGTCGAGGGCTACTTCGATCTCATAGCCCTTCACTCGGCGGGCGTCAGGTACGCCGTCGCCTCCATGGGCACCGCCCTCACCCAGACCCAGGCGAACCTCCTGCGCGCCAAGGACGCGGAGGTGCTTCTCCTCTTCGACGGCGACCGTGCAGGTCGGGAGGCGGCCCGCAAGGCCCTCCCCCGGCTCCTGAACGCCGGGCTCCGCGGGAGGGTGGTCCTCCTCCCGGAGGAGCACGACCCGGACACCTTCATAAGGGAGCACGGCCCGGAAGCCCTGATGGAGCTCGCGGAAACGGCCCCGACCGCCCTCGACTACGCCGTCTCCCGGATCCTCGAGGCCCACGGGGAGGGGTTGGAGAGCCGTCTCGCGGCCCTGACGGAGATCCGCGAGCTCCACGCCGAGGTGGACGACCCGGCCCTTGCCCAGCTGCTCTGCAACAGCTTCGCCTCCCGGTTGGGGATAGACCCAGCCACCATCCCGCTCCCCGGACGCACCCCCAGGGAACCCCGCCGGGAGGAGGACGTCCCGCCGGACAGCCAGGATGGTCATCCCGTCCCCCGCTCCCCCCGCCCCGAGGCTTCCCCCGAGGATCCCCGTGCTGCTGAGGTTGACATAGATGACCGCTCCGCAGCGCTCCTGGAGCACGTCCTGCGCCATCCCGAAACGGCGGTGATACTGGAGTCCATGACGGGCGCCTGGCCGACTGCGGCGGCGGGGGCCCTGGCCTCAGAGCTCCTCGCCCAGCTGGCTGCCTCCGGCACCGTCACACCCGCCAGACTTTCCCAGAGGTGGAGGGAGGGACGTGCGGGGGAGTTCGTTGCCCGGGCCGGGGCTGAGGGCCGGAAGCAGGAGCCCGAGACGGCCTGGGTCTCCGCCCAGGAGGACGCGGCTCTGCTCCTGTTGGACGTGAAGAGCAAACAGCTCCTGTCGATCCGGTCCCGCCTCCGCGAAGCTGCCGCTCAGGAGGATTTCGAGGCAGTCCGGCGGCTCAACGACGAGAGGACAGCCATCACGTTCGATATCGACCGCTTGACCCAGACCCGTAGCCCGCTGGCCTCCTCGGGGGAGAGCCCTGTGCCCCTACCGGAGGGCGTCCCAGAGCCCTCCTCCCCGGAGGGTCCCAGAGCCCTCCCCTGAGAGGGCCCAATGCCCTCCCCGGTGGGGGCCCCAATGCCATTTTGAGAGGGGTTCCTGTGACCCCGCCTGTCCGTGTTTTACAAGCCCGGCGCGGCTCCCTGCCGCCGGCCGGTTTCCCAGTTATCAAGGTTCTGGCATCGCGGGTATTATCAATATATAATTTCACTGTTCCTGCCTCCCCGGCTCTGGCGTTCTTCTGTCCCTCGCCCTTTCACTGCTCTGCTTCTGAGCCTTGAGGCCACCCTTCGGCCGCTTCCCTGCCGTCGCCCTGCGGCCAAGCCCCCGCCGTCCCCCTGTTGCTACTCTTTCCGAAGCTCTGTGTTTCACCGTCTTACCGCCTCAGGTCTTGCCGGTTTTCATTTGAATTTCCCTGTCCAGACGAGATCATCCCCGGCCGCGAGGCCGGTCCCGCCCTGTTGCGTCGCCGGACGGCCTCGAGGCCGACGGCTACCTCCGGGCAATAGGTCACCTGCGTCCCTGTCCGCCCCAGCGGGGGAGAGGACGCTTGCGGTCTGGTTCGGCTTTTTTTCCGTTTCATCTGGCCGGAGGGGCCTCAGAGCCCGGCCCCGACTGCCGATAAGACTTGAAGAATCCCGCGAAGGGCGTTTTCCCTCGGCGGGAGCCAAAAGACTCCAGGGTCTACCTTACTCTGGCTCCCGATCCGACTCGGGAGTACCCACCTCAGATCCCGGCCTTCCCCAGAGACGTCCGGCAGGCCGCGTCGGCCGCCCCCCGTCCGCTGCGGCCCTCCGCTCCGGGCGGTTCTCGCTGTCCGCCGAGCCACACCCCTCCGCGAACGGGCCGTCCCGGCCCCGTTCCAGCATAGGCCTCTGGCCCCCGTTACGGACCGTCCCTAAGGCCTCGTGGCAAAGCCGTCGGCAGTATCCCGGTCCACCGCCCTTGGCCGCCGTGTCCACCGGCCTCTTGCCCCTTCTCATCATCGCCTCACGGCCTTTCTGCCTCGCGATCCAGCCGCACCGCGATCCTGCCGACTCGCCCGCCGGACCGTTTCGCTCCAGCCCGTTCCCAGCCGGATCGCCCCGGCACCGGATCGTTTCGCCGGTCAACACCGCCGCCGTGCCCGACGGCTTCCGGACGTTATCGGCAAGCCGCCGTCAGCAGGGCGGCATCCCATCCATCTCTCACGTCAGACGGCCCGCCAGCGGCGGGCCAAGGGACTTTGGCCCCCCGGCCCGCCCTGTTCCAGGGGGGCCCGCATCCCCGTCTCACTACCCGTCGGCTCGTTGCCTCGCTCTGACCCGAGGCTCCAGGCCGTGGGCGCCCGCCGTTGCGGCTTTCCTCCGCGCGGTGGGCGGCATCATGGCATTTTTCCACCGAGAGTCCCCGCCAGAGTCGGGGTCCACGAGGGGAGGTACAGGTGACCAGGAATTCATACATCAAGGGCTCGGTCTCCGCCGGGGGCGTCAAGGACGCCTTTGATTTCGAGGATATTGACGAGACCATATCCTCCAGCCTGTCGGAGCCGGACAGGCTGGAGGAGGTCATCTCCATTTACGATGACATGGAGCACCAGGCCTTGGATGACTTGGACGTCATAGAGACCGACAAGGGGTTTCAGGGCGCCAAGGTCGGTGACCGCGAGCTTGACCGCCACCCCGACCAGAGCGCCGCCCACTCCAAGGTGACCGACCCCGTGAAGATGTACCTGAAGGAGATGGGGCTAGCGAGCCTGCTCACCAAGGAGGACGAGGTCGAGCTGGCCAAGGCCATAGAGGGGGGGGAGCGGGAGATAATCTCGCTCATCCTGAAGACCACTGTGGCGCTGGACGCGGTCTTCGAGATGGGCCGCAAGCTCCGCGATGGCGAGCTGAGGCTTCGCGACATCGTGAAGGACGCCCCGGACGATGAGGAGTCGGGGGCCGTTTCGGCCGATCAGCTTGACCGGCGGATGCAGGTGCTGGACATCATCGAACAGATCCGCCTGAAGGCTGTCAAGCGCACGGCGTATCTGAGGAAGGTCGAACGCGAGGAGCGCGTCTGCACGCCCGACCGTCTCCGGCGCATCAACGCCCAGAAGCAGAAGTATATGGAAGAACTCGAGATCCTCTTCCTTTCGCTCCGGCTCGAGAAGCGACAGTTCGACGGCATGGTCGCCCGCCTCCGCGAGTGGGAGAGGGACTTCCTCCAGAACCGGGCGAAGATCTCCGGGCTCCTGGCGGACACCGACGCGGCCGATGTTGCCGAGCTCCGCTCGCTCTTCCCCGATGACCCTGCCGCTCTCTCCAAGCCCCTCCTAAAGCGGCGCCGTGCGCTCCTCAAGGCCGACCCGGATCTCGCCCGCCGGATCGACGAGGCCTGCGAGGCCCGTGCCCGGCTCGCGGCCCTGGAGGCCGAGTGCTCCATGTCCTACGAGGAGCTCGCGGACGTCATCCGGGGGGTGGCCAACGCCGAGAGCCGGGCGGCGGCGGCCAAGACGCACCTCATCGAGGCGAACCTGAGGCTCGTCGTCTCCATAGCCAAGAAGTACACCAACCGCGGCCTCCAGTTCCTCGATCTCATCCAGGAGGGCAACATCGGGCTCATGCGGGCTGTCGACAAGTTCGACCACAAGCGGGGTTTCAAGTTCTCCACTTACGCCACCTGGTGGATCCGCCAGGCCATCACCCGGGCCATCGCCGACCAGGCCCGCACCATCCGCATCCCGGTTCACATGATCGAGACCATCAACAAGCTCGTGCGGGTCACGCGGACGCTGGTCCAGTCCCTGGGCCGGGAGGCCACCCCGGAGGAGATCGCCCAGGCCATGGAACTCCCCGTTGAGAAGGTTCGCCGTGTCATGAAGATAGCGAAGGAGCCTATCAGTCTCGAGACTCCCATCGGGGACGACGGCGACTCCTACCTGGGGGACTTCGTGGAGGATCAGAACACCGTCTCCGCCTCCGACGCCGTGATCAAGCTCAACCTCACCGAGCAGGCCCAGAAGGTCCTGAACACCCTCACAGCCCGCGAGGCCAAGGTTCTGTGCATGCGCTTCGGCATCGGCGAGAAGACCGACCACACCCTCGAGGAGGTGGGGCAGGAGTTCTCCGTCACCCGCGAGCGCATCCGCCAGATCGAGTCCAAGGCGATACGCAAGCTCAAGCACCCCAGCCGGAGCAGACACCTGAAGCCCTTTTACGACAACTGAGCCGCTGACGGGCCCGCCGCCTCTCCCCTGAGGTATCGTTGGGCCGGGGCCGCCCCATCTCCCCTGCCCCGATAAGGGCGTCTCCCCGGACGCCCTTATCTCATTTCATGAACGGTTCCCCCGCGGGCCAGGCATAGCGGTTCCGTGCCATCCGCCCTTCTATGGCGGGGCCCCGGGCGTTGGCGTGAGCGCCATCCGGCGGCACGGGATCGCGGCGGGGTGAAGGGCATGTCCGGCCGGTCGGCCCTGACGGAAGGAGCGGACGGCTTTTGCCTCCAATCGGCGGAGGGTAGCCTGCCGCGCGGCGGCGCTTGCCCCGATTCAGCGGAGGGTCCCGCCCCCCGCGTCTTGTGGCGGCCCCGGACGCCCGTGCGGCAGCATGGATCGGCACCTTAGTCTTCTCCCCGGCCTGTCCCCGGCCCGTGCGGATCGGGA
>JAITEZ010000256.1 GCA_031281735.1 Deltaproteobacteria bacterium | reverse complement strand
GCCTCCCACGCCTACGATCCCGGCGACTACATCAGGAACTTCGACGATTACGCGGGCCTCCTGAAATGACCGCGTGACGCATGGGACCCGGGCCCGAGAGACCGGGGCGGGCGGGGGGGCTTTCCGGCGACGCCCTGCGCTTCCTGCTGGCGGGCGGCCTCAACACGGCCCTCACGCTGGCGGTGTACCAGCTGCTCCTCCTGCGGCTGTCCGAGCCGCTCTCCTGGAGCCTCGCCTGGGCGGCGGGCCTGGCCTTCGTCTCCGTCGCCTACCCGAGGGCGGTCTTCCGGGGGGGGCGCCTCACCTGGCGGAGGGTTCTCCTCAACGCCCTCTGGTACGGGGCCGGCTACGCCCTGAGCCTCGCGCTCCTGCTGCTCCTGGTGAGAAGGCTGGGCGTGCACCCGCGCCTGGCCGGGCTGTGCGTCCCCGCGATGCTGCTTCCCGTGAATTTCGCCGTCTCCCGGCTGGTCTTCACCGCAGGACGCCGCCTCACCGACTGACGGCGCCCGCGCCGCCGCCTCCCCGCCGCCGGGAGGAAGGCACGGGAGCGGCTCCCCGGCCCGCGGCCTCGGGTACCGGTCCGCTGGTTCAGGGGAAGGCGGGGCAGGGTGGCTCAGGCCGGCAGCCTCTCAGTCGCGGGGGATGGGACGGAGGGGTGCCGGTGCGCGTCCGTCTTCGGCGCGAGCCGGGCAGCCGGGCGGACGGGCGGGTGCGGGAGGGAGCGCATCGCGTCAGCCGACCCTGTCTTTCCTGGCGGGACAGCGCCTTCCGCATCGGCGGGAGGCTGCAGGCACCGGCCGTGTGCGGCCTGGGGTCTGGATCCGGTGTATTGAATAAAATATTTATTATTAAATTATAATGCAAATAATATTTCTCTGATATAATTACATGATCCTAATATATATAAAAATTTAAATATAATACTGTTCGGTTGAATCTTTTTGATATCAACAAGGGTCTGCATCATCACGATGGCCAGGGCGAAATAGAAGAAGACGGCAGTGCGCCAGTGGGAAATCCATATGGTGGCCGAGAGGCCCATGGCTACTGCGGAACCGGCCCCTGCGGCCACTATGCCGCTGAGAACCAGGACTTTCAGCTTGTCTTCACGATACAGGACTGACAAGGCAAGTATTACCGAAAAAAAGAATAATCCGATCAGGAAAAAATTGACTAATGAAATATATTTATATTCAAAAATCATTAAATCAAATAGCCCATAACGAAAACCGTTCAGTCCTTTATAAATTGAAGAATAAATATAATAAAGATTTTTTGAATAAATAAAAATTAAAAATATTAATAAAAATAATGAAACATAAATAATAGCTGGCATCATGCCAATAAAACGTAACCAGAAATTTTTAAAACTTATCTTAGCGAATATTAATAAAGATAAAGATAATAATGGGATAATGACAGAAAAATGAATGGTGAGTAAGGAAAACAGCCTAGAGTATCCGATATTAATCTTGTCAATGAATGACAGAAGATTCATGTCGGGAAAACGTGCGGCAATCTCAATGGCCTGACGGTTGTAGTTGCCCGGATTACTGGCTATTAAATATATATTAAATAAAATAATAAATAAAATAAATAATATATATAAAATATATTTATATTTCTTGGAGTAAATAACGTAAAACAACGCGCCAAGGTAGGCAGACAACAGGACGGGAGCCATCAGCTCGAAGTTGCTGGCGTAAAGCGCGGCTAACGCGGTCAGGATGGCCGTTCTTGACTGCACGCCTTTCCCGCGGAACACATCGCTCAACGGCGTCAGGACGTATATGCCGAAAGCCAGCGGCCAGAAATAGTGCACCGAGGTGGTCATCCACCCTGCCGATGACAAATCGTGTAAGGTGTAAGTAAGTATCGAAAAGACAACGATGATTTTTATGTCTTGCTTTATGACTATATTATTGTTAAAAAAATAATTTTGATATAGTAAATATGTAATTGAATAAGCTAATAAAACGTAAAGTAAGGGATCTGCTATTTTCCATATTAAGGGAAACTGAACCAAAAAAATCTGTATGGCAATTATGAAAATCCTTGATGTGGCGCTATTGATCCAGTCCCCTATTTTGGCTAAAGAATCTCCAAAAGAAAACGCGCCTAAATCCTCAAGCAATACCTTGTCATCGCTCTCGATGCCCGATAAGCAATGGTGGATGAAAATCAATAAATATAAGAAAATAAAAGGATATTTTAATATTAAATTTTTAATTTTAATAATATAAATGTAAGTATTATTAAACATGAATATAGCCAGAGTCTATGAAAAATTCGCTGTCATTGACAGAATAAAGGATGAATATCCTGAAGGCTTTCCTCCCCTCCAGCGCGCCGGCGTCCAGCAGGGCCGTGAACCCCAGCTCGTCCTGGTGAAGAGGGGCCTCCTCGCCGCCGGTCAGGCGCGGGGGGAACCGGCTCAGGATGTCGGCCCGTTTCACCGGCCGGGTGGGGAGGGCCCAGTACCGGCCGCTCCCCATGTCGTAAGCCACTATCCGGGTGTTTTTCCGCCAGACGGATCCCTGCCGGGGTTCCGCGGCCCATCCACTTATGACGAACCACCCGCCCTCGGGCCTGACCTCCTCGATGGCGAAGCGGACGGGGCCGGAGGCCGGGGCGGGGCCCGGGGTGAAGGCCTCCATCGCCGTGGCGGAACGGTAGCCCCAAGACGTCCACCCGGCATCGGCCGCCAGGAACAGCAGGCCCATGACAGCCGCCAGCCGCAACAGTCGGCTCTCCCTGCCGCCACCGCCGTCATCCTTCATTCCAATACCTCGCGGGACGCGCAAGAAGGCGCCTCCGAACGCTCCGGTTGATGCCGGAGGGCTGCAGGGCGTCAGCGGGCCGCGGCGGCGCGCTGCCCGGGCGGCGGGCCGCGCGACTCCCGTCTGGCCGCGTTTCGGAGGGACGCGTAACCGCCCCGCAGCAGGGGCGGCCGGGCCCGGGGCACACGGGCCGCCGCTTCGCGAGCCCGGAGGCGGGGCGGCCTCGGGCCGGCCGCCTGTGCCGGAAGCCGGAACCATGCGCGGCGAGGGATACCAGGCGCGAATGGGTTGCGTCCGGCCGCGGCCTTTCCGCGCTGGAGGAGGACGGTAAAGCGGGGCACGCATTGTCCGATTTCGTAATACGCATTATATGGCCGCCCGCCGGTAAGTCAAGCCGGGGGGCCCGCGTTTCCTTGCCTGCGGGCTACGCGAGGCCGAAGGCGGCGTCCCGCGGATACGGAAGCGGCGGGAGGGGAAGGGATCACGATAGACGGGATATCCTTAATCGCCGGATGATCTGGGCCTCCGTGCCCGCGTCCCTCCCGTCTCGCGCTCGGGCAGCCTTACTGGCCGCCGGTGTTCCGCCGTCCTTCCCGGGCCGGCGCTTCCCAGCCGCCGGGCACCGTCAGACGCCGCGGGGGCGGGCCTCACATCAGGTGCCAGGGCGCTCGCGGTGCCCGGGAAGCGAGGCGGGAGCGGGACTCATGCCATCGGTGCGGCACCCGGCATCCTCGATGCCGGTGGCGTGTCGTATCGGTTCATGAACACGCCTGGCGTAGCGCACCGTGAGGGAGGGACAGGTTCTTCCCTAGTCGGCAGAATCAGGCGTTTCGTGGCGGATTCCCGGAAAGGCGGCCTCGTGGCGACGGCGGGTACCCCGTGCCGGGTCCCCGTCAAAATGCCGGTCTGGCTCTCGGCAGACAGGCCATGGGTAAGGAGAAAGGCATCAGCATCGAGAGTGATGTCGTCCGCGGCGTGGCGGCAAAGGGCGAGGGGGTAATGGATCGGCCCAGGAAACGCAGGGCACCTTGAGAATGGTTGCGGAGGTCGTCAAGACGGGAGCGGGAACCACGAGTCATTGACGTCTCGAGATCACAGGTACGCATCATGCATGTGAAAAAGCCGGCTGAAGATGATGCGGAGCGCATCCTGATGTCCACACCGGTAAGATTGTCCTAAGCCGTCCTGCCTCGATATGGCTTGCGGACAGGGGCCGGTCCGGCGACGGAACTGTGAAGGTGAACCGTCGTCGCCGGCGGCCGCGGCACATAGCGGGCCTGCCTGGATCCTGACGTCTCGGATTTGGACGAGGCGATAGCCGGATTGGTGAAGCCCAGATGGCGCTCCCTGCCAGTTGGGGACGCCATCTGGCAGATGCAGGCCCAAAGCGGGGCAGGACTGAAGGCGGGTCATCCGTGGCGTAACCGCTTCGTCGTGTGATCAATTACTGCCTGAATGAGCGGCATGAGTGATTCCGCTTCATGAGCGGCTTGAGAGAACCTCATCATGGATTAGAGATCCTGCCAAGGATAGTGACTGTTGAAGAGGCTGTAACAACGGAAAAACCGAGACGTACTGAATCGTTGTTTACAATAAATAATATAATAAATTTTTTTTATAATATATATATAATTATATATAAATATATTTTGCACCTATAAAATATATTGTTTATCTAATATTATATATCTCAGATGATCCTGGCAGTTACTTACAACCAAGTTGATCACATTTATTATTACCGCGTTAGCATGCAGTGCCGTCAGATCTTGGTAATATACATTTCGATTGGCTGTAGCATGATCCATAACGACCTCACGATTATGAATAATACTTATGTTTAGATGTTCTTGATAACTTCTTTTAATAAGCAATAATTAATTAAAATCTTTTTAATTTATTAAATATAATATAATTCTAATATAATATATATAAAAAATATGATTTAAATATACTTGACGTATTAAACCCTTCCCTTCTTCATTTCACCCGGCGGAATAGCGCCTGCTTAAAAACCTAGAACAGAGCCTGTATCAAAACAGGGTAGGCGGTGCAGCCCTCCATATGGGAAGACCGATAAACTTGTTTCACCTCCGCTGCCGGCGGCAAGCCTTCTGTTTTGGAGGCTTGCAAAGACGATCGCATTCAGTTCTTGCATGCTTCAGAAGCCTGAAACCTGCGGAAGCCGATATGGTATTCATATCATCCCCGACTGTGCCCATGATGAAATTCCCGCATAGCCTGTGATCTGATTTCAGATGGACAACTATCGGCTCGATGGCAACTCTGGAACCAGACAGTTTCTTGAGCCGTCTTCTTGCCTTTCGGCACGCTTCATTGAAAAGATCACAGGGAGTGAACGGTTTGACACCAGCAACCTCGTGACGCCACTCGTATCCGCGATCCCCGACGGCTCCTTCAGGATCATGGCCGTTGGAGGCTGCACTCGTCTGGCTGATCACCGTTTCGGCGGTGTCTCCGCCGCGCGGATCGTCCCTGAAAATCAGAGCCGCCGTGATTATCACTTTGGCCGTGGAAGCCGCAAACGACACCTTGGTGCCGAACTCGTATTTCTCATGGGCCTTTCCCTAGGCGATGCACCGGGTCTGAGGCTAGTGGACGCTATAAATCCTGCCATGGTCTCCACGTTTCTGCTTGATGGCTTTTCTGATGGTTTAAGCCAGATCCCGGTTGGGAATCTGAAGCCGGAGACGACGCTGAAGATTATCAGACAGCTCCCGAGGCATGTTTCCCGCGATGTCCCTGAGCCTTCTTACCATGGAGGAGTCACGGGCCTCGGGAGACATGGTATTCCCGCCGAAAGTGATCATCACCTTCAATGACCTGATTTCCGCACCATAATGTCTTCCTGAAACCGATGCCAAGGAAGCGGGCGATTCTCAGCATGTATCTCATGGAGGCCAGAATCAGTTTGGAATCGGTAGGAAAGGCGATGTTCCTCTCCAGGGCCGTGTCGTGTCCACAATGACGGATCTCTCATTGTCAGTGCCGCCGTTGATCCGCACCGTCTCGAGGCCGCGAGGAACCTCGCCTTGAACGGGACGCCCGATATCGCCGCGAAGGCCAGGCAGCGCGACGGCATCGGGGGCGCCCTGGGCGGGGCCAGAAGGGTGCAGGGGACTGGCCGCCTGAGAATCCTGGGCGCCCTCAGGGTCTCCGGCGCGGACTTCCTCAAGATGCCTGGCATGAGCATCAGGAGGGTCTTTAGCCTCGTAACTGGGCGCAGGGGATTCTGCAAGCCGTCATGAGGCTCCCGCGTGGGCGGGTTTCCGGACAGCCGGATCGCCCGCCCCGACGGAAACATGACAGCAAGGAGGAAGACGGGAAACAGCGAAACAGCAGGGATGACAGGGCTGACCGCCATGAAAGAGGTCAGCAGCAGGTGAGCTGTACGCGATCAGAGGTGTACACATCTTTATGAAGTGTCCCAAATTGGGCTTCATCAGCCCCCTCGCGCAAAATCCCATCTGACAGACCTGGAGGGGGGGGTTACAGTGGAATCATGATTCCGCGGACGCGCTGTTTTCCGCCCGCGCGCATCATGGGAGGCGTCGCCGGCGTCATCGGCAGCTGCGCCGAGGTGAAGTGTTGCGGCTGCGGCCCCGGACACGGCATCCGGAGAGGATTGACATCGGAAGGCCTGTAACGGCGCCTCTGCCAGTTGCCGGGAGCGGCGGCACGGCGGCGCGGTCAGGGCGTACAGGCCTGAGGCGGCGGCTAGCGGGGCGCAGGTCGGCCTGCGGCAGGGTCAGTGCTGCCGCTCAGGTCCCCGGCGCCGTGCCCCGGCGGGCCTTCCCGTTCCGCTGCGGGACCGTCCAGGGCGGCGAACAGGGCCAGGATGCCGGGAGCGGAAGGGCCGGCGGGGGCTCCCCCCTCCCTTCCCGCGGCCTGCGCCAGGCCGAGCTCCTCCAGGAGACCCTCCTCGTCGCGGGTCTCGAAGAGACCCGTCTCCTCCATGGCGTTGTAGAGGCTCGAGAGAAGCGCGAGCGCCGTGAAGGCCACGAGGATCTCCCCCCAGAGGCAACCGTCCCCGCCGTCCCGCATCCCGGTGCCTATCCAGGAGAAGGCCCGCCGGGCGAGGCCGGCCTTCCCGCGGCGATGCAGGGCCTCGGCCAGGCCTGTCTCGCGATCGTGGAGGACGACGCTCCACCCGCTCCCGAAGGTGAGCTCCTGGATGAGCCCGGGGCGGATTTCCGCGACCTCCCGGCCGTTCCCGCCGGGCGTGAGGTCGAGCGCCTCGGCGAACCGGCTCCCGTCCGCGGGCCCATCCCGGCCGCCCGCGGCGAGCTCGAGCATGTCCAGGGAGTTAAGGAGGACCGCGTCCTCCGCCCGGAACTTCGCGCTGCTGTCCAGGAAGACGCAGGCGAAAAGGGCGGAGCCGCCCACCTCCACCCGCTTGGCGAAACCGATGAGGCTCCCCCCCCGGAAGGGGAGGATGCTCTGATCCTCCGCCGAGCTCATGAGGATCTCCATGACCGTCTCCGGGAAGGCCGGGTCGGTCTCGGGGAGCGTCAGGCTGAAGCCCGGCCCCGGCAGCTCCCTCGCGAGCCACGCGAGGCTTGCGGGGGACCAGAGCCCCGGCCCGGCGTGCACGGTCGGGGCGGCGCCGCCCCCCGCCGCCCTGCGGCAGGCCTCGGCCAACGGGGCGACCTCGCCGGGCGGGCCGTGGAGCAGGGAGATGCCGGCGGGAAGCCGGGTGCGTTTCCCGAATGCGGCGCAGAGCCTGATCTCCCTGAGGAGGCGGCCGTCGCCGTGCGAGGGGGCGGGCGGCTCGGGCTCTGTCCTGGAGGCGCGCGCCGAGGCGTCGAAGGCGTCGAACCCATCCTCGCCGAGCGACTCCCGCCATTCGGCCAGGAAGCCGGAGACCGCCTCCTGGCTCACCCCCGCCAGGACCTCCGCTATCCCCTCCGGCGTGGCGAGCCGTTCCGAGGCGGGAAGAAGGGAGCGTCTCGCGAAGGTCCCGAAGCCCCTGGGGCCCTCCCTCCCGCAGGCGGCGTGGAAGGCGAGCTGGAGGATCTCCTCTCCGGAGCCGGGGAACCGCCGGGCGAGGACGTCCCCGAGGCCGAGCCCGGCGGAGAGCCGGCGCAGCAGACGGATGTGACCGCGTTCGAGAGCGCCGCGGGGGAGGGGCGGTCCCGCCGGGGGAGGCTCCGGCAGGGGCCTCGGCGGCTGCGTTTCGCCGGGCGCGAGGGGCGCGACCTGCTCGGCCGCGGGGAATGCGCGGAGCTCAGGGTCCGGCGTGTCCGGCGGATCCGGCCCGGGGGCGGCTTCCGGATCGCGGGGGCCGGGGGGCTCCCCGGCCAGCGCCCCCTCCCGCGAAGGGCCCCGGTTCCTGTCCCGGTCCTCGCTCGGCGGCTGCCCCCGGTTCAGGCCGGGAGCGCTCTCCGGAGCCGGGGCCTGATCCCGTGGCGGGGAGTGGGCCGGGGCCGCGGTCAGGGCGCGCGCCGGCGCCCTAGCCGGCGCCAGGGGCGTCCCCCCGGCGCACCATTCCTCCGCCGGCGGGAGCGTGAGGCCGTACCTGGCAGCCCCTTTCAGGAGCGCCGCCTCCAGCTCCCTGAACCCCAGCCCGTGCCCGGAGAGCCAGGCGCCATGCCTGGCGTTAAGATGCACCTTCCCCGATGGGATGGCGATCTTGCCGAGGTAGGCCTGTCTGGAGGTGTTCCTCCCCCCCGGCGCCCGGAAGGTGGTGGAGCCGTATATGCACACGGAGTTCCTGTTCTTGAGCACCCTGGTAAAGATGAAGGACATGGGATCGGCCCCCTTGGATTGTACAGTGTACACCTGCGGCGCCTCGTCTTCAAGGCTGACAGGGGGAAGGGGGGCCATGTTCAGGGCCGTTCAGGGCCGTCCCGGCCCGTCCGCGGCGCCGCTCCCGCAGCGCGGCGACCCGGGAAGGGGGGGACAGTCCCGCCAGGGGCGATCCCTCGGGAACGGCGGGAGGCCAGAGTTTGTGCCAGGTTGTGAAAAGTGCTATGATCCGGCTCCTGACGGGAACGCCTGAAACTGTCGCCTATACGCCGGGACACCAGCCCGGGCCGCCACACCGCGCCCGCGGGCAGGGATCCGGCCGCGTGCGGCCGGGCGCGGCCCCGCGCCGGGAGCGGATGGCAGCCAATGGGGAAGAGATACGATCGCCTGATCATCGGAGCGGGCATATACGGCCTGTATTCCGCCCTGGCGCTCGCCAGGCGCGGCCTGTCCGTGGCCGTGCTCGACTGCGACGAGGCCCCCTTCCTCCGCGGGTCATACGTGAACCAGGCCAGGATCCACAACGGCTACCACTATCCGAGGTCGATCTCGACGGCGGCCAAGTCCGCCAGGTATTTCGAACGGTTCCTGGAGGACTTCGAGGACTGCGTCTTCCTGGACTTCGAGCAGATCTACGCCGTTGCCAGGCATTTCAGCTGGACCAACGGGGCGCAGTTCGCAAGGTTCTGCGCGAACGTCGGCATCCGGTGCGACGAGATCACCGACATAGGCCGCTACTTCAACCCGAGTGCCGTCGAGAAGGCGTTCCGCACACGGGAGTTCTCCTTCGACGGGAGGCTGATCGGGAAGAGGATGCGGGCGGAGGCGGAAGGGAGCGGAGTGGAGATCGTCTGCGGCGCGGACGTCGCCGGCATAGCGCCGGACGGGGGGGACTACCGTCTGGAGCTGGCCTCGGGGGAGGCGTACCTCGCGCCGTGGGTGCTGAACGCCTCCTACGCGGGCATCAACCAGGTGCACGCGCTGGCCGGGTTCGAGCCCCTCGGCATCAAGTACGAGCTCTGCGAGATAGCCGTCTGCCGGGTGAGCGAGAGCATCAGGGACGTCGGCCTCACGGTGATGGACGGCCCGTTCTTCAGCGTGATGCCGTTCGGGAGGAGCGGCCTCCATTCGCTCACCACGGTCTCCAGGACGCCTCACGCGACGTCCCACGACCCCCTGCCGTCCTTCCCCTGCCAGCAGGGCAACCCCGAATGCACGCCGGAGAGGACGCGCAACTGCAACGCCTGCCGGAGCCGGCCGGCGTCGGCCTTCACAGCGATGCGCCAGACCGCCAGGAAGTACCTCGGCCCCGGCATAGAGATTGAGCACGTCGAGTCGCTGTTCACCCTGAAACCGATACTCAAGGCCTCGGAGATCGACGACAGCCGCCCGACGCTGGTAAGGCGGTACTCGGAAACCCCCGCCTTCTTCTCGGTGTTCTCCGGGAAGATAAACACGATATACGATCTGGACCCGATACTCACATGAACGACCTGGAAGAGAACTACGTCTCGGCGGTGGTCGTCCTGAGGGACGACTCCGCCGCGGCGGGCGGAAGGCTCCTGGCCCTGGACGCGGCCCTCGCGGCGACGTTCAGGAACTACGAGATAATCGCGGTGGACAACTTCTCGTCGGACGGCACGCGGGAGACCCTCAGGGGGATCCCTGTCCCCATGACGGTGATAACCCTGCCGCACCTGCACGACCTGCAGGCCGCCCTGACGGCGGGCGTTGAGCTGGCGGTGGGAGACTACGTCCTGGAGATCCCCGACGTCAGCGCCGACGTGGACTTCGCCTTGATCGAGAGGATGTACCGGGTCTGCCAGCAGGGCAACGACTTCGTCTTCCTCACCCCGAGGAGGGTGTCCGGAGGGTCGCGCCTGTTCTACAGGCTGATGAACGGCTACTTCAGGGGCCGTCTCCCCGAGAGGTTCGTGCCGTCGGTCATGACGCTCTCCTCCCGCCGGGGCCAGAACAAGACGGCGGACGTCGGCGCCACGCTGGTGAACCGGAACGTCTCCTACGTGCTGACCGGGCTCAGGTGCGCCTCGGTGGAGGCGGACATCGTGAGCAGGAACCGCCGCGGCCTGCGCGAGAACGTGGGGCTGATGGTGGACACGCTCATATACCACACCGACTACATCTCGAGCCTGGCCGTCAACATAGCCGTCCTCTTCCTCCTGGTCAGCGCCCTGTCGTTCCTCTACGCCGTGGTCGTGTACTTCACGATAAACACGGCGCCCGGCTGGACCACGCAGTTCGTGCTGACGTCGGTCAGCTTCGGCGTCCTGTTCGCGCTCCTGGCGGTAGTGTGCAAGTACCTCTCGAACATCATCAGATCTAGGCTCCCGAAAAACTACACCTTCGGCTCCGTCGAGAAGAAGGAGAACAGGTGAAGGAGGCGACATGAAGACGTTGACGGTCATCCTGTTCTCCGGCAACATTGCGTTCAACGCGCTCGCGAACCTGCTGATGAAGGTCGGGATGAGGCACGCGCCGGATCCGTCCTCCGCCGGCGTCCCCGTCCTGCTCAGGGCCCTGCTCTCCGACTGGCGCCTGATCGCGGGCGTGCTTGCCTACGCCGCCTCGCTGGGCTTCTACATGTTCGCCATCAGGGACGTCAAGCTGAGCGTGGCCTACCCGCTGTCCGTGAGCTGCGCCATCGTCCTCGTGACAGCCCTCTCCGCCCTCCTTCTGAGGGAGAGCGTGTCCGCCAGGCAGCTGGCGGGCGGGGCGGTGATACTGGCTGGCATCCTCCTCCTGGCCTCCTGAGCGCCCGCCGCCGGGGGGCCTGGGGCGGCGCGGCCCCTGCCGCGGCCTCCCCTCCCGGAAGACGCCAGCCGGGTCAACGGGAGCTCCTTCGCCGCGGGATCGCCGCCGCCCGGCTGCCGCCGCCGCGCCCACCCGATTGCCCGCCCCGCGCCGCCCCCCGAAGGGGGCCGCCGTCACCTCCCGCCGCCGCCCGCGAGGATTCCCATGCATTCACTGGTCGGGTACACCGGCTTCGTAGGATCGAATCTTGCCGCGAAACACCCTTTCGACGGCCTGTACAACAGCAGGAACGTCTCCTCCGCGTTCGGCACCAGGCCCGACCTGCTGGTATATGCCGGCGTGCCCGCGGAGATGTACCTCGCCAACACCGATCCCGCGGCCGATCTGGCGGTCATAGAGAACGCGGCGGAGAACATCCGCAGGATCGAGCCGAAGGCTCTGGCCCTGATCTCGACCATCGCGGTGCTGGACGACCCGGTAGGGGCCTACGAGGACTGCCCCGTGGATCCGTCCAGGCTGACCGCCTACGGGCGCCACCGCCACAGGCTGGAGTGGCTCGCCCGCGGGATCGTGGACGACTGCCACGTCCTGCGGCTGCCCGCGCTGTTCGGCAGGGGGATAAAGAAGAACTTCATATACGACATAATGCATCACTTCCCCGCCCGCCTGGACGCCGGGAGGTTCGGGGAGTTCGCCGCCAGGGAGCCGGCGGTAGCCGACTGCTACAGGCCGGAGGCCAGCGGGTTCTTCCGCCTCGACGCCCCGCCGGGGCGGGAGGGCGATCTCCGCGAGGCCTTCCGGCGCCTGGGCTTCTCGGCGGCCAGCTTCACGGACAGCCGCTCGGTGTTCCAGTTCTACAACCTGGAGCACCTCTGGGAGCACACTGGCATCGCCATCCGGAACGGCGTCGGGACACTCCACCTGGCGGTGGAGAAGCTCTCCGCCGCCGAGGTCTACGCCGAGCTGACGGGGGGGGAGTTCGTGAACGAGACAGCCGCGCGGCCTTTCCACTACGATTTCCGCACGAGGCACGACTCGCTCTTCGGCGGGAGCGGCGGGTACATCTTCGACCGCCGGCGGGTGATAGGCGAACTGAAGGAGTTCGCCGGGAGGGCGGGCTGATGCGTCTGTCGATCTCCAACATAGCGTGGGCGGCCGAGCACGACGAGGAGATGTACGGCTACCTGGAGGCCAGGGGGTTCGCTGGGCTCGAGATAGCCCCCACCCGCGTCTTCCCGGATAGGCCGTACGAGCGCCTGGGCGAGGCCAGGGCCTTCGCCGAGCGCCTGTACCGGGGGCACGGCCTGCGCGTCTGCTCCATGCAGTCCCTGTGGTACGGCCGGACCGAGAACCTGTTCGGCCCGCCGGCCGAGTTCGCCGCCCTCCTGGAGCACACCAGGCGCGCGGTGGACTTCGCCGCCGCCGTCGGATGCGGCAACCTGGTATTCGGATCCCCCAGGAACCGGAACGTGCCCGAGGGGGCGCCCGACCCCGCCGGGACGGCCCTGCGCTTCTTCCGCGAGGCGGCTGAGTACGCCGCCGGGAAAGGCGCCGTCATCGCCATGGAGGCGAACCCCCCCGTCTACGGCACCAACTTCATCAACACCACCGCCGAGGCCTTCGCCTTCGCCAGGGCCGTCGGCAGCGAGGGGCTCAGGGTCAACCTGGATCTCGGGACGATGATCCACAACGGGGAGCCCGTCTCCCTGCCGGAGGAGAACATCGGGCTGGTGAGCCACGTCCACCTGTCGGAGCCGAACCTGGCGCCCCTGGAGCGGCGCGGGCTCCATCGCCAGATCCTCGATCTCCCCTTCGGCGGGTACTTCTCGATCGAGATCGGCAACCGCGGCGATCCCGGGCTGGTGAGAAGGCAGGTCGATTACGTCGCCGGGCTGGCCGGGGGGGGCGACTGATGATCCGCGAGGGCGTGCCGGGCGTCCCCAGGTTCGAGGCCGCCGAGTACGCGCCGAAATCGGCGGCCTACTGCCTGCTGATCCCGGTGATCAACGAGGGGGGGCGGATAACCGGGGAGCTTGAGCGGGCGAGGATCCACGGCGTGGACAGGCTGGCCGACGTCGTCCTCTGCGACGGCGGGTCGGACGACGGCTCCACCGGGGAGGAGGGCCTCAGGGCCCTGGGAGTGAACTCCCTCCTCGTGAAGAGGGACGCCGGAAGGCAGGGGGCCCAGCTCCGCATGGGGCTGTGGTGGGCGCTGGAGCGCGGGTACGACGGGTTCATCACGGTAGACGGCAACGGCAAGGACAGCATCGAGGACGTCCCCCTCTTCATCCGGAAGCTTGACGAGGGGTACGACTTCGTCCAGGGCTCGCGCTTCGTAGAGGGCGGCAGGGCCGTCAACACCCCGGTGGCCCGTTACTTGGCCGTCCGCCTGATTCACGCCCCGGCCATCAGCCTGGCCGCCGGGGAGCGGTTCACCGACACCACCAACGCCTTCCGCGCCTACTCCCGCAGGTATATCTCCCATCCGCAGGTGCAGCCGTTCCGCGACGTGTTCGCCTCGTACGAGCTTCTCGCCTATCTCTCCGTCCGGGCCAGCCAGCTGAAACTCAGGACCTGCGAGATCCCCGTAACCCGCTCCTATCCCGCCGGCGGCAGGACGCCCACCAAGATCAGCCTCTTCCGGGGGAACTGGAGCCTGCTTTGCACCCTCTTCAGGACCATGCTGGGCAGGTACAGTCCCTGACAGGTACCCGCCGCCCGGGACGCCGGGCCAGTCCATCTGGCGCGCCCGGACGCGGCCTCCCGCGGCCGGCGGCCCTCGCCCGGCTTCCCGACCCGCGCCGCCGCCATCCCGTCCCGTGCTTCCGATATCCGAAGGAGTCCCCAAGGTTCCATGGCATCCCTCAAGCGCCTGTTCGACGGCTGGCGTCCCACGGCCGTCACCTCCGTGTATTTCGCCGCCCTGCTCTCCATGCTCTTCAACCCGGTGGCCTTCCAGTACCTGATAGGCGTGCGCGGCTTCGATCGCGTTTTCGGCAACGCGACCATGGGGAGCGTCGCGCTGCGGGAGTTCGCCTCCGCCGCGCCGCCCTTCGGGGCCGTGGATCCCAGCCTGCTGATCAGGCTGTTCACCATATACTGCCTTCTCGTTCTCCCGCTCTGCTTCCTGGCGGGCGTCGCCTGCTGCAGGTGGATCACCGCCGGCGCGGGCCGCGCGGCCGGCGGGGACTGCGACAGGCAGGCCGCGCTCTCTTTCCTCGGCGCGGTATCCCTGAACGCCCTGGCCCTGACGGCGGTCGCCGTCTTCAACAAGTACAATCTCCTGGATCTCCAGCCCGTCCTGGCGGGATACGCCTTGCAGTCAGTGCCACTCGCCATCGTCCTCGCCACCCTCTTCTACCTCAGGCGCCCCTTCCTGCCTTTCGCGCATTTCCGTCTCGCCGTCTATTCCTCCCTCTCCGCCGCCCTCTTCGTCTCGTTCCTGCTCCCCCCGACCCCGCTGGGGTTCGTGGCCGTCTTCCGTTTCGCCGCTGCCTTCGCGATCCTGCTCCCCGCCGTCCTGGCCGCCCTGAGGCACGCGGGGCCGGAGAGCGTCGGCGGCCTGCTGCCCCCCCTGGCCGTGTCCTGCTTCGGCCTGCTCCTGGCGGGCCTCTCCCTGGAGGCCTGCAACGTCCTCAATCAGCGTGGCGTCTACATCATCGACAGGCGCCTGTTCGCGACGGGCGTTTACGCGGCCGCGATCGCCTTAAGCATCGGGCTGGCGATACGGGCACGCGTCGCCGGGCGCGCGCCGGGCCCCGCGGCGGCCCCCGGGCAGGGAACGGGTACCGGATCCCAGACCGAACCGTCCTCGGGGCCCGCCCCGGGAAAGGCTTCGGAGCCGGTCACCGGGCCGGGTTCGGGGCCGGTCACAGGGCCGGAACCGGCACCCGCCGCCGGAGCGGCTCCGGAGCAGGTCACCGGGCCGTGTCCGGATCCGGATGCGGGGACGGCCCCGGGGGCCGGCCGCGGGAAAGTCTGGGACACGGTCGCGGTTGCCGGACTGCTTCTCTCGCTCTTCTATTTCACGGCCCTCCCGCCGCTGCAGATCAGCGCGGGGACCGAGCTTTTCGAGCAG